>CAZKHE010000082.1:0-19460 GCA_964552535.1 uncultured Enterobacteriaceae bacterium | reverse complement strand
CCGGCAAGCGCCGCATCGTCGTCGGCATCAACGTGCGCGACCGCGACCTCGGCGGGTTCGTCGCGGAGCTGCGCCAGGCGGTGGAGCGCGAGGTGAAGCTTCCGGAAGGCTACTACCTGGAGTGGGGCGGACAGTTCCAGAACATGGAGCGCGCCCTGGGCCACCTCACCATCATCGTGCCGATCACGATCGCGGCGATCTTCTTCCTGCTGTTCCTGCTGTTCAATTCGGTGCGTTTCGCCGCGCTCATCATCACGGTGCTGCCGTTCGCCTCCATCGGCGGCATTTTCGGCCTCGCGGTGTCGGGCGAGTACCTCTCGGTGCCTGCCTCCGTGGGCTTCATCGCCCTGTGGGGCATCGCGGTGCTCAACGGCGTCGTCCTCGTGTCGTACATCCGCAAGCTGCGCGAGGAGGGCATGGGGCTGCGCGAGGCGGTGGTGGAAGGGGCGAAGCTGCGGTTCCGCCCGGTCATGATGACGGCGACCGTCGCCATGCTCGGCCTCATCCCCTTCCTGTTCGCGACCGGCCCGGGGTCCGAGGTGCAGCGGCCGCTCGCGATCGTGGTGATCGGCGGCCTCATCACCTCGACGCTGCTGACGCTGGTCGTCGTGCCCACGTTGTACCGCTTCTTTGAAGAGAAGCGGATCGAGGCTTAGAAAAAGCCGATGGAGGCTGAGAGGAGCGCAACATGAAGGAGATCAAGGCGGTCATCCAGCCGTCGCGCCTGCCCCGCATCCGCGAGGCGTTCCGTCACCTGCCCGATTTCCCGGGCATGACGGTCACCAAGGCGGAGGGCTCGGGCTACCACCCGGACAAGCCGAACCCGCCGGGCATCAAGAGCGAGCTGACCGACTACTCGGCGAAGGTCCGCATCGAGATCGTCGCGCCCGACGACAAGGCGGACGAGCTCGTCCGCATCATCCGCGAGCACTGCCACACCGGGAGGCCCGGAGACGGCGTCGTCTGGGTGACGACGGTGGACGCCTTTCAGCGCATTCGCGAATAGCGTCCGGGCGTCAGGACCGCCGCCGGAACCAGCCCGTCAGGCTGTAGCGGGCCCGCCGCGCCGGCAGCACCTCGTGGGGAAAGCGGTCGGCGAGAAAGACCGCGAGGGTGCCGGCGTGCGGCGCGACGTCGTGCACCGGCGGACTCTCCGCGCCTCCGAGGTACAGGCGCAGGCAGCCGCCGTCCTCGGGGCGCCAGGCGTCGTTGAGGTAGAGCACGACCGAGACCACGCGCGCGTCGTCGTCGCGAAAGCGGTCCAGGTGGACGCCGTAGCCGGCGCCGGGCGGGTAGACGGCCAGGTGCGCCTCCAGTTCCACGAGACCGAGGAACAGCGCCTCGTTCAGCGCCGCGCGCAGCGCCTCCAGCGCCGCGAGCGCGCGGCGGACGGCTGGCGACGGATCGTCGTGGTCGAGCCACAGGATGTCGTCCCCGCGGATGGCCAGGACGCGCGCCGCGCCGCCGGCACGGCCGACGCGCGCGGGCCGGAACCGCCCCGCCCGATCGCGCGCGATCGCCTCTTCCCGCAGCGCCGCCGCATCCGATGCGGCCAGATAACCGGGCATCTCGCACCAGCCGTCGGCGGCAAGCGCGTCGACGACGCGCGCGAGAACCGGCGCGGACGCGTTCAGCGCAGGAACCGCTTCCAGTCCACGGGCGCCCCGCCCGGCGCGCGCCGCACGTCCTTCGACATGCGCACGGCCGTCTCGACGCCGCCGTAGTAGTGCGGGACGCGCGCGATCTCGGCGAAGCCCAGTCGGCGGTAGAAGCGCCGCGCCGGATCGTTGCCGGCGCGAAGTTCCAGGCGAATGGTGGCGATCCCCGCGGTGAGCGCGGTGGCCTCGAACCATTCCATGAGATGGGCACCGATGCCGGCGCGGCGATACGCCGGACGCACGGCGAGCAGGTTCAGGTGCGCGTGCTCGTCGCCGCAGTACATGATGCCGAAGGCGATCATGCGCTCGTGATCGTTCGCCACCAGGGTCACGGTGTTGGGGCTGGCGATGTTGCGTGCGACGCGCGTGCGCGTCCAGCTCCATCCGAGTCCGGCCTCGATGTAGTCGCGCGACATCTCCGCGATGTCGAGGGCATCGGCGAGCGTCGCGAGACGCAGCGTGACGTTGGCGGGGATCATGCGGATGTCGTGCGTGACCGACACGGAGTGTGCCGTCGAAACAGCGGCTTGGCAACGGGACCCGACCCGCGCGTCGTGCCGCACAGACAAAGCAGTTTCGAGACGTTGACGCTACTTCGTTGACGACATTGGACTCTCCGAAAGCGGGCACGCCGCTTGCACAAAGGTGTCGTCATTTTTTTCCGCAGCCCCAGCAAGGAAGGAGTCCCGATGTTGACGAAGCAAAATCTGTTCGGACAGAACGACCGCCTGCGCCGCGAGCCCCCGCGCCCCGGCCTCGCGCCGTCGGCCACGCCCGCACAGACCCCGGCGCCGGAAGCGCCGCGCGCGGAAAGCGCACCCGCCGCACCGGAGACGGCCGCGGGATCCGCGCCGGCCGCCGTCCCTGCCGAGGCCAAGGGGAGCAAGCTGATCGTCGGCCCCGACATCAAGCTGAAGGGCGCCGAGATCACCGACTGCGACACGCTGGTCGTCGAGGGTCGCGTGGAAGCGTCGATGGACAGCCGCGTCATCCAGATCGCCGAGAACGGTTCCTTCCACGGCACCGTCGGCATCGACGTGGCCGAGATCCGCGGCCGCTTCGACGGTGAACTCACCGCGCGCAAGCAACTGGTCATCCACTCGACCGGCCGCGTGTCGGGCAAGATCCGCTACGGCAGCATCATCGTCGAGCAGGGTGCGGAGCTCGCCGGCGACATCGGGACGCTCAGCACGCCGCGCCCGGCGCACTGAGCCGCAAACGCACGCGGCGGCCGCAGCCGCCGCGTGGCACGATCGCCGCGCCGCCGGCTCTGCCGGCGGCGCGGGCGCCTAACGCTTCAGCGACTCGAACAGCTCGTTGTTCGGGCAGAAGGACGCCGGCTTGGCGTCGTTCTTGCCGTCGAGGAACTCGTGGCACACCGCCTCGTTGCGGCACTCGGCGCAGGCGCGCGCCGCCGCGACCGTGCGGCCACGCATGCCGACCGCCGCCATCGCTTCCGGGGCCACGCCGACCTTCGCCATCATCTCGCCCATGGGGAGCGCCTTGTCGTAGGCCTTGCCCCACATCCGGCGGGCCCACAGGTTCATCACGTACCACAGCGCCACGATCGCGGCGGCCATCGCCACTCCGTACATCACTGCGCTCATCGTCGTCTCCTCGATCTCTCGGCCGGCGCGGCGGCGCCGTGTCCATGGCTGACATATTAGTTGCATGGCAGGGCCGGGCGATTTGATCCAGGGCAAACCCGCGCGAAGTTCCCGGACGGCCTCGCGCCGCGCCCCTGCTCATGGCTATAATTGACGGTTTTTAAAAGAAATTCAGCCATGTCAGCGGCCGTACGCGACCATCTCGTCCAGCTTCTCACCCGGGCCCTCGCGCAGGTCGCCCCCAACGAACCGCCGCGGGTCATCGCCCTGGAGCGGCCGAAGCAGGCGGCCCACGGGGACTACGCCTGCAACGCGGCGCTGCAGATCGCCAAGGGCCTGAAGCAGCCGCCGCGGCAGGTGGCCGAGCGGCTGGTCGCGGCGCTGCCGCCGTCGGACTGGCTGGAGGCCGCGGAGATCGCCGGACCCGGCTTCATCAACCTGCGTCTCAGACCCGCGGCGAAGCAGGCGGTGATCGGGTCGATCTTCGCGGCCGGGGAGCGCTTCGGCCACGTCGATCGCGGCCGCGGCACCCGCGTGATGGTGGAGTTCGTCTCCGCCAATCCGACCGGACCGCTGCACGTCGGACACGGCCGACAGGCCGCCCTCGGCGACGCGATCTGCAACCTGCTCGCGACGCAGGGCTACGGCGTGACGCGCGAGTTCTACTACAACGACGCCGGCGTGCAGATCGCCAACCTCGGGCGCTCGGTGCAGGCGCGGGCGCGCCAGGCGCGCGGCGAGGACGTGCCCTTCCCCGAGGACGGCTATCACGGCGACTACATCCGGGAGATCGCCGCGGACTTCCTCGCCGCCGGCGGCGACCCGGCCGATCTCGGCGCGGCGACGCGCTTCGCCGTGAAGGCGCTGCGGGCCGAGCAGGACACCGACCTGCAGGCGCTCGGCGTGCGCTTCGACAACTACTATCTCGAAAGCTCGCTCTACACCGACGGCCGCGTGGCGAGGACGGTCGAGGCGCTGGTCGCCTCCGGGCACACCTACGAGGCCGACGGCGCGCTGTGGCTGCGCACCACGGCGTACGGCGACGACAAGGACCGCGTGATGCGCAAGTCCGACGGCTCGTACACGTACTTCGTCCCGGACGTCGCCTATCACGTGACCAAGTGGGAGCGCGGCTTCGCACGCGCCATCAACATCCAGGGCTCCGATCACCACAGCACGGTCGTGCGGGTGCGCGCCGGCTTGCAGGCGCTCGGCCTCGGCATCCCGAAGGGCTACCCCGACTACGTCCTGCACAAGATGGTGCGCGTGATGCGCGGCGGCGAGGAGATGAAGATCTCCAAGCGCGCCGGGAGCTACGTCACCGTGCGCGATCTCATCGACGACGTCGGCCGCGACGCGGTGCGCTTCTTCCTCGCGTCGCGCAAGGCCGACACCGAGTTCACCTTCGATCTCGACCTCGCCAAGAGCCAGTCGGAGGACAACCCGGTGTACTACGTGCAGTACGCGCACGCGCGGGTGTGCTCGGTGATCGCCGCCTGGGCCGAGAAGTTCGGCGGCGAGGCGCACGACGTCCGGCTCGACGCGGTGGCGCTCGGTCCGCTCACCGGCCCGCGCGAACAGGAGTTACTGCAGCGGCTCGGCGACTATCCCGACGTCCTCGAGCTGGCCGCCGTGGAATTCGCCCCGCACCAGGTCGCGTTCTACCTGCGCGAGCTGGCAGGGGCCTTCCACAGCTACTACAATGCCGAGCGGTTCCTCGTGGAGGATCGCGACACGCGCCTGGCGCGGCTCGCGCTTGCGCAAGCGGTGCGGCAGGTCCTCGCCAACGGGCTCGCGCTGCTCGGGGTCGGCGCGCCGTCGTCCATGTAACACCCCGCAGGCCCTCATGAAAGACTACAAGCCGCGGTCACGCACCGCGAACCGGCGTCCGGCGCGCGGCGGCACCCTGCTCGGCATCTTCATCGGCCTGGTGCTGGGGCTGGTGATCGCCACGGTGATCGCCGTGTACATGACCAAGGCGCCGGTGCCGTTCGTCAACAAGGCCGCCGCCCCGACGCCGAAGGCCGCGCCACAGCAGGACCGCTCCCTCGCCGAGACCGCCAAGCCCGCGGAACCGCCCAAGGTGAACGTGCCCACGGCGGAGCCGTCCAAGTCCGACAAGCGCTTCGAGTTCTATCGCATCCTGCCCGGGCAGGAGGAGCCGGTCAGCGAGAAGGAGCTGCGCAACGCGGCGGCCAAGAAGAACCCGGCGGCGACGCGCGAGTCCTACGTCATCCAGGCCGGCGCGTTCCAGAACCCGGCGGATGCGGACAACCTCAAGGCGCGTCTGGCGTTGCTCGGCCTGCAGGCGAGCGTGGAGCCCGCCACCCTGCCCGACAAGGGCACGTGGTACCGCGTCCGCCTGGGCCCGTACGCGCAGCTCGACGAGATCAACCGCATCCGCGGCCAGCTCGCGCAGAACGGCGTCGAGGCCTCGCTGGTGAAGCTCAAGGAACAATAGCCCTCATAGGACCCCCATGCTCCGCACACTCGCCGCCGTGCTGTTCACCTGCCTGTCCCTTCCCCTGGCCCTGCCGGTCGCCGCGCAGCAGCCCAACCTGCCGCCCGACGTGCTCGAGCTTCCCACGCCGATCGCCACCGACAACAAGTCGCGGATCGAGGTGGTGGAGTTCTTCTGGTATGGCTGCCCGCACTGCTACACCATGGAGCCGCTGCTGGAGAAGTGGGTGAAGGAGCAGCCGAAGGACGTCGATTTCCGCCGCGTCCCGGCCGCCTTCAACGAGCAGTGGGCGGCCGCCGGCCGGGTGTACTACGCCCTCGAGTCGCTCGGCCAGGTCGAGCGCCTGCACAAGCCGCTGTTCGACGCCATCCACCGCGACGGCCTGCGCATCACCAACCCGCAGGCGCTCGCCCAGTGGCTCGAGCGGAACGGGGTGGACCCGAAGAAGTTCGCCGACGCGGAGAAGTCCTTCGCGGTGGAGAGCAAGATGAAGCGCGCCCGCACCCTGCTCGAGCAGAGCCGCATCGACGGCGTCCCCGCGCTGCTCGTCAATGGCAAGTACATCGTCCCGGCCGGGCAGAACATGCTCAACAACGCCAACCGCGTGATCGCGATGGAGCGCGCGGAGATGGCGAAGGCCGGCGGCAAGAAGTAGCCCATCGGGCGCGACCGCATGCGCGGCGCGCCGCCCGCAGTCTTCATCACCGGCGGTTCCAGCGGCATCGGCGCCGCGCTCGCCCGGCACTATGCGGGGCGCGGTGCTGCCGTCGGGCTGGTCGCCCGCCGCGCCGACGCGCTCGCCGCGGTGGCTGCGGCGCTGCCCGGACCCTGCGCCACCTACGCGGCCGACGTCACCGACAGCGCCGCGATGGCGGCGGCCGCGGCCGACTTCATCGCGCGCCACGGGCTGCCCGACGTGGTCGTCGCGAACGCCGGCATCTCGGTCGGCACCTCGGCCGAGGACGACGGCGACATCGCGGTGCTCGGACGGGTCCTCGCCACCAACGTCGTCGGCATGGCCGCCACCTTTCGCCCGTTCCTGCCCGGGATGCGTGCCGCCCGGAGCGGGACCCTCGTCGGCATCGCAAGCGTCGCGGGCTTTCGCGGCCTACCCGGCGCCGCCGCCTACTCGGCCTCGAAGTCCGCGGCGATCACCTGGCTCGAAAGCCTGCGCACCGAGCTGCGCGGCAGCGGCGTGCGCGTGGTCACGCTGTGCCCGGGCTACATCGACACGCCCATGACCCGCGTGAACCGCTATCCCATGCCCTTCCTGCTGCCGGCCGACGAAGCGGCCCGCCGCTTCGCGCGCGTGATCGACCGCGGCCAGCGCTTCGCGGTCGTTCCCTGGCAGATGTGGCTGGCGTCGCTCGCGCTGCGCGCCCTGCCGCGGCCGCTGTACGAACGGGCATTTGCGCGCGCCCCGCGGAAGCCGCGCGGGCTGCCGACGTGATCGCGACGACCGCCTGCGACGCGCTCGGCACCGCGCACCCGGTGGGCTGCCGCGATGCGCGCATCGTGTCCCTCGTCCCGAGCATCACCGAGCTGCTCATCGACCTCGGCCTGGCCGACCGCGTCGTCGGCCGCACGGGCTTCTGCATCCATCCGCGCGCGGCGGTGAAGCGCATCCCGAAGGTCGGCGGCACGAAGGACGTCGACATCGACCGCGTCCGCGCGCTCGCGCCGACGCACGTGATCGTCAACGTCGACGAAAACCGGCGCGAGACCGCGGAGGCGCTGCGCACCTTCGTGCCTCACGTCGTCGTGACGCACCCGCTCGCCCCGCGCGACAACCTCGACCTGTATCGGCTGTGCGGGGCGCTGTTCGGCCGCGACCGCGAAGCGGAGGCCCTGTGCGCCCGCTTCGAGACCGCGTACGGCGCAGCGGCGGACGCCGGGCGCGACCTGCCCCCGGAGCACGTGCTGTATCTCATCTGGAAGGATCCGTGGATGAGCGTGGCGCGCGAGACCTATGTGTCACGCACGCTGGCGCTGGTCGGCTGGCACACCGTGCCCGCCGCTGCCGCCGTGCGCTATCCCGTCGTGGACCTCGACGCCGCAACGCTCGACGGCGCCGCACGCGTGCTGCTCTCCACCGAGCCCTACATGTTCCGCGAGGCGCACGTCGCCGAGGTCGCGGGGCTCGCAGGCCGGCCGGTGTCGCTGATCGACGGCGAGGCCACCTCCTGGTACGGCAGCCGCGCCATCGCGGGACTCGTGCACCTGGCCGAATTCCGCCGCCGCTTGCATCGCGAAACGGTATGATGTCGTCATATCCCCCCGCTGCCCGTCCACATGCCTGCCCTGCGCATCCTGATCGTCGAGGATCAGGTCGATTCCGCCGAAGCCCTCGCCGTCGCCTTGCGCCTGGAGGGTCACGAGGTCCGCGTCGCCTATGACGGCGAGACCGGTCTCGCCGCCGCCGCGGATCTGAAGCCCGACGTCGCCCTGCTCGACATCGGCCTGCCGCGGCTCTCGGGCTACGCGGTGGCCGCGCGCCTGCGCGCCGAGCCCGGGCTCGGCGACACGTTCCTCGTCGCCGTCACCGGCTTCGGCGATGACGACGACCGCGCCCGCGCCCTCGACGCGGGCTTCGATCTGCATCTCACCAAGCCGGTGGACTTCGACGTCCTGCGCGCCGAGCTCGACAACCTGCCCCCGCCGGAGAACCGACTCTCGCGCGCGCTCTGAGCCGGCACGCGGCTTGCAATCCCGGTGCTGAAGCGGTGCCGCGCCTCTCGCGGCAGCGCGCAACCGTGGAAAGGAGCCGCCATGGCAGACCAGAAGCAAACGTCCCAGTCGGACCCGCAGCAATCGTCCGGCACGCAGTCGCAAAGCCAGCAGGGTCAGCAACAGGCCGGGGGTAAGTCCCAGCAGCAGGGTGGCAAGAGCCAGGTGCAGGGCGAGGGCAACTACGAGGCCGGCAAGGAGTACCAGGACGCGCAGCACCAGTTCGTCGAGTCCGGGCGCGTACAGCAGGCGGCCGAGAATGCCGCCCCGCGCAGCCAGCAGGAAGCGCAGGACATGGCCCGTGCCGAGCGCGAGGGCCGCAGCCGTGCCAAGGAAGAGGATCCGCAGTTGCGTAAAGGCGGCGGCGACAGCCAGTCGCACTGAGCCGTGCCCGCCGGGCCGCGGCGTCGCGCCGCGGCCCTCGCAGCCCTGCGTGCCGCTCGCCGGCACCGCTGGTCCCGCGCGAGGAGGGACGGTCGCCCGTGCCTTCGAAGTTGTGATACATACGAAGGATCCCGGCGACCTCCGGGACGCATTCCAAGAAGACCAAGTGGGCAGGCCGCCGCCGCAAGCCCGGTAGTGCGTTCGCCCGCCTTGCTTGGAGATCGTGCGAGCTTGCCGCGCTGGCTGTCTTCGCCGCTGATCGGCTACGTCGCCGCCGTGCTGTTCACGGCGCTCGGCGCGCTCGCCCGTGCGTGGCTCGAACCGATCGTCGGCGAGTCGCTCGCCTACCTCACCTTCTTCGCCGCGCTGGTCCTCACGGCTTGGTTCGGCGGCCTCGGGCCGACCCTCACGACGACGGTGCTGTCCACCGCGGTCGTCTTCTGGCTGTTCGTGCGCGCGGCACCGACGTCCCTGCAATCCGCACAGCTGCTGGTCGGCATGCCGGTGTTCGTGTTCTGCGGGGTGTCGATCGCGTTCTTCAGCGGGTTGATGCGCGGTGCCCTGCGCAATGAAGCCGAAGCCACCGCCGCTGCCCGCGACCAAGCCGCGGAGCTGCGCCGCGAGGCGGACGAGCACCTGCGCACGCGCCGCGCACTGGAGGCGAGCGAAGCCCGCTTGCGGCTCGCGTTGTCCGCCGGGCAGATGGGCGTGTGGGACTGGGACGCCGAGACCGGCAGGCTTTACTGGGACGACACCCAGCGCGCGCTGTTCGGGCTCTCGCCGAACGAGCCGATCACGCTCGAGCGCTTTCTCTCCCTGCTGCACCCCGAGGACCGCGAGGCCATTCGCCAGAACCTCCGACTGAAGGCGAGCGGGAGCGGGGGACAGCACGCAACGGAGTTCCGCGTCCTGCGGCCCGACGGGACGGTGCGCTGGATGGCCGCGCGCAGCGACGTCCAGCACGACGGCGCCGGCCGGGTGAAGCGGGTCTCGGGCGTCAACTTCGACGTGACCGACGCGAAGGAGGCCGAGCGCCGCCTCCGCGACAGCGACCGGCGCAAGACCCTCTTCCTCGCGACGCTCGCCCACGAGCTGCGCAATCCGCTCGCACCGATCCAGACCTCGATCGAGATCCTGCGTCGCGGGGCGACCGCGGCGGCAAGCGCCGCGACGCTCGACGTCATGGACCGGCAGGTGCGCCTGCTGCGCCGGCTGGTGGACGATCTGCTCGAGCTGTCGCGTGTCGCCGAGGGCAAGATCGAGCTGCGCCGGACGTGGGTCACGCTGGACGCCGTGGTGCGCACGGCCGTGGAGACCGTGGATCCGATCATCCGCAGCCTCGGGCGCGAGCTCGAGGTGGCCCTGCCGCCGGCGCCCGTCACGCTGCACGGCGATCCGGCGCGCCTCGCGCAGATCCTCGCGAACCTGCTCAACAACGCCGCCAAGTTCACCCGGCCGGGCGGCCACATCGCGCTCACTGCCGCCCTCGAGGAGCGAGAGGTCGCGATCCGCGTACGCGACGACGGCATGGGACTCGCCGCCGAGATGCTGGAGCGCATCTTCGAGCCGTTCGTGCAGGGCGACCCGGCGCTGATGAACCATGCCAGCGGCCACACCGGCGGGCTGGGCGTCGGGCTCTCGCTGGTGCGTACCCTGACCGAGATGCATGGGGGCACGGTGAGCGCGGCGAGCGACGGTCCCGGGCGCGGCGCGGTGTTCACCGTGCGGCTGCCCTTGCCGGATGCGGCCCTCGCCGGGACGCCGCGCCCCGAGAAGCGCGAGGAGACCTCGCTCCACGACGGCGTCGCCCGCCGCGTCCTGGTGGTGGACGACAACCGTGATGCCGCGGACAG
The DNA here is from genome assembly GCA_964552535.1 of uncultured Enterobacteriaceae bacterium. Taxonomy (GTDB): domain Bacteria; phylum Pseudomonadota; class Gammaproteobacteria; order Burkholderiales; family SG8-39; genus CAZKHE01. Next base: position 8,770 of record CAZKHE010000082.1, on the reverse strand, counting down.
CCTCGCGCGGCTCGTCGGTGCGCTGGGGGCCGAGGCGCGCGTGGCCTACGACGGACTCTCCGCCCTGCGCGAAGCCGAACGCTTCCAGCCGCACGCCGTCTTCCTGGACATCGGCATGCCGGACATCGACGGGTATGCGGTGGCGCGGGAGCTGCGCAGCCGGCCGCTGGGCGACGCCATGGCAATCGTCGCGGTGACCGGCTGGGGCCAGCCGCAGGACCGCGCGCGCGCCGCCGAGGCGGGCTTCGACCGCCACTTCGTGAAGCCGATCGACGAGGCCGCGGTGCGCGAGATCCTCGCCGCGCCGGGCCGCGCGGCGCCGCCGGGAGCTAGGCCGCCAGCGGCAGCATCCGTCCGGTGAGGTCGGTGAGCAGGCGGTTGTGCGGGACGTGCGGCACGCCGTCGCGCAGCACCAGGCGCGGCATCAGCCGCTCGCGCGCCACCAGGGTCTCGCCCTGACCGTCCTTGAGCGGCCACGCGCCCTCGAGCCGATCGAGCACGGTGACGTCGGCGCGGGTGCCCGGCTCCAGCGTGCCGATCTCGAGCTCCGCGCGCAGCACCTTCGCCGGATTCACCGTCGTGCGGCGTACGACCTCCATCAGCGGCATGCCCAGCGCGAGCAGGCGCGTCATCGCGCCGGCGAGGCTGTAGTCGAGCTTGCGCAGGTCGTGGTAGCTGCCGAAGTCGCCGTGCACGTCGCTCGACACCGTGTTCGGCAGGACGCCGGCCGCCATCATCGTGCGCGCGATGGCGTAGCTGAAGTTGATGCCGTAGCCGATGTCGAAGTGCAGCCCGCGCTCGAGCGCGTGGAACACGATCGGCGGCACCGCATCGCGTTTACCCATGATGCCGTCGGGCATGGCGCTGTACACGTGGGCGAGCGTGTCGCCCGGGCGCAGCACCGGCACCACCTGCTCGAGCACCTGCTCGGCCACCGGCCGGTTCGATTCGACCACCGGGAACAGTTCCCCCGTATGGCAGTAGAGCGGCAGGTCGGCGCGATTGCCGGCCTCGACCGCCTTCTTCAGCACCTCCACCCCCCAGTGCGAGATCGCGCCCGACTCGCCGTGGCACTTGAACCCGCGGATCTCGTGCGGGTACGTCCGCGCCACGCCGACGAGGTCGTCCACGTCAACCATGCCCGGGCCGTGCAGCATGTCGCCGCGCATGCCGCCCTTCAGCGCGCCGGCGACGTTGACCGAGGTGAAGCTGCGCACGTCGGTGCGCGAGCGGTCGATGACGTACGCCTTGAAGCCGCCGAAGGTCCACGCGCCGGCGCTGCCCGCGTCGACGAGGGTGGTGACGCCGGAGTCGATGCCGGCGTCGTCCGCGTGCACGCCGAAGTTGGTGACCCACTCGTAGACGTGGGTGTGCAGATCGACGAGGCCCGCGCACACCACCGCGCCGCCGACGTCGATGGTCTGCTTCGCGGTATGCGCGGGCAGTCGCGGCGCCACGGCAGCGATCCGTCCCTCCTGGACGGCGACTTCGCCGCGGCCGTCGAAGCCGAGGGTGGGGTCGACGACGTGAGCGTTCGCGAGCACGAGGTCGTAACGGGCGGTGGCGGTCATGGGCGCGACTCCAGCGGATGCGATGCTGCGCATGCTAGCGCGACGACCAGCCGCCGTGCGGGACTGCACCTCGATGTGGCATCCGGCACGCGCGCGGGGGCGCTGCGAGCGGCCGCCGGCGGGGCCTGTGCTAGGCTCATTCCCATCGGCGGCGTGAAGGGGCCGGCGGCGTCACGACCGGCCCCGCATGCAGCCAGCCTGGGGGAATGCGTCCGGAGGCAGTTCCGCGTGTTCGCTCCACTCCGCCGTGCCGGCTTCCGCGCCGGCCTGCGCGAGCACCTGCTCATCATGGTGCTCATCGCCATGCTGCCGCTCGGGGTCTTCTCCGTCCTGCTGCTGGTGCACTCCTGGCGCCTGCAGCAGGCCGACGTGCGCGACACCGTCCTGGACGCCGCGCGGTCGCTCGCCACCACCGTCCGGAGCGAGCTCGACGGCACCACCCGCAAGCTCGAACTGATGGCGCTGTCCGACACCCTCGCCCGCGGCGCGATCGACGATTTCCGCGCGTACGCCGCCGAGGTCCTGGACGCGAGCCCCGAGTGGAGCAACCTGGTGCTCGTCTCCGTTTCGGGGGAGCAGGTGATGAATCTCCGCCACCCGCCCGGCGTGCCCCTGCCTGAATCCGGCGACCGGGATTACCAGCGGCGCGTCGTGGAGACGCGGCGCCCGGCGGTGTCGGATCTCTTCCGAACCCGCGGCCCCGGCGCACAGGCCGTCGCCGTGAGCGTTCCGGTGGTCCGCGACGGCGAAGTGCGCTACGTCCTCGGGGCCGCGCTGTCGTTCGAGCGCCTGCAGGAACTGCTCGGTGGTACGGCCGACCCGAGCGGCATCGCCGCCGTGATGGACGGCGCGGGACGCTACGTGTGGCGGAGCCGCGATGCCGAGGCCTTTCGCGGCAAGCAGCCCGGTCCGGCCTTCGCGGAGGCCATGGAGCAGGCGCCGTCCGGAAGCGCGAAGCTGCCGACCCACGAGGGGGACATGATCAACGGCGCGTGGGCAGTGGTGCCCGGCACCGCCTGGCGCGCCTCCTATGGCCTGCCCGCGTCGCCGATGGAGAGCAAGCTGCGCCGCCAGGTCGCGCTGATGACCCTCGGTTGGGTGCTCTGTGCGCTGCTCGGGATGGCGCTCGCCGGCGCCCTGGGAGGCCGCCTCGCGAAGCTCATGGACCGCGCCGCGGAGGCCGCCGAGCGGGCGTCGGCCGGCAAGGCGGTGCCCGTCCTCGGCTCCACGGTGCGCGAGGTCGAGGCGCTCGGCAGCGCGCTCCGGGAGGCGTCGCTGCACGTGCAGCACGAGGCGGCAGCGCGCGCGGCCGCCGCGGCGGCACACGCCCAGCTCCTCGCCGTCGAGCAGGCCGCGCGGACGCGCGCCGAGGCCGACAACCGCGCGAAGGACGAGTTCCTCGCCATGCTCGGACACGAGCTGCGCAATCCGCTCGCCGCGATCGTGAACGCCTCGCAGGTGGCGAAGCGCGTGCCGTCGGGGGCGCCGGAGGCGCAGACTGCGAACGCCGTCATCGCGCGCCAGGCCGAGCACCTGGGCCGCATCGTGGACGACCTCCTCGACCTCTCGCGGGTCATCAGCGGCAAGATCGCGCTCGAGCGCGGGCCGCTCGATCTCGCCGCGCACGCCCGGAACGTCGTCGCCACGCTCGATGCGGCGGGCCGCACGCAGCGGCACACGGTCACCGTGAATGCGTCGCCGGCGTGGATCGACGGCGACGCCACGCGCATCGAGCAGATCATCTCCAACCTGGTGACCAACGCGCTCACGTACACGCCGCAAGGCGGCCACGTCACGGTGACCGTCGAGGCGGCGGACGAAGCCGCCGTGCTGACGGTGGGCGACGACGGCGAGGGCATCGACGCGGCGTCGCTGCCGCATCTCTTCGACCTCTTCTTCCAGGCCGAGCAGACCCTCAGCCGGGCCCGCGGCGGGCTCGGCATCGGGCTCACGCTCGTGCAGCGGCTGACCCAGCTGCACGGCGGCGCCGTCGAAGCGCACAGCGAAGGCCGCGGGCGAGGCAGCCGCTTCGTCGTGCGCTTGCCCGCCCGCGCAGCGCCCGCGGCGGCGGTCCCCGACGGCGCCGCGCCGCCGCTCGCCGCCGCGCGGCGCATCCTCATCGTGGAGGACAACGACGACGCCCGGCGCTCGTTGCGCGCGCTGCTCGAGCTCAAGGGGCACTCCGTTGCCGATGCTCCCGACGGGCCGAGCGCCGTGCTGGCCGCGCGGAGCCTGCGGCCCGAGGTGGCGCTGGTGGACATCGGCATGCCCGGGATGAACGGCTACGAGGTCGCGGCGAAGCTGCGCGCCGAGCACGGCACCGCGATCCGCCTCATCGCCCTCTCGGGATACGGGCTGCCGGAGCACCGCCGGCGGGCGCTTGAGGCGGGATTCGAGCTGCACCTCGTGAAGCCGGTCGATGCCGAGGTGCTCGACCGGGTGCTCGCGGCGCCGGTCAGCCGGGCGGCCTGAGCGCGACGGCGCTCATTGCGAACGCAGCTTCTCCGGTGCGGGCACTCCGACCGCCGCCGCTGGCCGGTTGGTGAGCATCACGCCGGCGATCACCATCAGCCCGCCGACGACCATCGAGACGTAGACCGGCTCGCGGAGCGCGACGGCGGCGATGGCGACCGCGAACACCGGCACCAGGTTGATGAATACCGCGGTGCGCGGGCCGCCGATCGCGCGCACGCCTTCGAGGTACCAGAGGAACGCGAGCACGGTGCCGAAGAGGCCCAGATAGAAGATGGCGATCCAGCCCTCTCCAGAGAGCGTGGGCACGCGCGACCACGGCGCCTCGAACAGCGCCGCGGCGGCGAGCAGCACCGTCCCGACGAGCGCCGCCCAGGCCGTCGTCGCGAGCGGCGACAGGCCCTTCGGTCCGGTGCGCCCGATCAGCGTGTAGGCAGTCCAGGACAGCACGCCGCCGACCATCATCGCCTCGCCCGCGCCGAACGCACCGTGCAGCAGCGAGGCGAGGTCGCCGTGCGACAGCACCACGGCCACGCCGGCCAGCGAGATCGCGATCCCCAGCGCACGGGCGAGGTTCATGCGCTCGCCGAAGAAGAGCCAGGTGCCCACGCTGGTCGCGGCCGGCATGAGCGCCATGATCAGCGCCCCGCGCCCGGCGGGGATCCGCTCCAGGCCGGCGAAGAAGAACGCGTTGTAGCAGAAGATGCCGGCCACGCCGAGCGCGACCAGCGCCGGCCATTGCCCGCGCGTGGGCCGCGGGAGCCCGCCCTCGCGCCAGACGCACAGCGCCAGCAGGCCGGCGCACGCCACCACGAAGCGCAGGGCGCCGGTGGTGAAGTGCGGCAGCAGCGGTGCGACGACGCGCCCGGCAATGAACTGCCCGCCCCAGAAGCCGGCCATCAGCACGAGCCGGAGGTAGAGCGCGCCGCGCGTCATGCGGCGCGGCGCGTCGCGCTCAGGGCTTCACGCAATTCGTCTGCGTCCCGCCGTCGAGGCGGATCGCCACGTACGAGCCCGGCGCATCCTCGATCGGCCGGAGCTTGCCGTCGCCCGGCGTACGGGCCGGCACGCGCGCGTCGCCGTTCAGCGCCGTGATCCACGCCTCCCAGTCGTTCCACCACGACCCCTGGTGGGCGGTCGCGCCCTGCTGCCACGCCTCGGGCTCGGCGGGCAGCGCATCGTTGGTCCAGTAACCGTACTTGCCCGCCCCCGGCGGATTCACGATGCCGGCGATGTGCCCGGATCCGCCGAGGACGAAGCGCACCTTGCCGCCGAGCACCTTGGCCCCCTTGTAGGTGGACTTCCACGGCGCGATGTGGTCCTCCACCGTCGAGATGAAGTACGACGGCACCTTGACCTTCGACAGATCGAGCGGCACGCCGCCGAGCGTGATGCCCCCGGCTTCGCGCAGCTTGTTCGCGAGATACATGTTGCGCAGGTAGAAGCTGTGCATCGCCGCCGGCATGCGCGTGGAATCGGAGTTCCAGTAGAGCAGGTCGAAGGGGAACGGCTCCTTGCCCAGCAGATAATTGTTGATCACGAACGACCAGATCAGGTCGTTCGCGCGCAGCATGTTGAACGTGCCGGCCATCTCCGAGCCTTCGAGATAGCCGCGCTCGTTCATGCGCTTCTCGAGGTTGGCGACCTGCGCCTCGTCGATGAACACGCCGAGCTCGCCCGGGATGGAGAAGTCGAGGAGCGACACGAAGTACGTGGCGCTCTTGATCCGGTCGTCCTTCTTCGCGGCCATGTACGCGAGCGTGGAGCCGGTCAGCGTCCCGCCGAGGCAGTAGCCGATGATGTTCACCTCGCGCTCGCCGGTGGCCTGCTCGATCGCGTCGAGCGCGGCGAGCGGCCCCTCGAACATGTAGTCCTCGAAGGTCTTGCCGGCGTAGCGCGCATCCGGATTGACCCACGAGATGACGAACACGGTATGGCCCTGCGACACCGCCCAGCGGATGAAGGAGTTCTTCTCGCGCAGGTCGAGGATGTAGAACTTGTTGATCCACGGCGGCACGATCAGCAGCGGCCGCTTGAACACCGTCTCGGTGGACGGCGCGTACTGGATGAGCTGCATCAGCTCGTTCTGTAACACGACCTTGCCGGGCGTCGTCGCGACGTTCTGGCCGACCTTGAACGCCGAGGCGTCGGTCATCTTGATCCGGAGCTGGCCGTCGCCCTCGTCGAGATCCTCGAGCAGGTTCTTCAGCCCCTTGACGAGGTTGGTGCCCCCGGTGGACACGGTTTCGCGCAGCACCTGCGGATTGGTGAGCGCGAAGTTCGACGGCGACAGCGCATCCACGTACTGCCGGGTGAAGAAGTCCACCTTCTTCTTCGCATCCGGGTCGAGCCCGTCCACCTTGGACACGGTGTCGTGGATATGGCGCGCGGCGATGAGGTACGACTGCTTGATGTAGTCGAAGACGAAGTTGTTCTGCCACTCGTCGTCGCGGAAGCGGTTGTCGCCCTTGGCCGGCGCCGCGACCGGCGGCGCGGCCTGGCCCATCATGCGCAGCCAGGAGCTCTGCCACAGGCGCAGGTAGTCGAAGTACATGTTCATCGAGACCTGCGCCATCTGGGCCGGGTTCTCGAGCAGCTTCGACCACATGTCCATGAACGCCCGGGCGATGCCGAACTCGTCCTTGAAGGCGATGTCCTTGGTGGCCGCCTTCTGCGCCCAGTCGTTCAGCAGGCTGGAGGAGCGGGCGGCGACCTCCCCGAGGATCTTGGCGACCTCCTGCGGATCGGGTTGCTGCTGCAGCGGCGGCGACTGCGTCGCGGGCTTCTTCTCGGCCATGCGTCTTCTCCCTATGGACGACGTGGTCCCGGCGTCATGCCGGGCGGCGCACGAAGCGCGCGATCCCGTCACCTCCGACGGCGCGCGCCAGCCGGCCGCGGCCGGCGAGATAGTTGAGGTGGGCGAGCGTCTCGCCCATGGCGAAGAACGTCTGGTGCGTGTCGAGCTTGCGGCGGAACAGCGTGGCGATGAGCTCCGCCGCAGCCTTCGGCGTCGCGCAGGCCTCCTCGAGCTCGGCGATCCGCGCCTCGTGGTGCTGCTCGAGCTGCGCGATGCGCTCCCGCGCGCCGCGGAACGGCAGGCCGTGCGACGGCAGCACCAGCACGTCGGCCGGCAGCTCGGCCGCATAGCGCGCGAGCGAGGCGAGGAACAGCGCGAGCGGATCGGCGTCGGGCGTGACCGAGGCGACGGCGATGTTGGTGGAAATGCGCGGCAGCAGCATGTCGCCGGAGATGAGCACGTTGGTCGCGGCGCAGTACAGGCTGATGTGCTCCGGCGCGTGGCCGTATCCGGCGATGGCACGCCACTCGCGCCCGCCGATGACGATGCGGTCGCCGTCCATGATGCGGTGGTAGCGGCGCGGCAGCTCGGGCACGCCGCGTTTGTAGGAATTGCCACGCTCCTGCATGCTTCCCAGGCGCTCGGCATCCAGGCCGTTCGCGCGGAAGAACTCGACCAGGTGCGCGTTGGTGAAGCCGGCCGCGTCGTCGCGCCAGGCGTGCGCGGTGAGGTACTCGGCCTGCGACATCCAGAGTTCCGCGCTGCGCTGCTCGCACAGCCAAGCGGCATTGCCCACGTGATCGGGATGGCAATGCGTGGCGAACACGCGCTGCACCGGGCGGGCGCCCACCGCGGCGGCGAGCACGGTGTCCCAGTGCCGGCGGGTCTCCTCGGAGGCGTAGCCGCAGTCGACGATGGCGAAGCCGTCGCCGTCCTCGAGCAGCCAGAGGTTGATGTGGTCGAGGGCGAACGGCAGCGGCATGCGCAGCCACAGCACGCCGGGTGCGATCTCGCGCACCGTGCCCGGGGCGGGCGCCTCGCGCACCGGGTAGTCGAGCATCTCTTCGGGGGTCATCGATCGGTCGGGGGGCGGCGGTCGGCGCGCGGGATACGCTAAACTTGCCGTGCCGCACGATCCCGCGATTTTCTCATATGTGAAGCTGCGGGGAAGCCTCGCGCCCGTTCGCGGCGCGCCCCGCTCCCGGAGGAGCCATGAACCGCCCTGCCGACCTGCCCGCCTCGGGCGTCCCGATGATCGACTTCCCGCAGCTCGGGTTCGATCTCGGCGAGGACATCGACATGCTGCGCGCCTCGGTGCGCGCCTTCTGCGAGGCGGAGATCGCGCCGCGCGCGGCGGAGATCGATCGGACCAACGAGTTCCCGATGGACCTGTGGCGCAAGCTGGGCGACCTCGGCGTGCTCGGCATCACCGTCGAGGAAGAGTACGGCGGCTCGATGATGGGCTACCTCGCGCACATCGTCGCCGTGGAGGAGATCAGCCGCGCCTCGGCCTCCGTCGGACTCTCCTACGGCGCGCACTCGAACCTGTGCGTGAACCAGATCCGCCGCAACGGCACCCCCGAGCAGAAGCGCAAGTACCTGCCGAAGCTCGTGTCGGGCGAGCACGTCGGCGCGCTCGCCATGTCGGAGCCGGGCGCCGGGTCCGACGTGGTCTCGATGAAGCTGCGCGCCGAGTACGCCAACGGCCGGTTCATCCTCAACGGCAACAAGATGTGGATCACCAACGGCCCCGACGCGGACACGCTGGTGGTGTACGCCAAGACCGACGGGGCGGCCGGCCCGCGCGGCATCACCGCCTTCCTGATCGAGAAGGACATGAAGGGCTTCGGCACGGCGCAGAAGCTCGACAAGCTCGGCATGCGCGGCTCGAACACCTGCGAGCTCGTGTTCGTCGACTGCGAGGTGCCCG
>CAZKHE010000081.1:0-19729 GCA_964552535.1 uncultured Enterobacteriaceae bacterium | reverse complement strand
CCACGCCGACGCCGGTGAACCTCACCGGCGCGAAGGGCATGGGCGACGGCAGCTCCATGCTGGCCCCGGCGGCCCTCGCGAACGCCGCGGCCGACGCGCTCGGCCGCGACGACATCGAGCTGCCGCTGACGCTCGACCGGGTGTGGGCGCTGTGCAACGAGGCCGCCGCATGAAGCCCGCGGCCTTCGAATACTGCCGCCCGGAGACGGTCGACGAGGCGGTCGCGCTGCTCGGGGCGTTCGGCGGCGACGCGAACGTGCTGGCCGGCGGCATGTCCCTCGGCGCGATGCTGAACATGCGCCTCGCGCGTCCCGCCGCACTGGTGGACATCAAGCGCATCGCGGGCCTGGATGCGGTGAGCGTGAACGGCGAGGTCCGCATCGGCGCCACGCTCACCCAGGCACGCGCGCTCGAGCACGCGGCACTGCTGCAGGCGGTCCCGCTGCTCGGCCTCGCGCTGCCGTGGGTCGGCCACTTCCAGACGCGCAACCGCGGCACGCTGTGCGGCTCGGTGGCGCACGCCGACCCCAGCGCGGAGACGCCGCTCGTGCTCGCCACCCTGGGCGGCGCGGTCGAGCTGCAATCCGGACAAGGCACGCGACGGGTGACGGCCGACGAGTTCTTCGTGGACGTCATGACGACTTCGCGCGCGCCGGACGAGCTGGTCACCGCGTTGATCTTTCCGGCGGCGCCGCCCGGGACGCGCCACGCGTTCGAGGAGCTCGCGCAACGCCACGGCGACTTCGCCATCGTCGCGTGCGCGGCGGCGGCGGAGGTCGGCCGCGACGGCACGCTCGCGGCGCTGTCGCTCGGGCTCGGGGGCGTCGAAAGCCGCCCGCATGTCGCCGACACGGCGAACTTCCTCGGCGAACGCGCCGACGCGACCCTCGCCGCCGCGATCGCGGATGCGGCAGCGACGGCGGTGGACCCGCTCAACGACCACAAGGCCAGCGCCGCCTATCGCCGCGCCCTGGTGCGCACCCTCGGCGCACGCGTCCTGCGTCGCGCATTCGGAGTCGACGCATGAAGCGCCTCGCGCCCGACGCCCGCCACACCGTGACGCTGGAGGTGAACGGCCGGCGCCGTCGCGGCAGCGCCGAGCCGCGCACGCTGCTCTCGGACTTCATCCGTCACGAGCTGGGGCTCTACGGCACGCACGTGGGCTGCGAGCACGGCGTGTGCGGCGCGTGCACCGTGATGGTGGACGGCCGCGCGGTGCGGAGCTGCATGCAGTTCGCGGTGGAATGCGACGGCGCCTCGCTTCGCACCGTCGAAGGCCTTGCCCCCGACGGCGAGATGAACGCGCTGCAGCGTGCCTTCCGCAAGCATCACGCCCTGCAATGCGGTTTCTGCACCGCCGGCATCCTCATGTCCGCGACCGACTTCCTCGCGCGTCACCCGGCCCCCACCGAAGCCGAGGTGCGCGACATGCTGTCGGGACACCTGTGCCGGTGCACCGGCTATGCGCCGATCGTGGCGGCAATCCTGGAGGCCGCAGCCGCCCTGCGCGCCGGGGAACGCTGACCGTGGACCTCGCGACCGCCTTCGCGCTCACCGTCGCGCGCCGCCCGGAGGCGTGTGCCATCACCGACGGCGGTGTCGCCCGCACCTACGCGCAGTGGCACGCCGAATCGCTGCGGGTCGCCGGCGGGCTCGCGCGGCTCGGCGTGGTGTCCGGCGACCGCGTGCTGGTGCTGCTCAAGAACCGCTACGAGACCACCACGCTCTACTGGGCCTGCCAGATGCTGGGCGCGGTGTTCACGCCCCTCAACTGGCGTGCGCGCGAGAGCGAGGTGGCGTTCTGCGTCGAGGACGCCGAGCCGCGCGTCGTCGCGTTCGAGACGGCTTCGGCGGACGGGGTGAACGGCGGCCTCGCGAAGTCGGGCGCCGACGGGCTGCCGCGCGTGCGCGTGGGTGACGGCACCGCGCAGGCGGGCGAGACGGCATACGCCACGCTCGCGGCCGCCGAGCCGCCGCGTGCGCTGCCGCAATTGGATGAGCACGCCATCTGCCTGATGCTCTACACCTCGGGGACCACCGGACGGCCCAAGGGCGTGCCGCGCAGCCATCGCAACGAGCTGTCGGCCGCGGTGTCGCAGGTGGCGCACAACCGCTACGTGTTCGGCGAGTCGTCGCTCGGCGTGATGCCGCTGTATCACACCATGGGCATGCGGGTGCTGCTCGCCTCGATGCTGCTCAACGGGAAGTTCGTGTGCGTGCCCGCCTACGACACCGACCTCGCGCTGCAGCTCATCGCGCGCGAGCGCGTCACCACCATGTTCCTGGTGCCGACGCTCTACCACGATCTCCTGCACCACCCGAGTCTGGGCCGCTACGATCTCGGCTCGCTCGCGCGCATCGGCTACGCCGGCATGACGATGACCGACGCCCTGTCGGCGGCGTGCCTCGAACGCCTGCGTCCGCAGCTCTTCGTCAACTACTACGGCTGCAGCGAGCTCTATACGCTCGCCTTCTGCGACCACGTGGACCGCAAGCCCGGCTGCGCGGGCCGCGCCGGCATGAACTCGGCGATCCGCGTGGTGCGCGCCGACCCGAACGAAGGCGCGACCGCCGAGGACGTGGTGCGCGCCGGCGAGACCGGTGAGATCATCGCCACCCTGCGCAGCGCCGAGGCGTTCGCCGGCTACTGGAAGCGCCCGGACGCGACGGCGCGCGCGCTGCGCGGCGGCTGGTACTTCACCGGCGACCTCGGGCGGCTGGACGACGAGGGCGAGCTCTACGTCGTCGGCCGCGTCGACGACATGGTGATCACCGGCGGCGAGAACGTGTACCCGGAGGAGGTCGAGAACGCGCTGGCGCGCTCGCCGCTGGTCGGACGCGTGGCGGTGATCGGCATGCCCGACGACCGCTGGGGACACAAGCTGGTCGCGTTCGTGGAACCGGCGGGCGCCGCCGACCACGCGTCGCTGGACCGGCACTGCCGCGCCGCGGGCCTGCCGGGCTACAAGTGCCCGAAGGAGTACGTGTTCGTGGAGCGGATCCCGCAATCGCCGGTGGGCAAGATCCTGCGGCGCGAGCTGCGGGCGGGGAATTTCATCCGCGTGGGCTGATGCCCGCGCTTACCAGGGAAGGCAACGATGACCGACAAGTACGCCAAGCAACGCGGCGAGCTCCTCGCCGAGCTCGATGGGCTCCGCGTGGAGATCGACGCCCCGCGCCGCATCGCCACGCTGTGGCTCGACCGCCCGCCGCTCAACATCGTCTCGTACAAGGCGCGCTCGCAGATCGGCGCGCTGTTCGAGGAAATGGGCAAGGATCCGGACATCGGCGTGATCGTGGTGCGCGGCGCCAACGGCGTGTACACCTCGGGCGGCGACGTGCGCGGCTTCTTCAAGGTGCATCGCGACGGCATGTCGCACCTCGCCTGGAACATCGCCGCGCCGGAGCGCTGCCCCAAGCCGGTGATCGCGGCCATGGAGAAGTACGCCATGGGCGTGGGTCTCGAGCTGGCGCTCGCCTGCGACTTCCGGCTGGCGACGAAGGACACGCTGGTCGCCCTGCCGGAGATCACCATCGGACAGATGCCGGGCTCGGGCGGCAGCCAGCGGATCCTGCGCATGGTGGGCATGACCCGCGCCAAGGACATGGTCCTGCAGGGCCGCCGCCTCCCCGCGGAGGAAGCGCATCGCTGGGGCCTCCTCACCGAGGTGGTCGAGGACGGCGCCGCGCTGGACAAGGCGGTCCTCGCCTACGCCGAACGGCTCAATGCGCTCTCGCCGCTCGCGCTCACGACGCTGAAGCGCGTGCTCAATTTCGGCGAGGACGCCGCGCTCGAGGCGAGCATGGAGATCGAGGGCCACGCGTACGAGAAGCTGCGCGATTCGCACGACTACCACGAGGGTGCGAACGCCTTCTTCGAGAAGCGCAAGGCCCGGTACAAGGGCGAGTAGGGCAAGACGCGATGCTGGATCTCGGCACCACCTTCCTGCAGAGCGTCGAGCGCCGCCCGGGACGCCTCGCCATCGTGGACGGCGAGGTGCGCCTCACGTACCGGGCGTGGCACGAGCGGATTGCCCGCGTGGCCACGGGCCTCGCCCGCGCGGGGCTCGGGCGCGGCGATCACCTCGTCGTGGCGATGCAGAACCGCTGGGAAATGGCCACGCTGCACTGGGCCTGCCAGTTCCTCGGCGTGGTGGTGACGCCGCTCAACTGGCGCGCGAAGGACGACGAGGTCGAGTACTGCGTGACCGACGCCGGCGCGCGGGCAATCGCCTACGAACCGGTGAGCGAAGCCGCGGTTGCCGGCTCGCCCGCGTGCCGCGGCATCGCGCGCATCGCCGCGCTCGGGGCCGCGGGCGGCACGCTCGCGTTCGGCGATCTGCTCGCGTCGGACGCCGGGAACCTCGTGCCGCAGGCGCGCGCCGAGGACATCTCGGTGATGCTCTACACCTCCGGCACCACCGGCCGGCCGAAGGGCGTGCCGCGCCGCCATCGCGCCGAGCGCGCCGCCGCGCTGGCGCACGTGGCGCAGAACACGTATCGGGTGGGCGAGGCGACGCTCGGCGTGATGCCGCTCTACCACACCATGGGCGTGCGCTCGCTGCTCGCGATGGCCATCGTGGACGGCACCTTCGTCTGCATGCCGAAGTTCGACCCGGCCGAGGCCCTCGCGCTGATCGCACGCGAGCGGATCACCAACCTGTACCTCGTCCCGACGCTGTATCACGACCTCATCGGCCACGCCGATTTCGCCGGCACCGATACCCGGTCCGTGCGCAAGATCGGCTTCGCCGGCGCACCGATGAGCGACGGGCTGCTCAAGCGCCTCGCCGCGGCGTTCGCACCGGAGCTCTTCGTCAATCACTACGGCTCCTCGGAGATCTACACCTTCTCGCTCGACCAGGACGCGCCGGCGAAGCCCGGCAGCGCCGGCCGCGCGGCCTTCAATGCGCGCCTGCGGGTGGTGAAGCTCGATGCGAAGGGTCCGGACGACGTGGCGGCCCCGGGCGAAGAGGGCCAGATCATCGCCGACCTCGCCGGCGACGAAGCCTTCGAGGGTTACTGGAAGCGGCCCGACGCGGATGCGAAGGCGCTGCGCGGCGGCTGGTACTTCACCGGCGACACCGGCTACTTCGACGCCGACGGCGACCTCTACGTCACCGGCCGCGTGGACGACATGATCATTTCCGGCGGCGAGAACATCTCGCCGGTGGACATCGAGTCGGTGCTGTCGCTGCACCCGGCCGTCGACGAGGTCGCCGTCGCCGGCCTGCCCGACGAGCGCTGGGGCCAGAAGGTGGTCGCGTTCATCAAGCTGAAGGGCGCGGCCGACGCGGCGGCGCTCGACGCCTACTGCCGCGAGTCCACCCTGCCCAACTTCAAGCGCCCGCGCGAATACGTCTTCGTGCAGGCGGTGCCGAAGTCGCCGGTGGGCAAGATCCTGCGGCGCAAGCTGGTGGCGGGAGAGTACGAACGAGTCTAGCGAGCGGGAGGCGTGGCGATGGCAGAGCCGTGGTTCACCAAGTCCGTCCTCGCCTGCTGACCGGGATCGTCGGCATCGCCTGCGGAAGGCTGCCCGGGAAGACCTGACGCTGCGGCCCGATCATCGGGGCTGGCGCCGATACCGCTCCATCAGCGGCGTCGCGGAGACGCCGTGCGCGACGATCGACGCCGCGACCACGGTGAGCACGATCGCGGTCAGGCGCTCGGCGACGTGCGGCGAGAGGGCGTGCGTGATGGCGAACATCAGGTAGTACAGCGACCCGACGCCGCGGATGCCGAACCAGCCCATCAGCACGAGCTGTCGGCGTGGCACGTGTTCACCCGCGAGCCCCAGGACCACGGACACGGGCCGGACGACGACGAACAGCACCAGCGCCAGGACGAGCGCCCGGGCATCGAAGTAGCCGCCCGAGAGCAGCCCGCCGAGCAGCAGGACGGCGGCGGACTCCGCGATCCGCTCGAAGCGCTCGTTGAAGGCGAGCAGCCCGCCGGCGACGGCGCGCGCCGGCTCCGCCTCCGCCTCGCGCTCGGCACGCTCCCGGCCGCGCGCAACGTCCGCGCGGACCGTGGCATCGCGCTCGATGTTGCGCACCGCCAACCCGGCGGCGAGCACGGCGAGGAAGCCGAGCGCGTGCAGGAGCAGCGCGAGCCCGTAGCTCATGGCAATGAGGCCGAGGATGAGGAACTCCTCGAGACCGATTTCCGCCTGCGCGCGTCGGCGCAGGAACACCACCAGCCGCCCGACCGCGAGACCGCACCCCCAGCCGATCGCGAGTCCGCCGCCCACCGCCCACACGAGATCGACCGCAAGCCATCGCGTGAGCGCCGGCCCGACGTCGCGCAGTCCGAGCAGCCCGAGCGCGAGGAACACGAACGGAAACGCCGAACCGTCGTTGATGCCGCCCTCGGCCGTGACCCCGAACCGCACCCGGTCGCGGTCGTCCAGCCGCTTGACCTGCACGTCGGAGGCGAGCACCGGATCGGTGGGGGCCAGGACGGCGCCGAGCAGCAGCGCCGCGGGCCAGGACAGGCCGAAGAGGGCCACGCCGAGCGCCGCGACGCCGGCAATGGTCACGAGCATGGAGAGCGACGCGAGCCGCACGGCGATTCGCCACAGCGGATCGCGGAAGGGCAGCCGCAGCTTGAGCCCCACGGTGAACAGCGACACCAGCACCGCGATCTCGAACACGCGCTCGAGCAGCGGCGCGTCGTCGAGCGGGTCCAGGCCCATGAGGCCCGCGCCCGCGGGCCCGAGCGCGTAGCCGATGGCGAGGTAGATCAGTCCGGTGCTGAGCGGCAGGCGTTCCACCACCGAGGCCACGAGGCCCATCAGGATGAACAGCAGTCCGGCGACGATGAACCAGGCGGTGGCGGTCTCCATGTACCAGGGGCAGCGGCAAACCCGCGGCGTGGCGCAAGAAACGGGCCGGTGCGCCGGGCGGATTCCCTGATCTGCCGCAAGAAACGCCCGGGACGTCGGCACACACTGGAGGTTTTCGCCTCGACCAGGGACAAGGAGGAAGCATGGCCACGAGAAAGAAGCGCGCCGGCAAGACCGGCACGGAGTCCGCCGCCAGGGCCCGGGCTCCGCGGCCCCGGAGGGTCGCCGCCGGCGACGTCGGCCCCATCGGCAGCCCGGGAGCCATCGAGCGTGCCGTGGTCGCGGACAGCATGGAAGGGAAGGAAGGCGCGCAACTCAGCGCGCTGCAGGATGTCCTCCAGGGCCGCGATCCGAAGGAGGCCGCTGCCCTGATGCGGCGCCTGCTCGAGGAGCAGGAGGCGCGCGCGCGGGAGCAGCCGCCCTCGCCGGACGAGGAGCTGTCGCCCACCTGGCGCAAGGGCGGGTATCCGTACCGCAACCTGATGGCGCGCAAGAGCTACGAGCGGCAGAAGTACCGGCTGCAGGTGGAGCTGCTCAAGCTGCAGGCGTGGGTCAAGGATACGAAGCAGCGCGTCGTGGTGCTGTTCGAGGGGCGCGACGCGGCCGGAAAGGGCGGCACCATCAAGCGGTTCATGGAGAACCTCAACCCGCGCGGCGCGCGCGTGGTCGCGCTGGAGAAGCCCACCGACGCCGAGCGCGGCCAGTGGTATTTCCAGCGCTACGTGCAGAACCTGCCCACCGGCGGCGAGATCGTGCTCTTCGACCGCTCCTGGTACAACCGCGCCGGCGTGGAGCGCGTGATGGGGTTCTGCACCCAGCAGGAGTACCTCGAGTTCATGCGCCAGTGCCCGGAGTTCGAGCGCATGCTGGTGAAGAGCGGCGTCCACCTCGTGAAGTTCTGGTTCTCGGTGAGCCGCGAGGAGCAGCGCCGGCGCTTCAAGGAGCGCGAGGTGCATCCGCTCAAGCAGTGGAAGCTCTCCCCGATCGACATGGCGTCGCTGGACAAGTGGGACGACTACACCAAGGCCAAGGAGGCGATGTTCTTCTACACCGACACCGCCGACGCGCCGTGGACGGTCATCAAGTCCGATTGCAAGAAGCGCGCGCGGCTCAACGCGATGCGCTACCTGCTGCACGCGCTGCCGTACGCCGCGAAGGACATCGACGCGATCGGCCCGGTGGATCCGCTGCTGGTCGGCCGCGCGAACGTCGTCTACGAGCGCGGCGAGAAGGTGAGCGAGCCGCTGCTCTAGGGGCTATCCCCGCGACCGGTCCGGCATCGCCGGCCCGCCGGCGCCGCCGCTGCCCTTCACGACGCGTTCGGCGAACGCGACGTCGCTGTTGAGCAGGGCGGCGACGCCCTTGAAGTCGTCGGGCAGCGCCGGATCGTCCCAGCCGTTGGCGGCGTGGCGCGCCAGGTTCACCGCGTGCACGACGTTGCGCACGCGGGGCGATTCCGCGTGCTCGTCGTCCATCAGCGTGATCAGCAGCGCCGGCAGCCGCCACTCCCGCGCGAGCGCGAGCTGCAGGTCGTGGAGCGCGATCCCGAACAGGCGCTTCTGCAGATCGCGGCTGCGCGCGGTCGGAAGCTGCGCCCGCAGGTCGGCGAGCCCGAGCGCAAGGGCGGGGCCGAGGCACCACAGCAGCAGCTCGGCGATGTCGTGGAGCAGCGCCGCGATGCCGAGCTCCTCGACGGCGACGTCCTGGCGCCACGCGGCGATGGTCCGGGCGAGGTCGGCGCCGCGGCGCGCGCGCGCGGCAGCGCGCAGGAAGCCCACCAGCGCGCGCGGGTGCTGGGCCAGGTGCGCCTCGACCGTGGGCGCCTCGGCGACCAGCCGATAGGTCCGATCCACGCCCATGAGCAGCACGAGGCCTTCCACGGTCGTCGCGTCGCTCGCCTGACGCTTGCCCGAAAGCCGCGCGAAGAGCCGCGCGGTGGCGAGCGGGTCGCCCAGCACCACGTCGGCCAGCTCCCGCGGTCCGGCGGTGTCCTCGGCCTGCATCTCGGCAAGCGCCTTCGCCGTCGCGCGCAGCACGGGGATGTCGGCGCGCGCGAACTTGCGCACCCAGCCGGCCAGATCGGTCGGCGGATGGGACAGCAGCGCGGTGGCATTCGGCGGCGGAGCCATGCTGCCAATGTCGGCCGGAGCCGGGTCGAACTTGAGGGCGCCGGCGGCGGTATCGCACGTTTCTTGCAGTGCCGCACGCGCTCCCGAGGAGGCCCCCCTGCCCTACACGTCCATTCCGCACCGTCTCGACGCCCTCCCCTGGTCCCGGTGGCATTGGCGGGTCGTCGCCGCGCTCGGCATCACCTGGATGCTCGACGGTCTCGAAGTCACGGTGGTGGGCGCGCTCGGCCCGACCCTGGAACGGACCGACACGCTGGGCCTCAGCGCGACCGAGATCGGGCTCACCGCCTCCGCGTACATCGGCGGCGCGGTGCTGGGTGCGCTCTTCTTCGGCCGGCTGGCCGACCGGCTGGGCCGGAAGAAGCTCTTTCTCGTGACGCTCGCGGTGTATCTGGCCGCGACGGTGGCCACCGCGTTCACGTGGAACTTCGCGAGCTTCGCGGTGTGCAGGGCCGTCACCGGCTTCGGCATCGGCGGGGAGTACGCGGCGATCAACTCCGCCATCGACGAGCTCATTCCCGCCCGCGTGCGCGGCCGGGTGAGCCTCGCGATCAACGGCAGCTTCTGGGTCGGGGCGGCGCTTGGCGCGGCGCTGAGCCTGATCGTGCTCGACCCGGAAGTGATGCATCCGGATCTCGGCTGGCGCGTCGCCTTCGCGCTCGGCGCCCTGCTCGGCATCGCCATCCTGCTCGTCCGGCGCAACCTGCCGGAGAGCCCGCGCTGGCTCATCACCCACGGCCACGCCGATCTCGCCGAGCGGGAGATGCAGGCGATCGAGGCAGCGGTCGCGCGCGAACACGGCCCGCTGCCGGACATCGATCGGACCACCGCGGTCGGCATGCGGCCGCCGCCGACGCTCGGCGAGATTATGCACACGCTGCTCCGCCACCACCGGCGCCGCACCGCGCTCGGCTTCACGCTGATGGTCGCGCAGGCGTTCTTCTACAACGCCATCGCGTTCACCTACGCGCTGGTGCTGACGCGCTTCTACGGCATCCCGGAGTCGAACGTCGGCCTCTACATCCTGCCGTTCGCCGCCGGCAACTTCCTCGGCCCGGTGCTGCTCGGCCCGCTCTTCGATCGCATCGGCCGCCGCATCATGATCGCGGCGACCTACGCGCTCTCCGGCGTGCTGCTGCTCGCCACCGGCTACGGCTTCGTGCAAGGCTGGCTGGATGCGACGACGCAGACCCTCGCGTGGTCGGCGGTGTTCTTTCTCGCCTCCGCCGCGGCGAGCTCGGCGTATCTCACGGTGAGCGAGATCTTCCCGCTGGAGATGCGCGCGCTCGCGATTTCCGTGTTCTACGCGATCGGCACCGGCGCCGGAGGCTTCGTCGCACCCGCGGTGTTCGGCGCGCTGATCGAGACCGGCAGCCGCGAGGCGGTGTTCGCCGGATACGCGGTGGGGGCGGCGCTGGTGATCGGCGCGGCGGCGGTCGCGGCGTGGCTCGGCGTGGATGCCGAGCGCCGCGCGCTGGAGGACATCGCGCCGCCGATGACCGGCAGCACGAAAACATGACAGGGGTGTGACAGAAACGTGCGCTCCGCATCCGCCGGAGGTAGCGTTCTCAGCCGGTCGCCGCCGCGATAGAGTCCGCGGGCGTCACAGCGCACGCTCCCCACGAACGCCGACAGAAGCGCATGCCGCGCGCGGCCGCCCGCTCCCGATCCGCCAGCCCGAGACCCGCTCCGTCGATCAGTCGCCGGCGCGCTGCACGCGCGCGCCCGGAGATCGTGCACGACGCGGTGCCTGGCCGCGTGCGCTTCCGTGTGGGCGCGCTGCGCGACGAGCCGCGCTTGGCGCAGCCCATCGTGGACACGCTGCTCGCGCAACCCGGCGTGAGGCGAGCGGAGGCGAGCAAGCTGACCGGCTCGGTGCTCGTGTACTTCGGCGCGCCGGCGACGATCGCGACGCTGGCCGACGCCATCGTCGATGCCGAAAGCGGCAAGCCGCCGCCGCCGCGCCTCGCGGCCACGAAGGAGGCGCTGCATGCGCATGCCGCGCCTGCCGACCCGCACGCGACGTTCCATGCGCGCAGCGTCGCGGAGACGCTCCGGCACCTCGCGGCGCCGGGCGCGCGCGGCCTGACGGATGCCGAGGTCGCGGTGCGCCGCGCCCGGCACGGCCGCAACGAGCTGCCGCGCACCGAACCGCGGTCCGCCTGGTCGATTTTCGGTGAACAGCTCACCAGCCTGCCGATCGCGCTGCTCGGGGCGTCCGCGGCGATCTCGCTCGTCACCGGCGGCATCGCCGATGCGGTGGTCATCGGCGGCGTCGTGCTCGCCAACGCCGGCATCGCGACCACCACCGAGAAGCAGGCGGAACGAACCATCCTCGGCCTGTCGCAGTATGCGCCGCAGCCCGTGCCGGTGATCCGCGGCGGGGTCCGGCGCCAGGTGCTGCCCGCTGAGCTCGTGCCCGGCGACGCCATCGCGCTCGATCCCGGCACGATGATTCCCGCCGATGCAAGGTTGATCGAAGCCGAGGATCTGACGGTGAACGAGTCCGCGCTCACCGGCGAAGCGCTGCCGGTGCACAAGGATGCGAGCGCCCGCCTGCGCACCGACACCGCGCTCGCCGATCGCGTGAACATGGTGTTCCGCGGCACCGCCGTCACCGGCGGGCGCGGGGTGGCGATCGTCACCGCCACCGGCGCGGAGACCGAAATCGGCCGCATCCAGGGCCTGCTCGGCGCGGTGCGGCCGCCGGAGACGCCGATCCAGCGCCAGCTCGGCGAAGTGGAGCGCGAGCTCGTGGTGGTCAACGGGGCGATCTGCGCCGCGGTGTTCGCCATCGGCCTGCTGCGCGGCGAGGGCTGGCTGCCGATGCTGCGCACCGCGATCTCGCTCGCCGTCGCGGCGATCCCCGAGGGGCTGCCGGCGGTCGCGACCACCACGCTCGCAGTCGGCATCCAGGACATGCGCAAGCGCGACGTGCTGGTGCGCAAGCTGGAGGCGGTGGAGACGCTCGGCGCCGTCGAGATCGTCGGTCTCGACAAGACCGGCACGCTGACGGACAACCGCATGGCCGCGGTGGCGGTGCACGTGGACGGCGCGCTTCATGGGCTGGACGGCGCAACCCTCACGGTGGATGGCAAGGCCGCGAAGCCGGCCGTCGTGCGCGTCGCGGCCGCGATGTTCGAGGTGGCTGCGCTGTGCAGCGAGGCAGCGGTCGGCGGGACGGCACGCAAGCCCTCGATCACCGGGTCGCCCACGGAGAGCGCGCTGGTGCAGTCCGCGCTCGACCTCGGCGTGGACGTCGTGCGGCTGCGGCGCCAGCAGCCGATCGCGAGGACCACCCCGCGCGCCACCGGCCGCAAGCGCATGAGCACCCTGCACGTGCTCGCCGATCGTCGCAGGCGCCTGTGCGTCAAGGGCGACCCGGTGGAGGTGCTGGAACGCTGCACGCACCGGCTCACGGCCCGCGGGCGCGTGCCCCTCGACGACGCCGCGCGCGCGGAGATCCTGCGCGCCAACCAGCGCATGGCGAGCCAGGCGCTGCGGGTGCTCGGCATGGCGGAGGCCGATGCCGGCGATCCGCGCAGGGAGGCGAAGCTCACCTGGCTCGGCCTCGCGGGGCTCGCCAATCCGATCCGCCCGGGCGCACGGCCGGCGCTCGACGTGCTGCATCGCGCCGGCATCCGCACCGTGATGATCACCGGCGACCAGAGCGCCACCGCGTTCGCCATCGCCAAGACCCTCGATCTCGGCGACGGCGGCGAGATCCGCGTGCTCGAGGCGGGGCAGATCAAGGGCATCGACGCCAGCGTGCTCGCCGCGATCGCCGCCAACCCGCACGTCTTCGCGCGCGTCTCGCCGGTGGACAAGCTCGCCATCGTGCAGGCGCTGCAGGCGAACGGGCGCATCGTCGCGATGACCGGCGACGGCATCAACGACGGACCGGCGCTGAAGGCCGCCGACGTGGGCATCGCGATGGGCGGAGGCGGCACCGACGTGGCACGCGAGGTATCCGACGTCGTGCTCGCCACGGACGACCTCGCCGGCGTGATCGAAGCGGTGCGCCTCGGTCGCGCGACGTACGCCAACATCCGCAAGGTGCTGCGGTTCCTCGTCGGCACCAATGCGGCCGAGACGATGGTGATGCTCTCCGCGTCGATCGCCGGGCTGCCGGAGCCGCTGCACCCGATGCAGCTGCTGTGGCTGAACCTCGTCACCGACGTCCTGCCGGGGCTCGCACTCGGCCTCGAGGCGCCCGAGCCGGACGTGCTGGAGCAGCCGCCGCACGATCCGCGCGCGCCGATCATGGGCGTGGGCGACTTCCGCCGCGTGCTGGTCGAGGGCGGGATTCTCGGCGCGGCGACGCTCGGCGCGTTCCTCGTCGCCGGCGGTGCGGGCGGGCCGCGAGGCGCGGGGCCGCAGGCTGCGCCGACGCGCGCGAGCACCATCGCCTTCCACGGGCTCACGGCGGCGCAGCTCGTGCACTCGCTCGCGTGCCGCTCGGAGACGCACGGCATCCTGGAGGAGCTTCGGCGCCCGGCGAACGCCAAGCTCTACGGCGCGCTCGGCCTCTGCGGCGTGCTGCAGATCGGCGCGCAGGCGCTCCCGTTCACGCGCCGCCTGCTCGGCCTCACGCCCGTCGGCGCGGCCGACCTGGCGGCGATCGGTACCGTCGCGCTCGGTTCCGCCGCCGCGAATGCCGTGGCCGGTCGGACGATACGCGGCATCCGGTCGAGGGCGTAGACTGACCATGAACATGAATCACGAACGCATCTTCACGTCCGAGTCGGTCACGCCCGGCCATCCGGACAAGCTCTGCGACCAGATCAGCGACGCCACCGTCGATGCGTTCCTGCGCCAGGATCCGGACGCCCGCATCGTCGCCGAATGCGCCATCGCCACCGGCGTGCTGTTCATCGCCGCGCGCTTCGCGGCCGAGGCGCACGTGGACATTCCCACGCTCGCCCGCGCCGTGATCGCGGAGGTCGGCTATGGCGAGGACGGCTTCGACGCGCGCAACTGCTCGATCCTCACCAGCTTCACGCCGATGGAGCGGACGCACGTCCGCGCGCGGGACGACGACAATGCGCCCGCCCAGGAGCAGGTGAACGCGTTCGGCTTCGCGTGCCGGGAGACGCCGGCGCTGATGCCGCTTCCCATCTGGCTCGCGCACCGGCTTGCGCGCGAGCTCGACGCGGCGCGGGGGCGCGGCGCCGACTGGCTCGCCCCCGACGGCAAGACGCAGGTCGCGGTGCAGTATCGCGACGGCCGCCCGCAGCGCATCCACAGCGTGACCATCACTGCCGCGACGGCGGACCGGCCGATCAAGGCCGCGACCATCGCCGAGGGCCTGCGGCATCTGGTCCTCGCGCCGGCGTTCCGGGACGAGCCGCTCAAGCCCGACGCGAAGACCGAACTCCATCTCAATCCCGGCGGCCCGTACATCGTCGGCGGGCCCTCCCGGCACTCGGGTCTCACCGGCCGCAAGAACGGCATCGACACCTACGGCGAGTACGCGCGGCAGAGCGGCGCGGCGCTTTCGGGAAAGGATCCGTCGCGCATCGACCGCATCGGCGCCTACGCGGCGCGCCACGCGGCGAAGAACGTGGTGGCGGCGGGGCTCGCCGAGCGCTGCGAGGTGCACCTCGCGTACTCGATCGGCACCGCACGGCCGATCAGCGTGTCGGTCAACACCTTCGATAGCGCACGCGTGCCGGAGGCCGACATCGCGGCGCGGCTGCAGCGCGCGATCGACTTCCGGCCGGCGGCGATCATGCGCCGCTTCGACCTGCGGGCGCGCGCCTCGCGCGCGAATGGTGCGGGGTTCTTCCGGCCGCTCGCGGTGTACGGACAGGTGGGCCGCATGGACCTGGACCTGCCGTGGGAGCACACCGACGCCGCCGGACTGGCGGACTGATCCCTCAGCGCGGCGGCTTGCCGTCGCGCGACTTCGCCAGGGTCGCCGCGTACCAGAACAGCGTCAGCGCCGGCGGCAGCACCCGCTGGTTGAAGAGCTGCATCACGCCGAGCGCGCCGAACGCCATCGCGCCGAGCGCGGGCAGCCCGGGCGGGGCCGCAGCATCCTCCTGGCGCCCGACTTCGGCGACGATGAAGAGCCCCGCGCGCTCGGCTTCGACGCCCACCGTCTCGATCCCGACGCCGTCGTGGTGGAGCAGCAGGCTCGCCGTCATGGCGCGCGCATCGACGGCGGCGATTCCCGCCACCCGGGCGAGCGCCGCGGCACAGCGCTCGAAGAACGCCGCGTCCCCGCGCCGGGCGTGCACCCGCAGGCGCAGGCGCGTGCCGGTCGCGTGCACGACCGTCGCGAGCGGCAGCGGCTCACGCATCGGCGGCTTCGGCATCGATCGTCTTCGCGGCGCGGCGCGCGCGCGGCTTCACCGTCGTCTTGCGCGCCGGCGCGCGCTTGCGCTTCGCCGGCGCAGCGCGCCTCACCGGGGCAGCCGCCGCGGCGGCGGCACCCGCGGCTTCGGCGCGGGCTTCGGCGTAGAGATCCTCGGCGAGCTCGACCAGCTCGGCACCGCGCACCTGCGCCTCATGCGCGAGGAGCATCGCGGTCTTGATCGCCTCCTTGAGCAGCGGGCGGCCGTTGCGCGAGAGGCCCGGGGCGAGCAGGGTGGCGCCGGCGCCGACGAGGGCGCCGAGGGCGAAGAGGACGAGCGGCGGCATGAGCGACTCCGAGTCTGGGGACGGGCCATGGTAGACGCCGGATGTGACAAACGGCATCGGCCTACAGGAGGATCGCCCAGGCGACCCCGAAGTAGATCGCGATCGACAGCACGTCCTGGATCACCGTCGCCACCGGTCCGCTGCCGAGCGCGGGGTCGTAGCCGAGCTGCGCGAAAAGCCACGGCAGGAAGAAGCCGAGGCCCGTGGCGACGCTCGCGGCACCCAGCACGGAGAGCGACACCGTGGCCGCGAGCGGCACGCTGCCGAAGGCGAGCCACACCAGCGGAAACGCCCCGGCTGCGAGCGCCGCGCCGATCAGCACGCCGGTGGCGACCTCGGCCGCCAGGAGGCTGCGGATGCCGCGCTCGGTGAGCGAAAGGCCGCGGACGGCGACGGCCTCGGACTGGGTGCCCACCGCATCGGCGAGATACACGATCGCCGGCACGAAGAAGGCGATGGCGATCTGCGCGGAGAGCGCGTCCTCGAAGCGCGCCATGAGCATGGTGGCCAGCGCCGCGCCGACCACGCCGACGAGCAGCCACGGCAGCCGATAGCGCGCGCGACGCCACGGCGAGCCGGTCAGCGCGGCCTGCGCCGCCTCGCCCTGCGCGAGGATGCCGGCCATGTGGTGAAGGTCTTCGAGGTGCTCGTCCCGCAGGATGGCAATCAGCGCGCGCGCGGGCACCGCGCCCAGAAATCGTCCCTGTGCGTCGCAGACGGGAAGCGCGGGGACGTCGTCGCGGATGGCAAGACTCGCCGCGTCTTCGCGTCGTAGGTCCGGCGCCGCGACGGGCCAGTCGCGCACCGCGAGCCGGCCCACGCTGGCCCCGCTGTCCGCCCCGAGAAGCGCCCCGAGCGGAAGCACCCCCGCGAAGCGCCCCCCGTCCGCGACGACGAAGACGTTCTCGGCATCGTCGTAGCCGCGCCCCTCGAGCGCGCGGCGCACCGCACCGGCGG
The DNA here is from genome assembly GCA_964552535.1 of uncultured Enterobacteriaceae bacterium. Taxonomy (GTDB): domain Bacteria; phylum Pseudomonadota; class Gammaproteobacteria; order Burkholderiales; family SG8-39; genus CAZKHE01. The sequence goes on along the minus strand of CAZKHE010000081.1, from coordinate 3,154 downwards.
TCTCGTGCGGCGCCGCCGTGGGCACGTCGGTGGAGAGGTAGTGCCGGACCGATCGTCCGGGCGGCGCCTCGCGGGGATCGGGAGCGGGCATCCGCCCATGGTAGCGTCCGTGCGCGGTGCGCGCGGGCGGCGCCTTGCACGTTGCCCGCATGCGGGGTCATCGCCCTCGGCGCAAGCTCACCATTGCGATTCCGGCGCCGACGAGCAGCGCTGCGAGCAGGAACGCGGGGCTCACGGGGTCGCCGAGGATCATCACGCCGAACGCCACGCCGAAGAGCGGCGTCAGGAACGAGAACACGGAGAGTTGCGCCGCCATGTAGCGGGTGAGCAGCCAGAACCAAGCGAGATAGCTCGCGAACGCCACCACGGCCCCCTGGTAGGCGAGCACCAGAACTGCAAGCGGAGATAGCTTCACCACGCCCGGCTCCCCCATCGCCACCGAAAGCGGAGTGAGCACCCCTGCGGCCACGGCCAGCTGATAGAACAGGGTCTTCTCCGCGCTCGCCCGCCCGAGCCTCGTCGCGCGGATGAGCACCGTGGTGGAGGCCCACAGGAACGCGGCGATCACGCCGCACGCGTCCCCGATCAGCGTGGACGTACCGGCGCCGCCGGCAAGCCCGTCGCGAAAGGCGAACGCGACGCCCGCGAAGCCGAGCGCCACGCCGAGCCACTGCACCGGCGCGAGCCGCTCGGCACGCACGAAGAGCGGGAGCATCAGCGCGGTGAAGCACGGCGCGAGATAGAGGAACACCACCATCCGCGACGCCGTGGTGTGCACGAGCCCGCCGTAGATGAAGCCGAACTCCGCGGCGAAGAGCGTCCCCGCACCGAGTCCAGCGGCGAGCGTACCGTCGCGGCCGAAGAGCGCGATGCCGCGCAGCCGCGCCCACGCGAGCAGCAGCACGGTGGCAATGATGGACCGCAGGCCCGCCTGCATCAGCGGCGAGACGTCCGCCGCGGCGAGCTTGATGGTCACCTGCTGGAAGCCCCACAGCGCGCACAGGAGCGCCATGAGGCCGAAGGCGCGCCCGTCCACGGGCTTTCTGTCCGGAGGCACGAGGGTCCACGGGAGGAATCGGGGCGCTAGGGTATCAGGGCGCGCCCGGATGCCGGTCGAACCGCGGACGAGGGTCGGCGACGCGCGATCGGGCTCAAGCGGCGCGACGGGATCGGCGCGTCGCGTGGAGGATGATCAGGCGAGGTCCTCGTGCAGGCACAGGATGTTGCCCTGCCCGTCGCCGAACCAGGCGGCCTTCTCCGAGCCGAGGACGCACACGTGCTCGACCGTCCTCAGGCCCGGCAGATCGTAATCGGCGAACTCGACGCCACGCGCCTCCAGCGCCGCGACCGCCGCGCGGATGTCGGCGACACGGAACGAGAGCGCCGTGTGTTCCGCCTTCGTGCCCTCGGGCTTGGGAATGAGCGCAAGCTCCCCGCCCCCGGCGAGGCGGAACAGGTACTTGCCGTCGCCTTGCAGGCCGATGGGCTGCAGGCCGAGGGCGTCCGCGTAGAAGCGCCGCGCGCGTTCCAGATCGCGCACGGGCAGGATCGTGGAAGGGGTCGCTTGGCCGAGCATGGCACCTCCTCGCGTCGTCCGGAACGGAACGCCCTTTGTACGCCGCGCGGGGCGGGACTACGATACGCATTCCTGCGTACGTCGATGTCGGAGGCAGCGATGACCCTCGGCGCGCACGACCTTCGCATCACCCTCGACGCCGTGCAGTGCATCGCGGAGCAGTGCCGGAGCGTGGCGACGCTCGCCGAGGCGGCCGTCGCGACCCTTCCGCGGCTGGCCGCCGCCGACCTGGTGACGCTGTCCCTCTGCGATCTCGCCTCCGGGCACCGCGCCGTGCTCGGCGTCCGGGGCGACCTGCTGCCGCCACGCTACATCGAGGTCTTCGATCGCCATTTCCACACCCACCCCCTGGTGCGCCACCACGGCGGCAACCGCCATGCGCGCACCCGGCAGATCGCCGACCTGGTGCCGCGCGCGACCTTCCGCAACAGCGGGTTGTACAACGAGTACTACCGGCCGATCCGCATCGACGAGGTGGTGGCGGTCCCGGTGCACGTCGACCATCGCATGCTGGTGAGCTTCGTGGTGCAGCGGAGCGGTCGGCGCTTCGATGCGCTCGAGCTGGAGCGCCTGGAACTTGCCCGCCCGCTGCTCGCCTCGCTGTACCGCATGGCCCGCGCCCTCGACGGCGCGCGCCCGTCAGCCTCGGGCGACGCCGCGGCCGCGCTGACGCCCCGCGAGCGCGAGGTGCTCCAGTGGGTGGCCGCCGGCAAGACCAATCGCGACATCGCCGACATCCTGGGCGCGAACCCGCGCACCGTGGCGAAGCATCTGGAGCGGGTGTACGCCAAGCTGGGCGTGGAGACCCGGACCGCCGCGGCGATGAAGCTCGTGCGCTAACGCCTACCGGCTCGCGAGCAACCCGAGGCCCGCGAGGCACAGCACGATGCCGGCGACCCGCGTCGCGCTGATCGCCTCCCGGAAGAAGATCATGCCGACCGGCACGAGCACCAGCGCGACCAGCGTGCTCGCCGCGACCGACGTGAACGCGAGCGGGCCGCCGGCCCGGTAGGCGAGCAGGTAGCCGATCTCGAGGCCCAGCATGCCGAGCGTGATGAAGACCACGCCGGACGGGACCGTGGCGAACGCCTCGCGCAGCGTCTGCCCGGGCGTGACGAGCGGCAGCATCGCGACGCATGCCACCGCCGCGATCGCGTACGCGACGGCGAGCAGCGCGAGCGGATGGGCCGTGTCGGGGACCGACTTCTGCGCGATGTGATAGGTCGCCAGTCCTGCCACCGCGAGCAGGAACGGCGCGAGGAACGCGGCCTTCACGCGCTCACGCCGCGCGGTGGTAGGCGGCCACGCGCTCCACTTCGTTCCTCGACCCGAGCACCACGCCCACCCGCTGGTGCAGCGCCGTGGGCTGGATGTCCAGGATGCGCGTCTCGCCGTCGGTCGCCGCCCCGCCCGCCTGCTCGACGATGAACGCCATCGGGTTCGCCTCGTACATCAGCCGCAGGCGGCCGTCCTTGTGCTTCGCGTCGCGCGGATACATGAACACGCCGCCGCGCGAGAGGATCCGGTACACGTCGGCCACCATCGACGCCACCCAGCGCATGTTGAAGTCCTTCTCGC
>CAZKHE010000080.1:0-20321 GCA_964552535.1 uncultured Enterobacteriaceae bacterium | reverse complement strand
ACGGTGGCGACGAGCTGGCTCGTCTATCGCCTCACCGGCTCGGCGCTGATGCTCGGCGTCACCGCGGCCGCGCAGCAGCTCCCCACCCTCTTCCTCGCGCCCATCGCCGGCGTCTGGGCGGATCGCGCCAACCGGCGCGTCGTGCTCATCTGGACGCAGGCGGCAGCCTTCGTGCAGGCCGCAATGCTGGCCGCGCTGACGTTCTCCGGCGCGATCGAGCCTTGGCACATCATCGGCTTCGCGCTGGTGCTGGGACTGGTCAACGCGATCGAGACGCCGATGCGCCAGGCGTTCCTGCTGGAGATGATCGGCGACCGGCGGCTCCTGCCCAATGCCATCGCGCTGCAGTCCATGCTCTTCAACGGCGCCCGCTTCGTCGGCCCGAGCATCGCCGGACTGGTGCTCGCCGCCTTCGGCGAAGCCGCGTGCTTCGGCATCAACGCGGTCTCGTACGGGGCGATCCTGCTCGCGTACTTCCGCATCCGCGTCGCCCCACGCGTCCTGCCCCTCGTGAGCGTCGGCTGGTGGGCGGCGCTGCGCACCGGCGTCGCGTACGCGGTGGGCTTCCTGGCGATCAAGCGCCTGCTGCTGCTGCTCGCCGCGCTGTCGTTCTTCGCGGCGCCGGCGCAGACGCTGCTGCCGGTCTTCGTGCGCGAGACCTTCGCCGGAGGGTCGGATACCTTCGGCTTCATGATGGGCGCGATCGGCGCGGGCGCCTTCGCCGGCACGGCGTTCCTCGCCGTACGCTCCAATGCCGCGGGGCTGGGCCGGGTGATCTGCGTCACCGCGACCGTCGCCGGGCTCGCGCTCACGCTGTTCACCTTCGCCGGGGCGTTCGCCGCGGCGCTCGCGCTGCTCGCGGTCTACGGCTTCGGCCTGATCGTGTCGGTCGCAGCCTGCAACACCATCCTTCAGACCATCTCCGACGAGGACAAGCGCGGCCGCGTCATCAGCCTGTACGTGACGGTGTTCCTCGGCATCGCGCCGCTCGGCAACTTCGCGGCGGGGGCACTGGCCGAGCGCATCGGCGCGCACGCGACCCTCGCCCTCGGGGGCATCGCCATCACCGGGGCCGGCGTGCTGTTCGCGCTCGGCTATGCGCGCTGGCGGGGCTCGGCCGCGGAGGCCTACCGGCGCCAGCGCGCCGCTCAGACGCCCACCGCGCGCACGACGTAGCGCAGCGGCCCGCGCGGGTTCACCGCGTCGAAGGGATAGCAGGTGATGAGAGTGAGCCGCGGCGTCGGCTCGGGCAGCGTCGCACGCAGGTCGCGGCGGTCCACGACCTCCGCATCGCTGACGCGGTAGCGTCGTCGCAGGCCATCCGGCGTCTCGACGACCAGCTCGTCGCCGGGCGCGAGGTGCCGCAGGAAGGCAAAGTGCGTGTCGCGATGCGCGGAGATGACGCTGTTGCCGGGTGCCCCCGGAGGTGCGGTGCCGAAGAGATGGCCGGGACCGAACGCGAGCGTGCGCCCCGACGCGCCGGCGAGCACGAACACCTCGATGCCCTGGCGCGGCGCGCTCAGCCGGGCGACCGGCCAGGTATCCGCCCAGGGCCACGGTTTCGGCTCCCGCTCGCCGCGAAGGCCGCGCTCCCAGGCCGCCTGCATGAGGTACTGGGCGAGTCGCGCCTTGGCGTGGATCCACCCTGCTTGTCCGAAGTGCCACAGCGCGAAGCCCGTCAGGGCGGCGATCAGCCAGTGGACGCGATGAAAGGTGCGCATCGCCGCCGCCTCACACCGCGGCGCGGCGTGCGCGCAGCGGCCACAACAGTGCGGCGGCGAGCAGCGCCAAGGCCCCGAACAGGGCGTGGAGGTGCGCCGGCGTCGCGGTCTGCGGCAGCTCGCCGAACACCGCCTCGTGCACCATGCCGTGCGGCAGGTTCACCGGCAGCATCGCGGCGTCGAGAGGTTCCCCGGCCGGACGCGCGGGCGTGGTGTCGACCGCGACCAGGCTCGTGTACTTGCTCACCAGCCCGTGGTCGAGCGCGACCTTCACGATCTCGCCCTTGAACGTCTCCTTCTCCGCCGCGTCGCGCTCGGCGTCCATCAGCGCGTCGATCTTGTCGCGCGCCCACAGCTTGCCCACGCCGGCCTCCTCCCCCCCGCCCGCCAGGGCGAGGCGCTGCGTCCACGCCGCACCGGCGCGTTCGCCCTGCACGGTGACGGTGGCGGCCGGGCCCGCGAGGCGCGCCGCCACGACCACCGGCTCGCCGAGATAGAGGTCGGGAATGCGCCGCGGCCAGGCTTCGACTCCCGCCGGCCAGTCGATCGCCACGTCGCGCAGCACCGGCGCCTCGAGCTTCGCGAACAACGCGCCCATCTTCGCCGCGACATCCTCGATGCGCCCGATGTAGGTGAACGTGCCGCCCCCGAGCTGGGCCGCGCGGCTCATGAAGTGGGCGTTGGGCGCCGCACCGATGCCGACCGTGAACAGCCGGCTCGCGCCGAGCCGCGACCGGATGAGGCGGAAGAGCTGGTCCTCGTTGCCCACCGCCCCGTCGGTGAGGAACACCACCTGGCGCAGGCGCTCGTGGTGCTCGCGGCCATCGAGGGCCTCGGCAAGCGCCGCCGCCATCTCGGTGCCGCCGGTCGCCCGCAGGCCGCGGACCCAGCGGCGTGCCGCGTCGAGCGTCTGCGCCCTCACCGGCTGCGCGGCCGGGAACAGCTTCCGCGTGACGGAGTTGAACTCGATGACGTTGAAGGTATCGCCCGGCTGGAGCCGCGCGAGCGCCAGGGCGAGCGCCTCGCGCGCCTGGGCGATGGACCCGCCCTCCATCGAACCGGACGTGTCGATCACGAAGACCGCCTCGCGCGGCAGGCGCGCCGCCGCTTGGCCGGCGTCGGGGGGCATCACCATGACGAGCGCGTACGTGGCGCCGGCCCGCGTCTCCTGGAACAGCGCGGCGCGCGGGGCGTGCCCGGCGCTCGGACGCCACGCGAGCTCGAAGTCGCGGTCGGAGGCGACCGGTCCCGCGGCCAGGTTCAGGCGGAAGCGGCCGTCGCCATTGCGCTGCACGACGAGGTCGTGGGACGGACTTTCGAGCAGCGCGAGCGGCATGCCGGCGTCGAGCTCGATGTCGATCGACACGGGATTGAGCGGCCCGTCGGCGAGCGTGGCCGGATGCGGCACCGGCGGCGTGATGCGCGCCGCGTCGGGCACGGCGTCGGTATCCAGGGCCCATCCGGCGGGGCCGAGGCCGGCGAACCGCAGGGGCGCCGCCGCCGATTGGTGGCGTTCGATCAGCGGCGCGTGCGAGGCGGCCGCGCCGGGGATGTACCGCGGTGTGATTGCCAGCGGGAAGCGCAGGCTGAACCGGCCGGCGTCGTAGCGCAGCGTCTGCTGATACTCGATCGCGACCTCCACCGTCTCGCCCGGCCCCACGTTCGCAACGCTGGTGGTGAACAGGTTCGGCCGTTCCTGCTCGACCAGCGCCGTGCGCCGGCCGGCTTCGCGGGCGCGCTCGTAGGTCTGCCGTGCGGCCTCGCGCTCGCGGATCACGCCGTCGACGGTGCGCTCGCCGATGCGAAGCGCCAGCGCGTCGACCGCGGCGTTCTCGGGCAGCGGGAACACGTACACCCCCTCCTGCCAGCCGCTCGACGGGTTGGTGAAGCGCTGCGTGACGCGCGTGCGCGCGATCATGCCGGTCACCTTCATGCTCACGTCGGTGGCGACGAGCGGTGCCGGCGCCCCGTCGCCGCCGCCCTTGGTGCGCAGGATGAGCGTGCCGGAGCGCGCCTCCTGCGGCCGCATGCCGCCCTCGGCGGCCTCGGCGCCCGCCGCCAGGACGAGCGCGATGGCGGCGAGCGCGAGGCTCGCCAGTGCGCCCGCCACGGCGGCGAATGCCACCGTCTCGATGAAGTCGATCGTGATCTCCCATGCCCTGCTGCGCGTCCTGCCTGCGTCCATGTCCCGCGTCCCCTGTCGAATGCCGTCCGCCCATTGCGGACAGTGCAATTCCGCGCGCCGCGCATGGCGCTGCCGGGGACGAAGGGGGGCGGCACGGCGGCCGAATGTGGCGAAAAAATGGCTTTTGCCATCGGCCTCGCGGCGCCGCGGGGCGCTGGGTTAGCATCGCCGCCATGACTCGAAGGATCGCCCTGGTCGAAGACGATCCCGTGCTGCGCGAGAACGTCGCCGACGTGCTGCGCCGGCAGGGCTACGAGACCGTCGTCTTCGCCGACCGCCCCGCCGCGCTCGCCGCGATGCGCACCCGCCTTCCGGACCTCGCGATCGTGGACATCGGCCTCGGGGACGAGATCGACGGCGGCTTCGCGCTGGTGCGCGAGCTGCGCGCGCAGTCCGAGACGCTGCCGATCATGTTCCTCACCGCGCGCGACAGCGACTTCGACCTGGTCGCCGGCCTGCGGCTCGGCGCAGACGACTACCTCACCAAGAACATCAGCATGCCGCACCTGCTCGCGCGCATCGCGGCACTGTTCCGGCGCATCGAGGTGCTGTCGTCGCCGCCGCGGCAGGAGGACGCCGTCGAGCGCGGCGCGCTGCGCCTGGATCTCAAGCGCATGACCGCGACGTGGCGCGGGATGCCCGTCGAGCTCACGCTCACCGAGTTCTGGATGGTGCACGCCCTCGCCAAGCACCCGGGCCACGTCAAGAGCCGCGATGCGCTGATGGCGGACGCGAACATCGTGGTCGACGACGCGACCATCACGTCGCACGTCAAGCGCGTGCGACGCAAGTTCCAGGCGGTGGACCGCGGCTTCGACGCCATCGACACCGTATACGGGATGGGCTATCGCTGGAAGGAGGGCTGATGGCGCGGGGCCTGGTCCCGCGGCTCGGCATCCGGACGAAAGTGCTGCTCGTCGCGCTGGTGCTCGCCGCGATTCCGCTGGTGGGCTACGGCTACGTGCGCGAGATCGAGAAGGTGCTGCGCGCCGCGCACGAGCAGTCGGTGATCGCGACGGCGCGGGCGGCGGCGGCCGCGCTCCACGACCGGCCCGGCCTGCTCGCGCGCCGGGCTGATGCCGACGACCCCGCCGCGGTGCGGCGTGCCGGCAACGCCGAGGTGGAGCTCGTCATCCAGGGGCTGCGCCGCGCCGGCTCGCGGGTGTGGGTGATCGACCAGCAGCGCAACCTCCTGGCGCTGGAAGGGTCGCTGCGCGGCGACGCCGCCGTCGAGCCGCCGCCCGAAGGTCTCTGGGCGCGCTTCGAGGCGGCGGTGCTGCGGCCGGTCTACGCCCTGCTGCTCGAGCGCCCGCGCGAGGATTTCGACGACGCGCTGCCCGAATCCGTGCTCTCCGCGGGCCGAGCGGTGGACGCCGCGCTCGCCGGAGCGCCGGCGACCCGCTGGCGCCAGACGCCCGATCGCCGCGCCGTGGTGCTCGCGGCGGCGCACCCGATCTGGAACGGGAGCGAAGTCGTCGGCGCGGTGATCGCGGAGGAGACGACCAACAGCGTCCTCACGCTGCGCAACCGCGTGCTGGAGCAGCTGCTCACCGTGACGCTCGCGACGTTCGTGCTCGGCGCGGGCACGCTGCTGCTCTTTGCCTCGCGACTCTCCGCGCGGCTGCGGCGCCTCCGCGACGACGCGGAGGACGCGATCGACGCGCAGGGACGGGTGCGGCGTCCGCTGCGCGCGATGGACGACGGCGACGAGATCGGCGATCTCTCGCGCAGCTTCTCGACGCTGCTCGGCCGGCTGCGCGAGTACACTGAGTACCTCGAACGCATCGCCGACCGGCTCTCGCACGAGCTCCGCACGCCGATCGCGGTGGTGAGTTCCTCCCTCGACAACCTCCGGACCCAGCCCCTGCCCGATGCCTCGCGCGTGTACATCGAGCGCGCCGAGGAAGGCGTGCGCCGCCTCGACACGATCCTCACCCGCATCAGCGAAGCGACGCGCCTGGAACGGATGCTTGTCGACGCCGAGCGCGAGCCGTTCGATCTCGGCCGCGTGGTGTCGGGCTGCGTCGCGGGCTACGCCGGCGCCTTCCCGCGCGCGCGCTTCGCGTTGCGCCTGCCGGACCGGCGCATTCGCGTCGTCGGCTCGCCCGACCTGATCGCGCAGATGCTCGACAAGCTCGCCGCGAATGCCGTCGACTTCTCGGTCGCGGGCGAGCCGATCGAGGTCGCCGTGGACGAGACGCCGCAGGGCGCGACGCTGTCGGTGAGCAACGTCGGTCCGCGGCTGCCCGAGCCGATGCGCGACCGGCTGTTCGAGTCGATGGTGTCGATGCGCGCCGGGGGCACGCAGGGCGAGGAGCCGCATCTCGGACTCGGGCTCTTCATCGTGCGGCTGATCGCGCAGTTCCACGGCGGCCGCGCCGTCGCCCGGGACCGCGCGGACGGGCGCGGCGTGGTGTTCGAGGTCACGCTCCCGGTCGCCGGGGGCGCCTGAGCTACCAGTCGTACTGCGCGCAGAACGTCTGCATCACCCCGGTCGCCTCGCCGCGCTCGAAGAAGCGGTCGGCGCGCGCGAGCCGGGCGGCGTCGCGGCGCGCGGCGTCGCCGCCGAGGGTGAGCACGGCGATGTTCAGCATCAGCTCGCCGCGCAGGGTCGCGAGGACCTCGAGCGCATCGAAGGCGTCGTCGTCGAGATCGAGCAGCATGAAGCGGTGCTGCAGGATGTCGGCGAAGCCGCCCAGGTCGTCGAGCCTCGCCGCGACCGTCATGGTCCAGCCGTCCGGCAGGCGCGAACGCAGCGCGTCCGCGAGCGCGGCGTCGCTCGACATCAGGATGAAGCGCCGCGCGAGTCGCGACGCGACCGTCGGGGTGCTCAAGCCGCGCGCTCGACGAGCTCGACCGCCGCGCCCGCCTGCCGCAGCAGGAGCGCTGCGTTGAGCTTGAGCCCGTCGGGCACCCGCGGGGCGGGGCCCGCCTCGATCGGCTCCGACAGCTCGCCTTGCCAGGCCGCGCAGGCGTCCCGCTCGCTGGCGCGCAGGCGCGACGGCGTGGCGTGCCAGCCGAGGGTCTCGCGAAGGGCGGCGAGAAACGCCGCCTTCAGTGCGGCCTCCGTCGGCGGCGTCGCCTGCTCGGACCAGTCGGTCATCGCACGCGGCAAGGCCCGCCGCAGCGACGCGCGAAAGGCGTCGCTCGGCACGGCCACGCTCTCGGCGAAACGCCGCGCCGGGAAGTGCATCAGGAAGCTCGACGCGACCACCGCGGCGCGGCCGATGGTGGCGGCGCCGCTGCCCGCGATCTTGCGGCCGTCCACCCAGAGGTCCTCGCCGTGCCGCTGCACGGCGAGCCCGAACGCGCGGAAGGTGGCGACCGCGGGCGCGAGCGCCCAGGCGTACCAGTCCTCGGGGCGTCGCGGTGCATCGGCAAGCGATGCGACGACCGCGTAGGACACCTGGTCGCGATCCACCCATACCGCGCCGCCGCCGAGCGGGCGGCGCACGACCCGCACACGGGTGCCGGGCCGCACGTCGGCGAGGGTCTGGCTCTGGCCGATGCACAGGTGGGCGGGGACGCGGCCCCAGATCACCGTCGGCTCGCCTTCGGGCGGCAGGTGCTCCGCGACCGCCGCGTACGTCGCGTGGAAGACGACCGGATCGCGCGCGCGGGAGGCAATGAAGCGCGCCGGGCGTCTGCGCATCACGCCTTCGCGGGTCCGTCGCCGGGCAGCGCTTCGCCCGGCCCGGCGTCGAAGTAGCGGTCGAGATAGAAGTCGCGCCGGTTCAGTTCCTCAAGCGCCGCCGCGCGCTCCTTCACGCCCAGCTCGAGGATCCCCGCGAGGTGGCGTCCCTGCTCCCCGTCGAGGATGTGGATGCCCTCCAGCAGGTCCTCGTCCAGCACCAGGCAATGCTCGGCCAGGCCCTCGGGCCGCTGCACGTAGAGCAGCCACGCACGGTTGTCGGGGTCCTCGGGGTCCAGCGGCGCGAGCACGATCTTCCCCAGCCACGCCATGCGCGCAGCCTGGTTGAACTGGCGAATGCCGAGCTTCCTGCCCTTGCGGTACTTGTTGAGCTCGTTGCGCAGCGCGCCGACGTCGGTGAGGCCGATGTTCTTCACGGGCAGGACTCGCGGGAAGGTGAACGCCTTCCCGCGACGATACTCCAGGGGCTCAGAACTTGTACGCGTACTGCACGCCCAGCGACCATTCGTACATCTCGATCTTCTCGTTGAAGCCCGGCGTTCCCGGCGGCAGGAAGCCGTTGAACAGGCTCGGCCCGGTGACGTCGTTGCGGAACGCGTACATGAACGCGCCCGTGACCTCGTGCTTCTGCCACTGGTAGGTCGCGCCGAGCGTCATGCGGTGCTTGATCACGCCGGGAGCGAGGATGTTGATCGTGACGTCCTCCGACCGGATCGGGCTCTGCGAGTAGTTGTAGCCGGCACGCACCGTCCAGTTCACGCTCGGGGTGTGCTCCACGCCGAGCTTCACGACGTTGATGCTGCGCCAGCCGAAGCCCGCGCCGTCGTCGCCGCCGAGACACTGGCTCGTGTTGCCGAACAGGCAGCCGCCCAGATTGGCGCTCGCGTTGCTGACCGACTTGACGTCGCTGTAGTTGATGCGCATGAAGTCGGCCGCGATGATCCACTTGTCCACCGGCTTCACCGCCACGCCGACGGCCCAGTGGGAGGGGATGTCGAAGTCGCCCTGCTCCGCGAACAGGCCGCGGTACTTGTCGAAATCGCCCATCCTGGTCTTGGTCGCGTAGCTCGCACCGACCGCGAACGTCGGCGAGAACGCACCGTAGTAGCCGACGCGGGCGCCCCAGCCGGTGGAGTCGTCGTAGCCGCGGTTGCTGAAGTTGCCGGGGTCGTTCGAGAAGGCGCCGAACGCCCCGAGCCCCTCCGCCTGGAAGCGCTGATAGGCCAGCAGCGGCGACAGGCCGATGGAGTGGTTGGGCTGGAACTTCCACGCGATCGTCGGCGCGATGATGAGCTGCGAGAGGTCGACGCCCAGCCGGCCGTTGCCGCACAGCAGGTTGTACGGTCCGGGGTTGGGGTTGAAGCCGGCGCACGCGGCGCCCGCAGGCAGCTGTCCGCCGGGATAGTCGGTATTGAGCCCGCCGTTGCCGTACACCGTGACCCCGAGCGCGAGGTCCGGGCGGATCATCTTGTTGAAGGCGAGCTCGGGAATGAAGAAGTAGTTCGAGTCGCTGTCCACGGAGCCGGTGAGCCCGATCGGCACGCCGTCGGTCCGCTCGGACTTGCGCCAGGGACTGAACAGGTCCACGCCGATCTCGAAGCGATCGCCCGCGTAGGCCATCGTGGCCGGGTTGTTGGCGCCGCCGAACGCGTCGCCGATCATCGCCACCGAGGCACCGCCCCGGCCCTTCGCCTTCATGCCGTAGCCATGCGAGAAGTAGCCGTCGGTCGCCTGCGCGGTGAGCGGCAATGCGAAAGCCGCCGCCACGCAGGCGGCGATGACGTTGCGCTTCATGTTGTTCCCCCCTTTTGTGTGGGCGCGACGGTGCGCCGCGCCCCGTGCATCAAATGAACAGGCTCACGTCGGCTTCCTGCGCCATGGGCAGGAAGGTGGCCGCGCCGCAGTAGTCGGAGACTTCCGCGATGAAATCCGCGTGGGTGAAGCCGAAGAGATCGACCGTCATCTGGCAGCCGATGAACTTGACGTCGGCCTCGAGGCAGAGCTGCCGCAGCTCCGCAATGTCGGCGACGCCGTTGTTCCTGATCGTCTTCTGCATCAGCGACGTCGCCATCGACTCGAATCCCGGAATCGATGCCTGCACGACGTTGGGAATGTTCCAGTTGATCTTCCTGAACCACTCCGGGCCGAACGGCATCTTCATGGGCATGCCGGGATTGCCGAGCGGGCTGATCTTCAGGTCGGAGATGTCCTTCTTCAGCAGCTGCAGGCCGTAGAAGGTGAAGAAGACCGATACGTTCCAGCCGAGCGCCGCCGCGGTGGAGGCGAGGATGAACGGCGGGTACGCCCAGTCGAGGGTGCCCTTGGTGGCGATGATCGTCATCGACGGCGTGCGCGCCGCCTTCAGTTCCGCGAGCTTCTCTTCCAGCTTGGCCGGCAGGATCTCGTCGAGTCGTCGCCTGATCAGGTCGTCGATCAGCGCGGTATCCGGAGTTGCGCCCATTGCAGTCGTCCTCCTCGTGCGTCGTGGACCGTTGTACTTATAAGTGTTTCATCGTTTACTGATTGATTGGACGCCCGAAGGCGCCCTCCTGCCATCCCCCGATGGGAGGATGGTTACTCGTGCTCGTCGATGACGCCCGCCTTCACCGGTTCGCCCGCCATCTGGCGCCGGATCGCCGCGACATCCTGTACCTGGGGGGCGAACGGGAACGACAGGATGTCGGTCGGCGTGGAGTCGCCGTACGGACGGTTGCAGGCGGACACGTCGTCCTCCTTGCCGGGACACCCGGACGTGCGGAAGGGCTTGCCGGACGTGATCAGGGCCTCGACGTCTTCGCGCGGCAAGCCGTAGTCCACCACGCGTCCCTCGGCGTCGAAGCGCATGCGCGAGACGTGCCCCCCCGCATAGTCGATCACGTAGCGGGCGAGCTGCACGCGCCGCCACTGGCCGCGATCCACCGGCGGCCAGTCCTCCATCATCGAGCCGCGCTCCGGATAGAAGGCGAACATGTGGTTGTGGCCGCCGAGGTCGCGGATCGCCTGCGCGACCTCGAGAATCTCGCGCTCCGACTCGCCCATGCCGCAGATGAGATGCGCGCCGAAGCGCTCCGGGCCGAACACCTCGGCGGCCCACTCCATCGCCTGCCAGTACTTCTCGTACTTGTGCGGGCTGTCCACGCCACGACCGCGGGTGCGGTCGAAGATCTCCGGCGTGACGGCATCCAGCGCCACGGTGAAGATCTCCGCGCCCATGTCGCGCAGGCGCACCAGGTCCTCCCGTTCCAGGGTCGTCGGGTTGGACAGGATGGACACGGGCACGTGCGGCACCTCGCGCACCCACCGTTCGAGGAGCGTGAACGTGTCGTCGTTGGAGCGCGGATGCGTGATCATGGAGATGCACATGCGCTGGAACTGTCCGCCGTCGGCGCCCGACCTGACCCGCGCGATCACGTCCTCGTAGCGCGCCGTGGGCCAGTCCACCCGGATGAAGTTGCGGTCGGCGTAATCGCGCGCCTCCTCGCGATGGCGTGCGAGACCGCAGTAGGCGCAGTTGGCCCGGCAGCCCTCGGGATACGTGACCAGCAGGTTGAGGCAGTGCGTGCACGCCGTGCGGTGCATCTTCCCGGGCACGAGGCCGAGCGTGATGGCCGCCGCAGTGCTCATCTGCACGTACTCCGGCGAGCGCATCTCCGGGGTGCGCACGTGGTAGTTCGGCCGGTAGAAGGTGATCGGCGCGGGACCGTCGAGGATTGCGCTCATGCCCTACAGCTCCAATGCATCCTTGATCGCCGCGATGCCCGCGGCCGCACAGACGTCGTCCTCCTTGCCGCCGGGCGCGCCCGATACCCCGATCGCCCCGAGCATCGCACCGCCGCCCTCGATCATCAGGCCGCCGCCGACTGCGACGACCCCCGGCCGGTTGCGGATGGCGGCCTGCGGACCGCTGGCCGTCGCCGTGGCGAACTCGGTCGTGTTGGTGCGGAAACTCACCGCAGTCCACGCCTTGCCGACCGCGGTGTCGGGCGTGTGCGGGCCCGCGAAGCGATCGCGGAGCATCACCTGCGGCACCCCCATGCGGTCCACGACGGCCACCGCCACCTGAAAGCCGTTCGCCCGGCAGCGGGCGAGCGCCGCCTGCGCCGCCTTCAGCGCGGTGTCGGGCGTGAGCAGGCGGACGCTGAACGTCGCATCCTGGGCGTGCGCGGTCGTGGCCGCGGCGAGCAGCAAGAATCCCTTAAGCAGCGAGCGCATGATCCTCCTCCATGTAGTCGTGGAATGCGATCCAGCCGCGCCGGTGCATCGCGTCGTATCGCGCGTCCGCGGTGCGCCAGCGTGCAGCGAGCCATCGACGGCGTGCGACGGCGCGTTGGAGCGACGCGCCGAACTGGTCGCGGATCTCCTCGTCGTAGTCCGGGAGCGTGCCCTGCACCGCGGCCGCGCCTGCAAGTTCCCCTGACACGACCGCAGGCGCGATGCCCGCGCCGGTGATCGGATGCGTCAGCCCGGCCGCGTCCCCCGCGAACAGCACGTCCCCGTACACGATGCGCTCCCGCAGTCCGCCGACGGGGATGGCCCCGCCGGTGCGGGCGACGATCTCCGCGCCGACGATGCCGTCGGCAACGAGTTGCGCGTGCAGGGTGTCGAGCGGCCCCTTCATGTCGCGGTCGACCACCGGATCCATGCCGAGCCCCAGGTTGGCCTGCGCGCCCTTCGGGAACAGCCAGGCGTAGCCGCCCGGATACGCATCGGCGAGCCAGACGGTCGTGGTCCGGCAGGGCATGTGCAGCGGGACCGTGTACTGCCGGGTCTCGACGGTCTCCAGGGCCGGAAGGCCCGCAAGCGCCGCCACTCGCGAATGCGGTCCGTCGGCCGCAACCACGCGCGCGAAGCGCAGCAGTTCGTCGCCCTGCGGGCCGCGGACCCGCGCGGTCCGCGAAGCCGAGTCGATGTCGATGAGTTGGGTGCCCGACCGCAGGTCGGCGCCGGCGGCGCGTGCCGCCTCTGCAAGGGCCTGGTCGAACAGCGCCCGGTCCACCATCAGGCCGCGGAAGTCGCTGTCGAGCGCCGCGCCGGACGGCAGCACGCTGTGCATCGCGTCGATGGCCTGCAGGCGCACGCCCGCTGCCGTGGCACATCGTCCGATGGGCAGCGGGATGAACTCGGCGCACTGCACCGGCACGCCGAGCACGCGCTTGCGATCGATCGCGACGACCCGCGCGCCCGCCTCCGCGGCGGTCCGCGCCGCGCTCGCGCCCGCCGGGCCGAGTCCGATCACGAGGACGTCGCACGTCTTCATGCGTTGTCCACGGCCTGGCGCACGACGGTGACGAAGTCCGCCGGGGTGAGCGTGAGCATGTCCACCGCCCGGTCCTTGAAGAAGGCCGCCACGGTCGGCTCGAGGTTCTCCAGGGCGCAGTCCTTCAGCGCCGCTTCCAGGTCGTTCACCGTGCGTCGCGGGTTCACGAAGATGTCGCCGGTGAACCAGACCTGCTTTATGCGCCGCGCCGGGCGGTCGTACGCGGCGGCGGCCCGCAGCATGCCCCCCGCGAACTTCTGTGCCGCCTGGACGATGGGCAGATCGGAGCGCGGCTTCTCCACCAGGTGGATCCACTCCGGCGTGTCGATCTGCGCAAGCGCTTCGCGGAAGAGCCGGTCCTCGGCGGGGGTGATCGCGCCCCGCTCGAACGTCACGCCGAACTCCGCCGCGAAGCTCTCGGCGATGCGCCGCTTCACGTCGTCGAGCGCGGGTGCCGCCCCCAGCAGTTCCCTGAGGTTGACGACCCGCTCGCGGGCGTCGGCGATCGCCTTGTCGCGGATCTTCTCCACCGGGATGCGCAGGCAGCGCACCATCCGCTCGACGTCGAACTCCACCAGCAGGGTGCCCTGATACAGCAACGCCTCGCCGTCGAAGGCGCCACCCGTGCCGGACACCTTGCGGCCGTTCACCTCGATGTCGTTGCGCGGGCGGAATCGCGCCTCCACGCCGAGCGACGAAATGGCCCGCGCCGCCGCCTCGCAGATGCGTTTCGCGATGGCGCCCATGTCGCCGGTGCCCACGTCGCTCTTCTTCAGGTAGAGCTCCCAGCCGAACTGGGTCTCGTCCATGTAGAGCGCCCCGCCCCCGGTGATGCGACGCTGGATGTCGATGCCGTGCTCGCGGCAGTAGTCGAGATCGAGCTCCTGCTCCGCGCTCTGGTGGTAGCCGAGGAGCGCCGAGGGGCCGAACTGCAGGAAGCGCAGCGTCGAGGGGACCAGGTCCTGCTTGCGCGCCTCGAGGATCGCGCGGTTGAACGCGAAGTTCTCTGCCGCACGGCGGGTGCCGGTGTCGACGAGGCGCCAGGTGGTCATGCGGCCACCACCGGGATTCCGATGGAACGGCGCGCCGGACGCCCGGCCCGTGCGCGCAGGTACACGTCGGCCGAGACGGATGCATCGCCGCCCTCGAGCGCCAGCACCTCCTCGCCCACCGCGATGGAGCAGCAGGATGGCGTCACCCGCACGTCGTCCCCCAGCGCGACCGCGAGTTCCACGCAGCCGTCGCTCGGATGCGCGAGGCCGTTGAGGCCCGCCATCACGGCGTACGCGTCGATCTCCATCTTCGCCCGGCCCGGCGGACGCGCGCACCCGAGCAGCAGCGGCGTGTCGGGCAGCGCCGCGCGGGCATCGAGGAAAAACCGCCCCACTTCGGCGCTGGAAAGCGTCTCGAAGGGGCGGTGCCCGGGTGCGTAGAAGGGCATCACCACCACCAGCACGAGCGCCGACGGCTTGTGCCGCGCGATCATCTCCAGCGCGTGCCACTCGCCCAGCATGCGGCCGTAGTGCAAGCCGAGGACGATGTGCGGCACGACCTTCATCCCGGTGTCCACCAGATGCGCGAGCGAAGCCTCGAAGTCGGCCACCGGGCGCCGGAGGTGATAGACCTGCTGCACCGTGTCCTGGGCGCCGATGATGTCGAGCATCGCGGCATCCACGCCGCTTGCGGCGATGCGCTGCGCCTTGTCGCGATCGACCAGCGCGGTGTGGATGGCGATGCGGAAATCCGGGAACGCGTCCTTGATCCGCCTTACGGTGGGGAAGAACGCGTCGTACTCGACCTCGTCGCGATGATTCGACCCGCCGGTGAGCAGCATGCCCCGCGCCCCCGCGGCGATCTGCTCGTTCACCACGCGCCACAGCGCCTCGGGCGTGGTCGCCGGGATCATCGGCTCGAGCAGCTTCGCCTTGCAGTGGTCGCACTGCAGCTTGCACGCCGGCCCGGTGATCGACACCGCCGGCCAGGCGTTCTTGCCGCACGCGGCGATCTCGCTGGTCGCGTACGCCTTGAACGTCGGCACGTAGAAGTTCACGGCGCCCGGCTTCCGGTGCAGCGCCTCGAAGCCGCGCACCAGCGCGGGATCGAGTGCTGCGGGCTCGAGCGCCTCGATGCCGGCAGCGATGTCCAGCCAGTCGCGCACGCGCCGCCTCAGCAGCCGGCGAAGCCGTCGGCCTGCATCTTCGCCTCGAACGCCGGCTGCACCTGCGCCCCGGTCACGAGGCTGCCGGCTTCGCCCTCCCAGT
The DNA here is from genome assembly GCA_964552535.1 of uncultured Enterobacteriaceae bacterium. GTDB lineage: Bacteria > Pseudomonadota > Gammaproteobacteria > Burkholderiales > SG8-39 > CAZKHE01. Next base: position 5,245 of record CAZKHE010000080.1, on the reverse strand, counting down.
TGGAGGGCTTCATCTTCACCAGCCACCCGGCGCCGTAGGGGTCCGCGTTGATGGTCTTGGAGTTGCCGGCGAGCGCGTCGTTCACCGCGAGCACCTCGCCGGTGATCGGCGTCTTCACCGGGCCGACCCACTTGCCGGACTCGACCGTGGCGACCGACTTGTTCTGGTCGATCTCCTTGCCCACCTTCTTCGGCGTGAACGCGACCACTTCACCCGCGAGCGCGCACGCGTACGCGGTCATGCCGAGGGTTGCGGTGCCGTCGCCCTCCTTGCGCACCCAGACGTTGTTCTCGATCGAGTAGTAGAGATCGTCGGGCAGGTTGCAGTTCTTGACGGATGGCATGCGAGCTTCTCCCGAGCGTTTGAGGGGTTATTCCATGCTCGCGCCGCCGCGGCGCGATGCGTTGTGCTGAGTCAAAAGAAGAGCACCTTGTCGCAGGTGAGGATCATGTCGGCGAGCGCGCCGCCGCTGGAGATCTCGTCGATCTCCGGGATCAGGTTGTCCACGTCCATGTCGTATCCGGGCAGCGCGGGGTGGCAGGCGGCGAGCCTCACCCCCGCCTGTTTCGCCTCCCGGATGAACTCGATGATCGGCTTGCCGCCCGCCATGGCGACCAACCCCTCCGCGACCCCCTTCTTCACCAGCCGGACGCCTTCCATCGTGAAGAAGATCGTCACCTCGGCATCCATCGCGGCGAGCAGCGCGCCGAGATAGAACGGGGTCGCGCAGCGGTGGGCGGTGGAGGGGCCACTCGTCATGACGATGACGACCCGTTGCTCGTCGTGGTCGATGTAGCGCGGACCCGCCACTACCGCGATCTCCTGCCGGTACGACGCCGACTTGGGGGAGCTACGAGGGGGCGTAGCCCCCTGGTTCCAGCGGGCACGATGACGACCCGTTGCTCGTCGTGGTCGATGTAGTGCGGGCCGGCCATCAGTCCGTCAACCTCTTGCACTCCACCTTGTCGCGCTCACAGCGTGCGCGGAACCCCGCAGCCGCCACGTCGCCGGTCAGCAGTTCCGCGAGCGCGACGTCCAGCGCCTGGGCCGGCCGCACGCGCGCGATCCAGTGCGCGTAGGGATCGCGGTTCAGCAACGTGGGCGTATCGAGGACGGCCTCGTTGCCGGCCTCGATGGTGCAGTCGAAGGGATTGGGAACCGGCCCCGCCCACTTGCCCGTCTCCACCGTCGCGACCGGCTTGCCTTTCGGCCGCAGGCTGCCGGGCTTGCGCACGCGCACGTGCAGCACCTTGCCGGCGATCGCCTGCGAGATGTCGGTCATGCCCACGTACACCGTCCCGTCCCCCTCCGGACGCAGCCAGATCTGGAATTCGTCGTCGTAGAAGAGGTCGGGGCGGAACTCGCAGCCGTTGCAGTGCATGCGTGCCCCCTTCCCCGCGATTCTAGACGACGCCTTTCTCCGCAAGCAGATCGATCGAATCCGACACGTTCTCGTGCAGGGCGACCTTTCGCGCCGACAGCCCCAGCGCCAGCCCCAGCAGCTGCGTGAAGTAGACGATCTTCACGTTGGTCTTGATGCCGAAGACTTCCTCCGCGCGGATCTGGTGCATCTCCAGCCCCGAGTGGCACGTGGGGCACTCGGTGGCGATCACCTCCGCCCCGCTCTCCTCCGCCGCCTGCAGCAGGTTCAGCACCAGCTGCGTGGAGGTGTCGGAATCGGAGAGCGTGTGCGCCCCGCCGCAGCAGGCCGTCTTGAGGGGAAAGTCGACGTTCACGGCGCCCGCCGCCTCCAGCAGGTCGTCCATGAAGTGCGGCTTGTTGGAGGACTCCGACCCGGGGCCCTGGTCCTTCTCGGGGAAGATCTGCCGCGGGCGCGTGTACATGCACCCGTAGTAGTTGGCGATCTTCAGGCCCTTCAGCGAGGACTTGAGCCGCGCCTTGATGCCGTCGGGCCCGAGCTCCTCCATCAGCCACTCGAGCAGGTGCACGGTGCGCACGTCCCCCTTGTAGACCGGGTCGTCGGCCTTCTTCGCGAGGTCCTGTACCGTCTGCATCGTCTCGGCGGAGGTGGCCGTTTCGTACTCGGCCTTCTTGAGGTTGTGATAGCAGCCGTTGCACGGCGCCATCACGGTGTCGCAGCCCATCTTCTCGCTGGCGATCGCCATGTTGCGGGCGGACATGTAGGTCTGCAGCATGGGATGGACGTTCTTCACCTCCATCGCGCCGCAGCAGTTCCAGTCGTCGAGCTCGACCATCTCGAGCTCGAGCTGCTTCACCAGCGCCCGGGTGGAGCGGTCGTACGGACCGCCCGAGCCCTCGAGCGCACAACCGGGGTAGTAGGCGACCTTGCTCATCAGTGTCCCTTCGTGGCGAGCCGCGCGTGCGCGAGCTTCTGCTGTTCCTCGACGTACGCGCGCAGCACGTCGCCGGTGCGGCCCCAGGACTTGGTCCGCGGCTTGAAGACCATCGCCAGGCCCATCTTCATGCTGTGCTTGAGCGGGAAGCGCGCGATGAACATTCCGAGCTTGCCGTCCTTCAGCAGGGAGAGCTTGTTCATGCGCTCGATCAGCGTGCGGAGCCACCCCTTCTGCAGCATGCCCTTCACGTCCTGCCCCGACGCCTTGAAGAAGTTGAACATCACCTCGCTGTCCTCGATGCGGCCGCGCTCGAGGCACTGCCGGGTGAACTCCTCGTCGAACATCGTCGGCCGCGATTTCGGCGCGAGGCCCTCCGCCTCCATCCAGTGCTGCAGCGCCTTCATGACGCCCTCGGGCCGGACGTCCTTGGGGCAGATGTTCGTGCACTTGTTGCACGAGACGCACTGCCAGATCACGTCGCGGTCCTTCAGGATCTCGCTCTTGAGTCCGAGGTTGACGCAGTAGATCCAGTAGCGCGGATTGAAGTCGGTATTGATCGCGTACATCGTGCAGGAGTTGGTGCACGAGCCGCATTGCCAGCAGCGGTGGACGTTCTCGCCGCCGGGCATCGCCTGGATGGTCTTGTAGAAGTCCGCGTCGTAGTCGCTCACGTACCGCGGCGTGATCATCGTGTTCCAGTGCCCGGACACGTCCACGCCCTCGACCACCAGCTTCTCGGAGACCACGAGGTTCTCCGGGGCGATCAGCGATTTCTCATGGATCGGCATTACTGTCCCTCGCGTGGCCTGCTGCGCAGGATGGAATCGATGCCGAGCATCATCGCGATCTGCTCGGCCGGGTCGGCGGCGCGCTGGAAGTCGGAGCCCAGCACCCCGCCGGTCATGGACTGGAAGTAGTGGCCGTACGCCGCGGCGAGCACGAGGTCGGCCCAGAAATGGACGTCGCGGTAGATGCCGCGGTCGGCGACGCGGTCCATCACCCAGCGCCGCGCCGCCTCGAACGTCGCGGGCGCGGTGTCCAGGGGCAGATGCTGCATCGACTCGCCGCCGGCGACGAGCTCGCGCAGCGCGCCGCTCATGGTGTTGGTGTCCCAGACCCAGCGCGTCATCAGCGGCACGCGCACGGGGTCGGCGAAGTGCAGGACCTCGGTGGCGAGGTCGTGCGCCGCGCGGCGCAGGCGCGCCGCCGCACGCCGTCCCTCGCGGTCGGCGCCCTCGGCCACCGGCACCGCCCGAACGAATGCCGCGATGCGATCGGCCAGGTCGGCGCGTTCGCCGCGCAGGGCCGCCAGCGCCGGGCCGACCCAGTCGTCGTTCGCCATGGCGCCGAGCCTCCGGCGCGCGCCGAAGACGAGGTCGAACACGCGCGGATGCGCGGCCTCGTTGAGCGCGACCGTCATGCGCCGCTGCTTCTCGCCCAGCGCATCGAGGCACGCCTCGACGCCGCCGATGCGCTCCGCGCCCGCGACCAGCGCATTGAAGTGCTGCGCGAAGAGGCGCTCGTCGAAGGCCACCGGCAGCGCGGCGGGCGCGAGGCCCGTGCGCGCGGCGACGGGCTTCTCAGGCGGCAACTTTCCGAGCGAGGTCATTCAGGTTGAGGCTCGAGAGGTCGCCGACGGCCCGCATCGCCATGGCCAGACCGTGGGACACCGAGGTGTCGATGTCCTCGGGACCGAGCGCGGAGCCGCCGACGTAGATGCCCGGCCGGGTGCTCGAGAACGTGCTGGTGTAGTGCTCGCCGCGTTCGAGGAAGCCGTGCTTCTCCATCTCCACTCCGAAGACGCGCGAGATCTCGGGGTTCTCCTCGTTCGGGTCCATGCCGATGGCGTGCACGACCATGTCGAAGGGGATCACGATCGGACGCTTCACCAGGGTGTCCTCGCCCTTCACCAGCAGGCGCCCGTCCGGCGCGCGCGTGACCTCGGCAATCCGCGCCTTCACGAACTTGGTCCGGAACTCCTCCTGCGAGCGCCAGTAGAACTTGTCCTCGTACAGGCCGAAGGTCCGGATGTCCATGTAGTAGATGAACACGTCGGTCGTCGGTGAGAGTTCCTTGATCTCCATCGCGAGGTTCGTGGAGACGGTGCAGCAGATCTTGGAGCACCACTCGCGGCCGATCTGGCGGTCCCGCGAGCCCACGCACAGCAGGATGCACACGCGCTCCGGCGTGCGGCCGTCGGACGGGCACGCGATCTTGCCGCTCGCCACCATCTGCTCCATCTGCGTGGTGGTCAGCACGTCCTCGAACGTGCCGAATCCCCACTCGGGCTTGTTGATGGAGTCGAAGTGGGTGAATCCCGTGCCCAGGATGACCGCGCCGACGTCCGCCTTCTGGCCGTTGGAGAGCGTGGCGCTGAAGCGGCCGAACTCGCCGTCGAGCTTCGTGACCTTCGTGCCCTTGTGGATGGTGACCAGGGGCGACTCCTCGACGCGCTTGATCATCCGCCCCATGGCGTCCTTCGCCCACTCGCCCGACGGGACGAGCTTCGCGTAGCCGGACAGGATGGGCGCGCCGCCCAGCACGTCCTCCTTCTCGACCAGGATCACCTTGCGGCCGACCGAGGCCACGCCGTGCGCCGCGGCGAGGCCGGTGGGCCCCGCGCCGACGACCAGGACTGCGTCGCTCATCTCTTCTCCTTTGTCGCTGGCTTCAGGCCGCCGCGCGGGACAGGCTGTCCGCGAGCTTCGGGTCGTACAGGTACTCGATGCGCCCGGCCTTGACTTCCTTCAGGTATTCCTCGAACCGCTTCTTCGCCTCGGACCACGAGAGCCCCATTTTCTCCACCACCTCCTCGCACGGGCTCGCGTGCCACTGGAGCTGCACGATCTTGAACGGGTCGGCGCCGCAGGCAAGCGCGGCGAACTGGATGTCCGCCATGATCGGCAGCGAGTACTCCTTCTCGTGCG
>CAZKHE010000079.1:0-20394 GCA_964552535.1 uncultured Enterobacteriaceae bacterium | reverse complement strand
CCGCCCGGGAGGAGGCGCCGCGTCGGCCGCTCGACCTGTCCATTCCCGCGGATACGCGCACCCGCGGCGCGGAGCGCCTGTCGCCGCAGGAACTGTCCGAGACCCTCACGCGCCTGTCCGAGACGATGCTCTATCCGTCCGAGGCGCTGCGCCGCGGACTCGAGGGCGAGGTGGTCATCCTCGTCGAGCTCGGCGCCGAGGGGCGCATCGTGGACGCCTCCATCGCGAGCGGCTCGGGCCACCCGGTGCTGGACGACGCGGCGGTGCGCGCCGTGCGCAAGCTCGGCGCCCTCGGGCCCTCGACCGCGAATCGCACCATCCTGCTGCCGGTGCGGTTCAGGATTCTGTGACCTGCCAGGCCTCCAGCACCCGGGGCACGATGTGCGGCGCGGGCTCGCGCCGGGCGATCGCCTCGAGGCGGGGCGCCATGCGCCGCGCGACGTCGCGCACGGACAGCACGCGCATGCCCGGGAGGTAGGCGGCGGTCGGATCCTTCGGCAGGGGGAAGCGCCGCCGCCCGTCGATGATCACCTCGCCGGCGGCGCGCCGGAGGATCACCAGCCCCGAGGCGACGTGCCCGAACGCATGTCCGCCGTCCTCGTGGCTCAGCATTTCGAGCCACTCGAGATAGAACAGCACCGTCGCGAGGTGCACCGGTCCGTCGGCGCAGGTGACGAGCTGCAGGAGCGTGTGGTTCAGCTCCCGGCTGGCGAGAATCGGCCGCAGCGTCCCGATCCGTGCGCAGACGTCGGGATCGCCGAGCTGCAGCAGCCCGGCGAGCGCCGCCCCCGGATTGATCAGCCCGCCCTTCAGCACCAGGCCGAACACCTGTTCCGGTCCGTCGGGGGCGTCGGGCATGGACGGTTCGTGGTACAGGGCCAGATCATGGGCCGCCTGCGACACGATCTCCGGGTCGTCCTCGCAGAGCAGGAACGGGGTGAGCGTCTCGCGCCGCACCTCCTGCTCGCGGGCGTAGGTGGACAGGCGCGCGAACACCTCGCGCCGCTGCCCGACCGGGACGCGTTCGGCGAAGTGCGGATAGAAGCCGGGCATCGCGTCGAGGAGCTCGCGCTCCCCGGTACGGCCATAGATGAACAGGGCCAGTTCGGCGAGGCGAGCCAGCTGGCTGGGGGAGAGCTCGCTCCAGGTCGCAGGCGACGACATCGCGCCTCGGACGCCTTCGTAGGTGAGCGGGAAACGTCGCAACGGGGACCCTTTCGGAAAAGCCCGCAGGGTTCCCGTTTTGCCGCCTAGAATCTCGCCCGTAGGCGCCAACTGCTTGTCCGCGCGCGCCAATCCGCTCCGCAGAGGCTTCTTTTGGACGCGCCCACGACCCTCGCGACGCTGCTCCTCGCCCTGCATCGGCACGCCGGCGCCCGCGGCGTCGATGCCGACGCCCTGTTCGCGGGCGCGGGCATCGACGTGCGCGTCTTCCTGCAGCCGGGCGCCCGGGTGCGCTCCGACCTCGTCAACCGGGTGTGGCGCGACGCCGAGGCGCTGCTCGGCGACGACTGCCTGGGGCTCGACGTGGCCGGGCACGCGCATCCCTCGGCGGCCGATGCGCTGGGCTACGCGTGGCTCGCGAGCGCCACGCTGCGCGAGGGCATGACGCGGCTCGCCCGGTACATGCGCATCGTCGCCGGCATCGCCCGGGTCCGCTTCGTGGCCGGGGAGCCGTCGGGGGAACTGATCCTCGAACCGATCACGCTGCCGCCCGGGCGCCACGACTCGTTCTTCGCCATCGTCGTGCGCTACTCGCGGGCGAGCCGCGGCGACGATTTTCGCCCGCAGTCGCTCGCGCTCGCCCGCGCCGCCCCGCGCGATCCGTCGCGTCACGCGGCGCTCTTCGGCTGCGCGGTGGAATTCGGCGCCCCGAGCTCGGTCATGCGCATCGCCAACGCCGACCTCGACGCGCGCCTGCCCACCGCCAATGCCGAGATCGCGGCGATGACCGAGCGCATGCTCGAAGCGCAGCTCGCCAGGCTCGATCGCGCCGACCTGGTCGCGCAGCTCAAGACACGGATCCTCGACGCGCTGCCCTCCGGCTCGCCGACCGAGGAGGAGATCGCGCGCGCGCTCGCCCTCAGCCAGCGCACGCTGCAGCGCCGGCTGGCGCTCGCCGGCACCACCTTCGGCGACGTGCTCGACACGACGCGGCGCGACCTCGCCTTCCATCATCTTGCGAATCCGGGCCGGCAGGTGTCGGAGATCGCGTATCTGCTGGGATTCGCCGAGGCGGCGAGCTTCACGCGCGCGTTCCGGCGCTGGACCGGCCTCACGCCGGGCGAGTATCGCGCCGCGCTGGGGCAGGGCCCGGCACCGCGTGCGGCGGTTGACACGACCGCAGCCGAACCTCTAGAGTCGAATCGCCCGCAACGCCTCGCAGGGGAGAGTCCGGCGCCACCGCCTTCGGCGGAGACGCCGGCGCCGAAGGAGTAACCGCCCCGGAATCTCTCAGGCCCGCAGGACCCGCGCGGCAGGGCACTCTGGAGAGCAGGCGCCGGCTTCGAGCCCGGCGCCTCGCCGAAGGTACAGGCCGCGGCGGAGCGCCGCGGCGAACTTCTCAGGCAAACGGACAGAGGGGGCACGAACGGACGGAGCGTCCGTCGCGTGCCCGCGCGAGCCCGCGTGCCGCACGCCTCGGACCCCCGTTCGATGTGTCACACATCGAGGAGGAGCGTCCATGCAGATCCCTGAAACCCTGCGCTACGCCGCGTCCCACGAGTGGCTCGCCGCCGGCGCCGACGGCATCGCGACCGTCGGCATCAGCGCGGTGGCCACCGACCAGCTCGGCGAGCTGGTGTACGTCGAGCTGCCGCAGGTCGGCCGGCGCGTCGCCGCCGGCGAATCGTGCGCGGTGGTCGAGTCGACGAAGGCCGCCTCCGACGTGTATGCGCCGGCCGCCGGCGAGATCGTCGAGGTGAACGCGGCGCTCGCCGAGGCGCCGCAGACGGTGAACGAATCGCCCTACGACGCGGGCTGGCTGTTCCGCCTCCGGCTCGACGCGCCGGAGGCCCTCGCTGCGCTGCTCGATGCGCAGGCGTATCGCGACACCGCGGGGGCGGCATGAACCGCGATCCGCTGCCCTCCGCACCCTACGCCGCGCTCGTCGCTCCGCAGCCGTTCGCGCCGCGCCACATCGGCCCGGATGCCGCCGAGGAGCGCGCGATGCTCGATGCGCTCGGCGCGGATTCGCTCGAGCGGTTCATCGCGGACGTCGTGCCGCGGGACATCGCGCTCGACGGTCCGGTCGCGCTGCCCGCGCCGCTGGACGAGGAAGCCGCGTCGGCCGAGCTCCGCGACATCGCCGCAAAGAACGCGGTGTGGCGCTCGTACATCGGCGCCGGCTATCACGGCACGCATCTGCCGGCGGTCATCCGGCGCAACGTGCTGGAGAATCCCGGCTGGTACACCGCCTACACGCCTTACCAGGCGGAGATCTCCCAGGGGCGCCTCGAGACCCTGCTCACGTTCCAGCAGGTGGTGATCGACCTCACCGGCCTCGACGTCGCGAACGCGTCGCTGCTCGACGAGGCGACGGCCGCCGCCGAGGCGATGACGCTCATCCGGCGCTCGACCACGCACCCGGGACGCGCCTTCTTCGTCGATGCCGCGTGCCATCCGCAGGTCCTCGCGGTGATCACGACGCGCGCACGCTGGCTCGACATCGAGGTGGTCACCGGTGACGCGTGGTCCGACTTCGACGCGGCGCGCTGCTTCGGCGCGCACGTGCAGTCGCCCGACACCTATGGCCGCCTGCGCGAGCTCGCGCCGCTCGCTGAGCGCGTGCACGCCGGCGGCGGCCTGCTGTCCGTCGGGTGCGACCCGCTCGCATTGCTGCTCGTCGCCTCGCCCGGTGCGCAGGGCGCCGACGTCGCCATCGGCTCGGCGCAGCGCTTCGGCGTGCCGATGGGTGCCGGCGGCCCGCATGCGGCATTCATGGCGACGCGCGACGCGTTCCGGCGCGCCATGCCGGGGCGCATCATCGGCGTGTCGGCGGACGCGAGCGGTGCGCCGGCCTATCGCATGGCGCTGCAGACGCGCGAGCAGCACATCCGCCGCGAGAAGGCGACGAGCAACATCTGCACGGCCCAGGCGCTGCTCGCCAACATCGCCGCGTGCTATGCCGTGTACCACGGGCCCGAGGGCCTCGCGCGCATCGCGCAGCGCACGCACTTCATGGCGCGCGTGCTCGCGGCGGCGGTCGGCCCGCCCCTGCACGGGGCGTTCTTCGACACGCTGCGCTTCCGCGCGGACGACGCCCGCGCGGCGCTCGCGCGCGCGGCCGCGAAGCGCATCAATCTGCGCGACCACGGCGATGGCACGCTCGGCGTCGCCTTCGACGAGACCGTCACCCTCGCCGACGTGGCGGACGTGGCGGAGGCGCTGCTCGGGCGCGCGGTGGACGTGCATGCGGTCGCCGCGTCGCTGCCGTCGGAAACGCTCGCCGTCCCGGCGGAGCTGCGTCGGCACGACGCGGTGCTCACGCATCCGGTCTTCCGCCGCCACCGGAGCGAAACCGCGATGATGCGGTGGCTGAAGCGCCTGGAGAACCGCGATCTCTCCCTGGTGCACGGCATGATTCCGCTCGGCTCGTGCACCATGAAGCTCAATGCCGCGATCGAGCTCGAGCCGCTGAGCTGGCCCGCGTTCGCCCACGTGCATCCGTTCGCGCCGGCGCCGCAGCTCGCCGGCACGCGCGCCCTCGTCGACGGGCTGGAGGCGATGCTGCGGGCGATCACGGGCTTCGCGCGCGTGTCGTTCCAGCCCAACTCGGGCGCGCAAGGCGAGTACGCGGGACTGCTCGCGATCCGCAACTATCACGCGGCCCGCGGGGAGAGCGGGCGCGACGTGTGCCTCATCCCCGCCTCGGCGCACGGCACCAATCCGGCGTCTGCCGCGATCATGGGACTGCGCGTGATCGTGGTGGGCTGCGATGCGCAAGGCAACGTGGACATGGCCGACCTCGCCGCGAAGGCGGAGGCGCACCGCGCCCGGCTCGCCGCGCTGATGATCACCTATCCGTCGACGCACGGCGTGTTCGAGCCCGGCATCCGGGAGATCTGCCGGGTCGTGCACGCCGCCGGGGGCCTGGTGTACATGGACGGCGCGAACCTCAACGCGCTGGCGGGCCTCGCGCAGCCCGCGGCGATCGGCGCCGACGTGTGCCACATCAACCTGCACAAGACCTTCTGCATTCCGCACGGCGGCGGCGGGCCCGGCATGGGCCCGATCGCGTGCGCGGCGCACCTGGCGCCGCACCTGCCTGGCCACCCCTTCGACGCGGCGTGGCCGACGGCGAACGGCACGGTGTCAGCCGCCCCGCACGGCAGTCCGCTGATCCTGCCGATCTCGTGGATGTACATCCGCATGATGGGCGCGGCGGGCGTGCGCCGTGCCACCGAGACCGCGATCCTCAACGCCAACTACATTGCGGCGCGGCTGCGCGGCCACTTCCCGGTGCTGTATGCGGACGCGAACGGGCGCGTCGCGCACGAATGCATCCTCGACCTGCGCGATCTCAAGGCGCGCGTCGGCGTGACCGCGGAGGACGTCGCGAAGCGGCTGATGGACTACGGCTTCCACGCGCCGACGCTGTCCTTCCCGGTGGCCGACACCCTCATGGTCGAGCCGACCGAGAGCGAGTCGAAGGCGGAGCTCGACCGCTTCTGCAACGCGATGATCGCCATCCGCGGGGAGCTGGACCGCATCGCCGCGGGCGAATGGGACCGGGTCGACAATCCGCTCAAGCACGCCCCGCACACCGCCGTCGAACTGGCCGGCGACTGGCCGCACGCCTACTCGCGCGAGACCGCGGCGTATCCGCTGCCGGCGCTGCGGGAGGCGAAGTACTGGCCGCCGGTGAAGCGCATCGACAACGCGGCCGGCGACCGGCACTTCGTCTGCACCTGCCCCCCGACGACGGAGTACGCCTCGTGAGCCTTGCTCGGACGCCGCTGCACGCCCTGCACGTTGCCCTCGGCGCTCGCATGACGCCATTCGCCGGCTTCGACATGCCGCTGCAGTACGCCGAGGGGCTCAAGGCCGAGCACCTGTGGACGCGTGAGCACGCCGGGCTGTTCGACGTGTCGCACATGGGGCAGGTACGGGTGCACGGTTCCGACGTCGAGGGTCGGCTCGAGCGCGCGCTCCCGGTGGACTTCGACGGCTGGCCCCCCGGGCGGCAGCGCTACTCGCTGCTGCTCGACGACGCGGGCGGCATCGTCGACGACGTGATGGTGCTGCGGCTGCCGGAGGGCGTGCGCATCGTGGTGAACGCCTCGGGGCGCGAGCGCGACCTCGCCTGGCTGCGGGAGCGGTGCCCCGGGCTCGCGTTCGAGCTTGCCGACGCGGCGCTGCTCGCGCTGCAAGGGCCGGCTGCCGAAGCGGTGCTGGGTACGCTGGCACCGGACGTGCGCGCACTGGCGTTCATGCAGGCGGCGTGGTGCACGCTGGACGGCGCGGATGCGCTCGTGGTGCGCAGCGGCTACACCGGCGAGGACGGCTTCGAGATCGCGCTGCCGGCGGCCGCGGCCGAGCGCATCGCGCGGCAGCTGCTCGATCATCCCGAAGTGAAGCCGGTCGGGCTCGGGGCCCGCGACACGCTGCGCCTGGAAGCGGCGCTGCCCTTGCACGGACAGGACATCGACGCGAGCGTTCGCCCGGCGGAGGCGGGCCTCGACTGGGCGATCGCAAGGTCGCGCCGCGCGGGCGGATCGAAGGCGGGCGGTTTTCCCGGTGCGGCTGTCGTCCTGGCCGACCTCGCGAACGGCGCGCCCCGCGTCCTCGCCGGCTACGTCGGTGCAGAGGCGGTGCCGATTCGCGCGGGCGCGACGGTCGAGGACGACGCGGGCCGCGCGGTCGGGACGGTCACCAGCGGGACGGTCTCGCCTTCGCTCGGGCAGCCGATCTGTCTCGCGCGCATCGAGGCCGCCGCGGCCGCATCCCCCGTGCTTCACGCCATGGTGCGCGGCCAGCGCCGCCCGATGCGGCGCGCCGCGCTGCCGTTCGTCGCCAAGCGCTACCGCCGCCCGCCCGCCGGGGCGTGACATCCGCCCGGGGCCGCGCGCCGACGCGCTGCTAAGATGCCGCGTCCTCGTTCCGCGCGCGCCGCCATGACCGTGCTCCGTCCGCTTGCCGCCGCCCTCGTCGTTGCCGTGATCAGCGCCGGGACCGCGCTCGCCCAGCAGCCGGCCGCGCCGGCGGCGAAGAAGCAGGGGCGCCTGGAGCGCATCGCGGCCACCAACCAGTTCGTCATCGGCTTCCGCGAGAGCGCGGTGCCGTTTGCCTTCCTGGACGACGAGCAGCACGCCGCCGGCTACGGGGTGCAGATCGCCGAGGCCATCGCGGCGGCGGTGAAGCAGCGCCTGGGGCGCGCGGATCTCGTCGTGCGCTACAACGCCGTGACACCGGTCACCCTGCTGCCCCTGGTGACGAACGGGGTCGTCGATATCGAATGCGGATCGACCACCCACACGCGCGCGCGGCTGGAACAGGTCGCGTTCTCCAACACCATCTTCGTTTCGAGCACGAGGCTCGGCGTGCCCGCGAGCGCGGCCGTCAGCGAGCTCGGCGACCTCAAGGGTCGGCGCGTCACCGTCGCCGCGAACACGACGACCGAGGCGACGCTCCGCGCCCTCGACGCCGGCCGCGCCCTCGACCTCAAGCTCGTTCCCGCCCGGAACAACCTGCGCGCCTTCCAGACGCTGGAGCGGGGCGACGCCGATGCCTTCGCCGCGGCCGAGGCGCTGCTCGCCGGCGAGTTCGTCCGCGCCAACCGAACCGGCGCGTTCCGCGTCGTCGGTACGCCGCTCGCACGGGAGGCCTTCGCCTGCGTGCTGCCGAAGGACGAGCCGGAGCTCAAGCAGATCGCCGACGCGACCATCGCGCGGCTCATGGCGAGCGGCGAGCTCGCGCGCATCTACGACCGCTGGTTCATGCAGCCGCTCGGGCGGGACCGCCCCGCGCTCGGCCTCCCGATGAGCGACGAGCTGCGCGCGCTCCTTGCGGATCCCAACGATCGCCCGATCGAGTAGCGGCCGCGCGGCCGTTCAGAATCCCGACTCGCGCACCAGCACCGCGGCGGCACGCCGCAGGAAATCCAGTCCCGGGCTGCGGCGCTCGCCCGCGATGACGGCGGTGCCCGGCGCCACGCGTCGGGCCGGTGGCGGCGTGTCGAGCGCGATGCGCACGCGATAGAGCGCCGCGCGCGGCGCGAGCTTGTTGCTCTCCGCCGTCGTCTCCAGCACGCCGCCGTGCGCCGCGGCGAGCATCGGATGCGGCAGCGCCTGCGCGCGCGCGGCGTCGATCGCTTCGACCCGGCCGGTGAGCACCTCGAGCCCGCCGTTGGCGGCGTGGAAGCGCACCGCCGCGCCCTCGGCAATGCGGCCGAGCGCGGCCTCGTCCACGTACGCATCGACGATCCAGGCGTCGGGCGCGACGACGACGCCGAGCGCCTGCGACGGCCGGATCCAGGTGCCCGGCGCGAGCTCCGCATCGACGTCGACCAGCTCCCCGTCGAACGGGGCGCGCACCTCGAGGCGTTTCAGGTCGGCGAGCTCGCCGCGCACCTCCGCGAGCTCGCGCGCGAGCTCCTGCTGGAGCGCGGCGCGCCGCTCCTCGCCCTGCGGCAGCGCCTGCAGGCGGTCGATCTGCGTGGAGAGGGTGCCGGCGGTGACGGCGGAGACCGCCGCGCGGCTGCGGATGTCCGGGGAGTCGAGCACGAAGAGCGCATCGCCGGCGCGCACCGGGCCCGCAGCGCGCGGCACGGCGGTGAGGCGCGCCGGGAGCGGGCTGTACACCACGTGCTGCTGGCGCGCGTGCATCCAGGCGGGCGCATGGACGTCCGACTGCCACGGCACGAACAGTGCCGCGACGAGCGCGAGGCCGACGAAGGCAAGCAGACGCCGGCGGCGCGGCGGCACCTGCGACCGCTCCGTCCACCAGACCTTCAGCTCCGCGGTGACCGGCCGCGCGATGAACCACCACAGCTCGAGCGCGAACAGCACGATGCCGAGGAGCTTGAAGAAGAAGTGGTAGACGAGCAGTGCGATGGCGAGGAATACGGTCAGCCGCCATGCCCAGGTCACGACCGCGAACACAACCAGGAAGGCGCGCATGCGCGGCGCGAACGGCTCCGGGTCCGGCGCGGGCAGGCCCAGGAGCACGCGGCGCAGCCACGCGCGCGCCATGGCGAAGCTGCGCTCGTGGAGGTTGGGGAAGTCGAGCGCGTCGGAAAGAAGGAAGTAGCCGTCGAAGCGCATGAACGGGCTCGCGTTGATGGCGAGCGTCATGATCCAGCTCGTCGTCGCGAGGAAGAACAGCGACTGGCGCAGCGCGCCGTCGGGCGCGAGGCTCCACCCGAGGGTGGCGAGGCCGGCGAGGCCGACCTCGGTGGCGATGCCCGCCGCGGCGATCGCGAAGCGATGGCGGCGGTCGGCGAGCTTCCACGATTCGCCGGTGTCGGTGTAGAGCATCGGCCACAGCACGACGAAGGCGATGCCCATGTGGCCGACGCGCACGCCGTAGCGCGTCGCGGTGTAGGCGTGGCCGAGCTCGTGAAGCGACTTCGCTGCGGCGAGCGCGACGAGATACCCGAGCAGTCCCGCCGGCCCGAGGCTCCCGACGAACGCGTGCGTGAACGCGTCCCACTGACGCGCGGCGAGCACCAGGCCGAGCACGGTGGCGGCAATTACCGCGAGCGCCGCGGCGGGCGTGAAGAGCCAGCGCACCAGCGGCAGCGTGCGTGCGAGGAAGGCGGCGGGCCGCACCAGCGGCAGGCGGAAGAAGAGGTAGTGATGCGCGAGCCACGTGAGGCGGCTCGTTCGCGCGGCCGCACGCAGGGCGCCGAGCCGCGCCGATTCCTGCGATGAGGCCGCGCGCAGGAGCTGGTTGCGGCCGAGGAACTCGGCCAGCGCGCCCACGTCCTCGGGTGTCGCCGCCAGCGGCGTCTCGGCGGCAACGCTCGCCGACAGCGCGCGGGGGTCGCCTGCGTGCCAGCGGGAGAGCAGTTCGAACTCCAGCCAGCCGATGCGGAAGAAGCGGTTGCGGACCGGATCCTGGATGACCCACGCGGGCGAGCCGTCGCGGTTGGGCGCGGCCGCGAAGAGCCGCAGGTCCTCGCGCAGGGCGGGCAGCGCGGCGGCGTTCACCATCCGGTCCATTCGCGCAGGGCCGCGAGCGGCCGCCGGACGACGAGATAGCCGAGCGGCACGCGCTCGCCGTAGAGCTTGGCGGTGCCCTTGAGACCGATGCGCGCCTGCGCCTCCGGCTGTGCGAATGCGCCGCGAATGCGATAGGAGGCGACGCCTTCGGGCGAGAGCATCGACTGGTAGCTCGTCTGCGTCAGCGTCGCGGCGAGCGGCGTGAGCGGCGCGACGTGCAGGAAGAGCCGGATCTCGGCGCCGGGCTCGAGGTTGATGGCGTCGGCCACCGGCAACCAGACGAGCACGCCGGCATCGCGCGGATCGGCGAGCTGCGCGATGCGCTCGCCGGTGACGACCGGGCGGCCGATCCAGTCGTTCGGGTCGCCGAACACCGCGATGCCGTCGCGCGGGGCACGCACTTCCAGCCGTCCCAGCTGCTGGGCGATGAGCGCGAGCTCGGCCTCGCGTTCCTTGACCTTGCCCTGCAGGACGGCGAGCTCGCTGCGGCTGCGGTCGTTGTCGAACGCCTTCTGCGCGGCGAGCAGCGCGTCGGCGCGCGCGACCTCCAGCGCCTTCGCCGCGACGTCCCGGCGCGCGGCGAGGGCGGTGTCGTCCAGCGTGAACAGGGCGTCGTGCTGCTTCACCGCCTGGTTCGGCGCGACCTGGAACGCCTTGACGACGCCGTCCATCGGCGCCGAGATGGCCTGCGCGTCGAGCGCGATGACTTCGGCGGGCGCGAGCACGCTCATGCGCACCGGCACCAGCAGCGCGGCGGCGACGATGGCGGCAGCGACCACCCACGCGCGCGGGTGGCGCGCCCACCACGCCCGGACGCGCGCCGCTGCGCCGTCCTGCCGCGACAGCGCCCAGGCGGCGTGGCCGTAGGTCTCGTGCAGGCGGCCGAGCAGCGCGACCTGAACGTCGCTCCACGGCTCGTCGCGGGCGTACAGCGCGGCGCCGAGCAGCTCCCCGCGCGGGGTGCGGAGCGGCGCGTAGAGCGCGTGCGCCGGCAGCCACTCGCTCCAGTCGGAAGCGAGCTCGGCGGGGACGTCGGCGGCCTGCAGCGCACGCGGCGTGGCGTCGGCGGCCAGATGTGCGGCGAGGCGCTCGGCCCAGAGCGCAAAGGGCGTGTCGCCTTCCAGGGCCGCAAGTCCCGAGACCGACGTCAGCGCGGGACGCCCGAGCGCATCCCGGCGGAACACCAGGCCCTGGCGATACTGCGCGAGCTGCCAGGTCTCGTTCGCCATGACGAACTCGAGCGCCACGCGGTCGGCGGCGGCGCGCGCCCGCGACTCGAGATGCAGCAGCGCCGAGACCGGATCGGGCGAGGTCGGCGCGGGATGGCTCATCTGGGCGGCTTGAAGCGGGCGGCGCCGCTCATGCCGGCGAGCAGGTCCCCGCTGCGGTTGTCGAGGCTGCCTTCGACCTCGATGGACTGGCTCGCGGCGTCGACGCGGGCGTTGATGGCGGTGATGCGCGCCGAGTAGGTCCGCCCGGTCTCGTCGATGGTCACCTGGAACGGCGTGCCCGGCTTGATCCACGCGAGCCATTTCGACGGCACGTTGAGGCGCAGCTTGAAGGGGCCGCTGGAGACGATCTCGACCAGCGGGGCGCCGGCCTGCACGCCCTGGAAGGGCTTCACGTGCACCTTCACCGCGCGGCCGGAGAACGGCGCCGCGACCACGCACTGGCTCGCCTGGGTGCGGTAGAGCTCGAGCTGCGCCTGCGCCTTCTCGAGCGCCGCGGCGGCGAGGTTCACCTCGACGTCGCCGGCCTGCTGCAGGCCCTGCAGCCGCAGCTTCGCCTCGTGGTTCTCGCGCGCGGCGACGACCTCGGCCTGGCCCATCCCGACGCGCGCCTGCTGCTCCTGGCAGTCGAAGTCCACGAGCACGCGGCCCTTGGGGAAGCCGGCCCCCAGCGTCACGTTCACCGCGCGCACGCGGCCGAGCATCGGGCTGACGAGCGTCGTCTCGAGCTCCGGCGTCAGCAGCACGCGGATGTCGTCGCCGCTGCCCTGCGCGGCCACGACCCCTGCCGCGGCGGCGAGCGCCAGGGCGGCGATGCCGCGCGCGAGGCTCATCGCCTGACCGGCGCCGTCGGGTCGGCGCGCAGCCACGCGGAAATGTTGCGCAGCTGCGAAACCGTCGCGGCTTCGGTGAGCGCGCCGAGCGTGGACGGCTGCACATTGGAGGCGAGCGCCGCGCCGTAGCGCGCAGTGCCCGCGGTGGAGCCGTCGGCCCGCTGCAGCACGATCTGCCATTCGCCGCGCTGCAGGCCCTCGCGGGCGGCGGCGAGGTCGAGGCGCATGCGCAGCGGCCAGGCGTCGGGCCGGCTCGCGTCGACGGCGTACCCGGCGCGGGTCAGCGCGCGCTGCGCGGCGTCGCGCGCGGCCTGGGCGAGCGCGGGGTCGGCCACGTTCTCGATCTCGATCCGCAGCGGCGGAATCCTGCGCGCCGCACTGGGCGGCAGCGGCGGGAAGGTATCGCGCTCCAGCTCGGCCAGGCTCGTGCGCACCACGCCGGCGAGGGTCCGCACGTCGTCGGCGCGCACCTCGTCGGGCAGCACGTCGAGCCCGAGCGAGTTCATGATGCGCGCGTACGCCACCTGCGCCGTCGCGTACGACGCGAAGCGCTGGTAGCGGGCGATCATCGCGCGCGACTCGGTGCGGATCACTTCGAGCTCGGCATCGACGCGGGTGGTGAGGGCCGCGCGGGCGTACTGCGCGAGGCGCTCGTCCACCTTCGCAGCCTCGTCGGCGAGCTCGAGGTCCACGAGCGAGAGCTCGTAGCGCTGCACCGCCACGCGCACCTGCGTGATCACCGCCATCGACAGGGCGGTCCGGCGCGCGTCGTCGGCCTGCAGACGCGCCTGGTTCGCGCGGTCGATGGCCGGGTACGCGGCGAAGCGCAGCAGGTTCGCGAACACGCGCACGCCGCCTTCCGCCCAGGAGTTGTTGTAGAGGTACTTGTTCGAGTCGTAGCGATAGGCGGTGTCGAGGCTGATGCCGGGGAGGATGGAGAGCAGCGCGCGGCGCGTCTCCGCGGCGGAGATGCGCTTGCGGTAGTCCTCCTCGCGCAGCTCGGGACGGTTCTCCAGCGCGATCTCCTCCAGCTCGCCGACATTGCGCGGCGGGCGCGGCAGGGCGAGCTCGGTCTCGTCGGCGAGCTCGAAGTCGGTGCCGGGCGTGACGTTCATCAGCGCGGCGAGCTCGCGCTTGGAGAACGCGAGCTCCTGGCGGCGGATGTTGAGCAGCGTGGTCGCATCGAGCAGGGCCCGCTGGTAGGCGAGCGCCTGCGTGGGCGGCATGAGGCCCTGCGACTCCGCCTGCCGCGACTTCTCGAGTGCGTCGCGGACGCGCTCGAGCAGTTCGTCGGTCTGCCGGGAGAGGCGCTGCGCGCCGGCGGCCCGCCAGTACGCCGCGCGCACGTCCTGAACGATGTTCTGGATGACGCGCCGCCGGCGCTCCTCCGAGATGAGCGTCTCGTCCGCGAGCTGCTTCGCCCGGTAGTACGAGACGCCGAAGTCGAGGAGGTTCCAGGAGAACTCGGCGTTCGCGAGCCAGCGCGATCGCTCCACCGAGGTGGACGGCGACAGCGTCTCGCGCCCGTCGAGGATGCTGACGCTGGTGCCGCCCGCCTCGTTGCTGCGCGTGGTGTATCCGGCCGAGGCCACCAGGCGCGGCAGCATGTCGTAGCGCGACACGTCCCACAGGCCCTCGGCCAGCGCCCGCTCCATGAGCTTGAGGCGATAGTCGAGGTTGTACTTGAGCGCGCGCGCGATCGCCGTGTTGAGGTCGATGGGGCCGGTGATCGGCTCCTGCTCGGCGTAGATGAGGTACTGGTCGGCGGTGAAGCGCTCGCGCACCTCGCGATCGGTGAGCGGTTGCGGCGTGACGGCGCAGCCTGCCAGGACCAGCGACACCCCCAGCGCGACAATCCGGCGCGGCTCGAGCCGCGCGTTCTGGTTCTTGTGCATCATCAGTCCTCGAGACGCGACGGCCCGAAACTCGATCAGGCGGCGCGGGCGACTCCCGTGCCGGACAGCGGCACGGGCCGCATTTTAGCGGCAGCGTCCTTCAGTTGGGCACTGAACGAGGGCGCGCCTGCGGCAACTTTGCCTGCGGGGACTGTATCGGCGCCACGCGAGGCGAGCAATGCCGCCAGCGCGGCCGAGGCGTCGGCCTGGGGAGAGGGGGCTGCCTCGACGATGCGCGCCGCCTCGGGGCCGTCCGGACCCTGGGCGACGGAGCCTCGTGCGGCGGCCTCGCCGGACGCGAACGGAGCGAGGTCGTTGAACAGCGTGAGCGCGCCGATCGCCGTGGAGTCGAACTGGCTCGCGACTCGGGCCTGCGCCAGCTCGATCTCGCTCTGCACCTCGGCGACCGCCGGCAGCACGTAGAGCACGCGGTCGAGGCCGAGTCCCGCGCCGAGGGACTCGGCGCGGATCTCGGCCACGTCGTTGACCGTGCGCACGCCGGCGAGCGATCGCGCCTGCGCCGCGCGCACCATCTGCGACTCGCGCACCGCGGGTGCAACGAACTCGCTGGGGTCGAACGGCGGCTCGTAGGACGGACCGGGCAGCGGGCGGAAGGCGAAGCGGTCGATCGGCTCGACCGCTGCCGGCTGCACCAGGCTGTCCGGGGTTGCCGGCGGCGCGACCAGCGAGTACTGCTCGCCCACGAAGCCGCCGACGATCAGGTTGCCGGCCGCATCCGCGATGCCGGTACCGGCCGCGTCGAGATTGAGTCCCAGGGTGCCGATGCCGCCGACCCCGTCGACGCTCACGACGTAGGTGCGGGCGTCGATGGCGGTCACCGTCCCGATGGTGCCGGTGGCCGTCCCGCTGACGGCGAGGGCGAAGTCGGCGGCGTCCACGCCGGCCACCGCTTCGCTGAACGTGACGGTGAAGCGCACGCTGGCGCCCTGCGCGGGATCGCCATCGGTGCGAGCGAGCGAGGTCGCCTGCGGGGCGACCGCATCGACGCGGACGTTCGCGGTCGGCGCCACCGCATTGAGGGCCGCGTTGCCGTCATTGCCCGACGCGTCGCGCAGCGTCGCGCCGTTCGGGTCGATCGCGGTGCCGAGCGTGATGCCCGTCATGTCGAGCTGACCGGGCGCCACCACGAGGCGGAACACCAGCGCGGAGGTGCCGGAACCGGCCACGTAGTCCGCGTAGACGACGCCGCCCGTGTCCAGGCTGACCGCGATGCGGGGCGTCCCGCCGGTGGTGTCGACGATCACCGCTTCGTCGAGCGTGACGACGAACTCGAGGGTCTGGCCGGCGACGTACACGCCGTCGGCGGGCACGGCGACCGACACGACGGTCGGGCGGCCCGTGTCGATGGCGTAGTTGTTGGAGTCCGTGGTCCCGGCCCCGGCGTTGCCCGCCGCATCGGTCACGCCGGTGTCGTCCAGCGTGACGAGGTTCGTCGGATCCGTCACGCCCGCCGTCGGCGTCAGGGTCGCCGTCCAGGTGAGTCCGCCGTCCACGGAGGACAGGCCGGTCAGGCTGCCGTTTGCCACGTTGAGGTCGGCCAGGGTGAGGCCGCTCACCGCCTCGCTGAACGTGATGGTGACCAGCGAGGTCTCGCCGGCGAGCAGCAGCGTGTCGGCGACCAGGACGGTGGCGGTCGGGCGCAGCGTGTCGATGGCGTAGTTGTTCGAGTCGGTGGTGCCGGTGCCGGTGTTGCCGGCGGCATCCTGCACCCCGGCATTGTCCAACGTGATGACGTTGGTCGCGTCGGTGACGTTCGCGGCCGGCGTGAGCGTCGCGGTCCAGGTGACGCCGCCGTCGGCGCTCGACAGGGCGCTCAGCGTGCCGTTGGCCACCGTGAAGTCGGCCACCGTGAGGCCGGTCACCGCCTCGCTGAAGGCGATGGTGACGGTCGTCGTTTCACCGGCGGCCAGCGCCGTGTCAGCGACCGACACGCTCGCCGTCGGCCGCTGCGTGTCGATGGCGTAGTTGTTCGAGCTGGTGGTGCCCGCACCCATGTTGCCGAAGGCATCTGCCACGCCGGCATTGGCGAGCGTGATCAGGTTGGTCGGGTCGGTGATGCCCACCGCCGGCGTGAACGTCGCCGTCCAGGTGACGCCCCCGTCAGCCGAGGACACGGCGCCAAGCGTGCCGTTGGCCACCGTGAGATCGGCATTGGTGAAGCCGGTGACCGCTTCGCTGAACGTGATCGTGACGAGGGACGTCTCCCCGGCTTGCAGCGCTGTATCCGCCACGACGATGGTCGCCGTCGGGCGTACGCCGTCGACCACGATGGCCTTCTGACCCGCGATGGAATTCGCGCCGCCGACCGCGGGAAGCAGCAATGCCGCGTCGTCGTTGAAGGCGTTGCGGATGGTGGCGCCGTTGAGGACCAGCGCGTCGGTTGCAAGGTAGTCGAGATCGGGCGACACGTCCCCCGTCTGCACGACGTAGGTGAACGTGAGCGTATCGGTGCCGGAACCGGCCACGTAGGTGGCCACGCGGTCGGTCGCGCCGGTCTCGAGCAGCAGCGTCGGAACGCCGCCCGCAGTATTCACGATCACCGCCTGGTCGAAGGCCACCGTGACCGTGATGGTGCTGCCGATGCCGTAGCCGCCGTTGGCCGAGCTCGCGCTCACCGCGACCACGTCGGGCGCCGTGCTGGTCACGTTGATGGCGATGGTGTCGGTGTCGCCGAGCGCGCCGCCTGCGCCCGTGGACCCAAGGTCGGTGGTGACCATCTGGATCGACGCCGCGCCGACGTAGCCGGCGGTCGGGGTGAACGTGAGCCCGTTGAGCGCCGCATTCACGGCGGATGCGGAGCCGGAGAACGTCATGGTGACGTCGCTGGTGCCATCTCCGACGGGGAAGGTCAGGCCGGTAGTGCCGGCCAGCGAGATCAGCCCGTTCACGGCCGTGAGCGTGACCTGCAGCGGCGCCGCGCCGACGTCGATGTCCGCGACCGAGAGCAGGTTGCCGTTGCCCGCGTTGAAGGCGAGCGTCGTGTCCTGTTCCATGGACTGGCCGAGGGCCGGCACGCCGTTCACGGGGGCGTCGTTGACGGCAGTGAGGGTGATCGTCAGCGTGGAAGAGGAACCGGTGTTGGTCGTGTAGGTTGCCACCGGTACCGCGCCGGTGTAGTTCGCGGCCGGGACGAAGGTGTACGCGCCGTTCGCCTGGATGGTGAGGGCGCCCACGCTCGCCACGTTGGCGGTCGCGCCCGCGGCGTACGTGGTGCCGCCGAATTCGAAGGTCGCGACGGCCAGGGTCGAGTCGATGTCCGTGTCGTTGGCGAGGACGTTGCCGGTCGCCGCAACGTCTTCGGCGGTCGCCGCTGTGTCGACAGTCAGGACGCTGGCATCGTCGACGGACAGGACGCTGATGTGCACGGTCGCGGACGCGACGCGGCCGTTTCCGTCGGTGATGTTGTACCTGAACGAAGCGGGCCCGCTGTAGTCCGCCGTCGGGGTGAAGATGAGGTTGCCCCCGCCGAGGCTGAGGGATCCGTTGGTGACACTGCCGGCGGAGAACACGGTGAGGACGTCACCGTCCACATCGAAGTCGTTGCCGGTCAACAGGGCGAAGGGCGCCGGGATCGTGAGCGGTTCATCCTCGTTGATGGTGAAGAAGTCGTCGACCGCCACCGGTGCATCGTTTACCGGAGCGACGGTGATGGTGAGCGTCGACGCCGTGCCGGTATTGGTGGTGTACGTCACCACGGGCACCGGCCCGTGGTAGTCCGCCACAGGGTCGAACTGGTAGTCGCCGTTCGCCTGCAGCGTAAAGGTACCGGCGCCCGCGATCGCAACGGTCGATCCCGGCGCGTAGGAGACCGCATTCACCTCGAAGGACACGATGTCGAGCGCATTGTCGACGTCGACGTCGTTTGCGAGGACGTTGCCGTTCAGCGTCGTGTCTTCGTCGACGGTCGGCGCGTCGGGCGCGAGGACGCTGGCGTCGTCGACGGGCAGGACGTTGATGTGCACGGTCGCGGACGCGACGCGGCCGTTTCCGTCGGTGATGTTGTACCTGAACGAAGCGGGCCCGCTGTAGTCCGCCGTCGGGGTGAAGATGAGGTTGCCCCCGCCGAGGCTGAGGGATCCGTTGGTGACACTGCCGGCGGAGAACACGGTGAGGACGTCACCGTCCACATCGAAGTCGTTGCCGGTCAACAGGGCGAAGGGCGCCGGGATCGCGAGCGGATCATCCTCGTTGATGGTGAAGAAATCGTCGACCGCCACCGGTGCGTCGTTCACCGGATTGACCGTGAGCGTTACGGTGGCGACGTTCGAGTTCGCCGCGCCGTCGTTGGCGCTGTAGGTGAAGGTGTCGGTGCCGTTGAAATTGGCGTTCGGGGTGTAGGTGAACGTGCCGTCGGGGTTGAAGACCAGTGTGCCGCTGGCCGGTCCGGCCACGAGCGCTGCGGTGAGGGGCGAGCCCTCGACGTCGGTGTCGTTGCCCAGGACCGAGCCGGTGATCGCCGTATCCTCGTCGCCGCCCGCGGAGTCGTTCGCCGCGACCGGCGAGTCGTTGACCGCGTTGACGGTGATGTTCACGGTGGCGACGTTGGAGCTCAGGGAACCGTCGTTTGCCCGATACGTGAACGAGTCGGTGCCGTTGAAACTGGCGTTCGGGGTGTAGCTGAAGCTGCCGTCGGCGTTGAGGGTCAACGTGCCGTTGGACGGGCCGGCGACCAGGACGGCGGACAGGCTCGGGCCGTCGACGTCCACGTCGTTGGCGAGCACGCCGACGCCCGAGGCGATGTTCAGCGCGGTGTCCTCGCTGGTGACGTAGCTGTCGTTGGTCGCCAACGGCGCGTCGTTCACGTTGGCCACGTTGATGACGAAGGTGTCGGTGACGGTGCCGCCGTTGCCGTCCTCGGCGATGACGTCGACCGAGAAGGATCCGACGTCGCCGTTGGCTGGAGTGCCGCTGAAGGTCCGGGTGACCGGGTCGAAGCTGAGCCAGGCCGGGAGGGCGCCGCCGCCATTGAGCTGCGCCGAGTAGGTCAGCGTGTCGCCGACGTCGATGTCGGCGAAGGAGTTCGCAGCGAACTGGAAGTTGAACGCCGCGTCCTCGGTGGCGTTCTGGTTCGGAATCGCGTTGGCCACCGTCGGCGCATCGTTCGCGTTGGCCACAACGAGGTTGAAGGTGTCGGTCACCGTGCCGCCGTTGCCGTCGTCGGCGGTCACGTCGATGGCGATCGTACCGACGTCGGCATTGCCCGGGGTGCCGGAGAACGTGCGCGTGACCGGGTCGAAGCTGAGCCACGCTGGGAGGGCGCCGCCGCCATTGAACTGCGCCGCGTAGGTCAGCGTGTCGCCGACGTCGACGTCGGCGAAGGTGTTCGCGGCGAACTGGAAGTTGAACGCCGCGTCCTCGGTGGCGTTCTGGTTCGGGATCGCGTTGGCGACGGCGGGCGCATCGTTGACCGCAGTCACGGTGATGGTGACCGTGGCGACGTTGGAGTCTGCCGAGCCGTCGTTGGCGCGATACGTGAAAGTATCGGTGCCGTTGAAGTTCGCGTTCGGGGTGTAGCTGAACGTCCCGTCGGCATTGAGCACCAGGCTGCCGTTGGCCGGACCGGTTACCAAGCTCGCAGTGAGTGCCGAGCCTTCCACGTCGGTGTCATTGCCGAGGACTGACCCGTTGATCGCGGTGTCTTCGTTGCCCGAGGCCGTGTCGTCGACCGCGACTGGCGCATCGTTGACGGGGGTGACCGTGATGGTCACGGTGGCGGCGTTCGAGTCCGCCGTTCCGTCGTTGGCGCGGTAGGTGAACGTGTCCGTGCCATTGAAGTCGGCGTTCGGGGTGTAGGTGAACGTCCCGTCCGCGTTGAGGGTCAGGGAACCGTTGGCCGGGCCGGTGACCAGCAGGGCGGTCAGCGGCGACCCTTCGAGGTCGGTGTCATTGCCGAGGACCGACCCGTTGATGGCGGTGTCTTCGTTCCCCGAGGCTGTGTCGTCGACCGCGACCGGGGCGTCGTTGACGGGGGTGACGGTGATGGTCACCGTCGCGACGTTGGAGTCCGCCGTGCCGTCGTTGGCCCGATACGTGAAGGTATCGGTGCCGTTGAAGTTCGCGTTCGGGGTGTAGGTGAAGGTGCCGTCAGCATTGAGCACCAGGCTGCCGTTGGCCGGGCCGGTGACCAGCACGGCGGTCAGCGGCGAGCCCTCGACGTCCGTATCGTTGCCGAGGACCGACCCGTTGATGGCGGTGTCTTCGTTCCCCGAGGCTGTGTCGTCGACCGCGACCGGGGCGTCGTTGACGGGGGTGA
>CAZKHE010000078.1:0-20914 GCA_964552535.1 uncultured Enterobacteriaceae bacterium | reverse complement strand
GCGGACGCAGCTCGCGCCCGTCGCCGCTGAAGAACCGCGAGAAGCCTTCGTAGTACTCGAGCCGCAGGGCCTGGATCGCGACGATCGCGCCCTCCAGCACCATGATGAAGACGTTGCCCACCACGATCGCCGCGACGTGCGCCGCGCCCTCCATCATCCCGGCGATGGCGAACACCGCCGCCGCCAGCGCGACGTGGTTGAGGCTGAAGGCGCCGACGCGCATGAACGAGAGCGTGTTGGCGAAGAAGCCGATCAGCGCCTCGAACGTCTCGATGAAGGCGACCAGCGCGCGCTCGGCCACCGGCCCGTGCTGCTCGCGGTAGGCGTGCGTGAAGATTGCGCCGGCGCCGAGCACCATCGCCGTCGCAGGGAGGGGCCCGAAGTCGCCGCCGCGCAGCACGCCGACGAGGCCGGCGACCGCGCCGAGGTACAGCACCAGCCCGGCGACGCCGCCGGCATCCGCGAGCGCCGCCTCCACGCCGTGCGCGACGTAGAGGTTGTGGATGCGCACCAGCGATGCCAGCGCGATGAACCCGATGCCCCACCACACCGCGACCGCGAGCATGCGCAGCGGATCGGCGAGCGGCGACATCCATACCGGGTGCAGCCAGTGCTCGAAGCCGAACACGCTGCCGTAGAGCACGCCGAAGACCATCGAGGCGACGCCGCACGACACCATGAGCACGCGCGCCGACGCGAGCCGGCCGCGCAGCGCCAGGCCGGCGGCGGCGAGCACCGCGCCCTGGCCGAGGTCGCCGAACATCATCCCGAACATCAGCACGAACGAGACGGCGAAGATCGCGGTGGGATCGATCTCGCCGTAGCGCGGCACGCCGTAGGTGTGCACGAGCTCGGCGAAGCCGCGCAGCAGCTCCGGCTGCTGCACCACCGAAGGCACGCGCGAGCGCTCGCCCGGTTCCGGATCGCGGCAGCGCAGGAGGTACGGGCGCTTCATCGCCGTGGCGACCGCGGCCGTGAGCCTCGCCTCGTCGCGCTTCGGCACCCAGCCGGTGATCTGCGTGAGGCCGCCGCGGCCGCGCAGGGCGCGCTCGACCATCTCCGCGTACGGCCGCGCCAGCTCGAGCGTCGTGGCCGCGGCCTCGAGCTCCTGCCAGTGCGCGTGCAGCGCTTCGCGCGCGGCGGCCCGCTTCGCGGCGATCTCCGCGTCGAGCGCGGCGAGGCGGCGGTCGAGCACGCCGCGCGCGGTGTCCGGATGCGTGCGCAGGTCCGCGGGCACGTCGATGCCGTGCCAGCCGGCGGTGGCGAGCAGTGACGCGATCTGCGTCTCGCGGCCCGCCGGGCCGACCACGACCACGCGCGTCGCGGTCTCCTCGGCGCCGAACGTGTCGAGCACGAAGCCGGCGAGCGTCAGCGCCTCGCGCAGCCGGCCCACGTTCTGCGCCGGCACGGTCCCGAGGCGCACGTCGAGGAAGCGCCGCTCCTTCAGCAGCGTGCCGAGGTCGACGTCGAGACCGGCGAAGGTCGCGAGCGTGCCGAGCAGCTGCACCGTGCGCGCGCGCTCGTCCTCCGCCGTGCGGATCGCCTCGGCGGCGGCGAAGGTCTCGTTCCACAGCACGCCGAGGCGCGCATCGAGCGCGTCGAGCGCCGCGTGCGAGACCGGCTGCGGAACGGGCGGCACGCGTCCCTCGGGCTGCCCTTCGCACAATGCGCAGATGCGGTCGAGGTGGCTGCGCGCGGAGAGATAGGCCTCGCGATAGCGCTTCTCCGCCGCGTCCGGCAGCTCCAGCGCGGCACTCGCCTCGAGGTCCGGCCGGAACGTGCCGAGCTCGGCCAGCGCGAGCGAGGCCGCGGGCGCGTCCTCGCGCACCAGCCACAGCGAGACCTGACGCATCGGCAGCGGCTTAAGCATGGACCGCCTCCGCGCCGAGGGCCGCGCGCGTGAGCGCGTCGGGCAGGCCGAGCTGCTTCGCCTTCACCACGCCGCGCATGCGCGCGAGGTCGCGGCCGCGCAGCAGCAGGTACGCGAACGCGCGCAGGAAGCCGGAGGACGAGCGCCGCAGCACCTGGCGCGCCACGCGGTCGCGCAGGGCATCGATGCGCTCGGCCAGCGCCGCGATGCTCTGCACGCCGGCGAGCTCGCGCGCGAAGGGCTGCGGCACCGTGCGGACCATCTCCTCGAGCGAGGCGGTGGCGGCGAGCGCCTTGAGGTGGCGGCTCGCCAGCGCGTACCCGGCGGGAATCAGCAGGTAGTAGGTCTCCGCCGCCGGCAGCCCGTACACGAACCGGTAGCGCGCGAGCCAGACGAGATTGGTGCCGTCCACGATGGCGGACATCAGCCGCCGGAACGCGGCCGGGTCCGCGGTCTCCAGTTCGCCTGCACGGCGCACCAGCCCGCCGTAGAAGCGCCGGTCGAACGTCGTGTCGAGGAAGAAGAGGTCGCGGCCCTGCTCGAGCACGCGGCGCGCCTGGCTGGCGATCTCCGCGTACGGGGTGCCGTCGAGCAGGCGCAGCACCTCCGCGGGCGTGTCGGCGCGCACCAGCGCCTCCACCGGCAGCACCGCGAACGGGCCCATGTCGAGGAGCTCCCCGCGCACCGCCTCGGCGGGCTCGCCCGCCAGCCGTCCGCGCAGGATCGCCTTGAGGTTGAAGAGCTCGAGCGACTGCGTCCAGTACAGCAGGAACGCGCGGAACGGCTTCGTCAGCGGACGGGAGAGCACGAGGATCTCGCCGAGCAGCACCGCGAGCCGCCGCTGCTCCATGGACCGCGGCAGCTCGTCCGAGTCGCCGGCCGCGAGGGACGCAGCGCGCATGCGCTCGAGCAGGCCGGCGAGGTCGTCGAGCGGCGCATCCACCGCACGGTCCAGATCGCCGGGGCGCAGCAGCCGCTCCGAGAGCAGCGACACGCGGGTGTTGAGGTAGGGGCGCGAGGCGCGCGCACCGAGCATGGCGGTCGGCTCCTAGCCCCGCCGCGGATCGAGCAGGACGGCGAGCGCCGCGTCGATGGCCGCCTCTTCGCGCGCCTCGGCCTGGCTGCGCAGCATGCGCCCGCGCTCGTCGTACTTGCGGCGCAGCTCGGCGATCGCCTGCGCGGCGCGATCCTCCGCCTGGGCGAGATACGGCGCGCGCAGATCGGCGACGCCCGCGGCGAACTGCTCGCGCGCGACCCGCGCCTGTTCCAGCGCAGCCTGGATGATGCGCTCGCGCTCCGCGCTAGCCCGCGTGACCTCGGCATCGGCCCGCGCTTCGGCTTCCAGCAGACGCTTGAGTGCGTCTTCCATCGAGCCCTCCTTCCCGCGGCCGGGTCTTCGCTGCCGCCCGGCTCGCTTCGTACCGCATCACCCCCGGATGCCTCCGACCCGGGGGTCAACGGGGGATGCTTCCCCCGCGCTTCCGGCGGGCGTCAGGCGCGTGGTCCGGCCCCGCTCCACGCGCCGCCCGCTGCCGTGCGCGCGCGCAGCTCGGCCAGCCCGCGCGCGATGTCTTCCGGCGGCGTGGCCAGGATCTCCGGCACGACGCACACCTCGATGAACTCGGCGACGACCGTCCCGCCCTCGTCGTGGTGGGTGACCCACCATACCCCCGGGAAGTGGGTCTCGCGCACGTCGGTCTTGCGCGCCGCGTTCACGTGCGCGCACACCGCGCCGCGCCCGAGCGCCTCTTCCAGCTCGGTGCGCTCGGGCGGCGTCAGGGGCGGGCTGCGCAGGTCCACCCGCGCATCGCCGCCGTTGCGGGCGAGCCCGTCGACCAGCTGCGCGATCTCGGCCAGCAGCGCGCGCACGCGCGGTGTCGGCTCGGTGACGCCTCGTTCGCTCGCCTTCGCCATCGCTCCCTCCCGCATCCGGAACCTGAATCCAAGGTAGCGCCGTCCGACCGGCGCTTGTTGACACAGGACAAACGCGCGATACAAACGTCGGCCCGGCCCCGTGGCGGCTACAATGCCCGCCGGACCCACGCCCCACGCCGCCGCATGCCCGCCATCAAGTCGAGCGTCAATCCGCGCAGCGCCGAGTTCCGCGCGGCCCATTCCACGATGGAGTCGCTGGTGCACGATCTGCGGCGCAAGGTCGCCGAGGCCTCGCTGGGCGGCGGTGAGGCCGCGCGCGCGAAGCACGTGGCGCGCGGCAAGCTGCTGCCGCGCGAGCGCGTGCGCACGCTGCTCGATCCGGGCTCGCCGTTCCTCGAGCTGTCGCAGCTCGCCGCGCTCGACATGTACGACAACGAGGCGCCCAGCGCCGGGGTCATTACCGGGATCGGCCGCATCGCCGGACGCGAGTGCGTGGTCGTCGCCAACGACGCGACGGTGAAGGGCGGCACCTACTACCCGATGACGGTGAAGAAGCACGTGCGCGCGCAGGAAGTCGCGTGGCAGAACCACCTGCCGTGCCTCTACCTCGTCGACTCCGGCGGCGCCAACCTGCCGCGCTGGGAGGACGTGTTCCCCGACCGCGACCACTTCGGGCGCATCTTCTACAACCAGGCCAACATGTCGGCGGCGGGCATTCCGCAGATCGCCGTGGTGATGGGCTCGTGCACGGCCGGCGGCGCCTACGTGCCGGCGATGAGCGACGAGACCGTCATCGTCAAGGGCCAGGGCACCATCTTCCTCGGCGGACCGCCGCTGGTGAAGGCCGCAACGGGCGAAGTGGTCACGCCCGAGGAACTCGGCGGCGCCGACGTGCACACGCGCCAGTCGGGGGTCGCCGACCACTACGCGGTGAATGACCAGCACGCGCTCGCCATCGCGCGGCGCATCGTCGGCGACATGAACCGCACCAAGCGGGTGGGCCTCGACCTGCGCCCGCCGCGCGAGCCGCTCTACGCGCCCGAGGAGCTCGGCGGCGTGATTCCGGTCGACACCCGCAAGCCCTACGACGTGCGCGAGGTCATCGCGCGCATCGTGGACGCCTCCGAGCTCGACGAGTTCAAGCAGAACTACGGCACGACGCTGGTCACCGGCTTCGCGCACATCTGGGGCTACCCGGTCGGCATCGTCGCCAACACCGGCATCCTCTACGCCGAGTCGGCGCAGAAGGCCGCGCACTTCGTGGAGCTGTGCAGCCAGCGCGGCATTCCGCTGGTCTTCCTGCAGAACATCACCGGCTTCATGGTGGGCAAGAAGTACGAGGCCGGCGGCATCGCCCGCGACGGCGCGAAGATGGTGACCGCCGTCTCCACCACCCGCGTGCCGAAGTTCACGGTGATCATCGGCGGCTCCTACGGCGCCGGCAACTACGGCATGTGCGGCCGCGCCTACTCGCCGCGGTTCCTGTGGATGTGGCCCAACGCGCGCATCAGCGTGATGGGCGGCCAGCAGGCGGCCAGCGTCCTCGCCACCGTGCGCCGCGACAACATCGAGGCGAAGGGCGGCACCTGGTCGGCGCAGGAGGAGGAAGCCTTCAAGCGGCCGATCCTCGAGCAGTACGACCGGCAGGGCCATCCCTACTACGCCACCGCACGCCTCTGGGACGACGGCGTGATCGCGCCGCAGGACACCCGCCGCGTCCTCGGTCTCGCGCTGTCCGTGGCGCTCAACGCCCCGGCAGAGGACACGAAGTTCGGTGTCTTCCGGATGTAGCGCGGCACGCGGCGCCGGGGCGCTGGCACGCGCGGTGCTGGCGCTCGCGCTCCTGTGGGGCGCGTCCGCGCCGGCCGCCGCCCTCAACGCGAGGCTGAACGAGGAGGTCGTCCGCCTGCGCCTGCACGGGACGATGTACGAGCTGGAGACCACGCTCTTCAGGCCGGCCGGTCCCGGGCCGTTCCCGCTGCTGGTGATCAATCACGGCAAGCCGTCGGACAACGTCGCCATCGCGCTGGAGCGCGGGCGCGTGCGCTACCCGACGCTGGCACACGAGTTCGTGAAGCGCGGCTGGATGGTGGCCGTGCCGATGCGCCGGGGCTTCGCAGGCTCCGACGGCATGCTGCCGCGAACCACCTGCGACCTCGCGGCGTACGCGCGGCGCGACGGCGAGGACGTGGCCGGCGCGGTCGAGGCGCTCACCGGCCGGCGCGACGTGGACGCGTCGCGCATCGTGGTGATGGGCAACTCCGCGGGCGGCATGGCGGCGGTCGCGTATGGCGCCGCGCCGCGCCCCGGCGTGCGCGCGATCGTGACCTTCGCCGCGGGCCTGCGCGTCGGCGGCGATGCGGGCAGCGCGTGCTGGCCGGCGGCGATGATCGCCGCGTACGGATCGCTGGCGAAGCCCGGCACCCCGCCGCAGCTCTGGGTCTACGCGGACAACGACCGCGTCTTTCCGCCGCCGGTGGTGCGCGACGCGCTGGAGGCCTTTCGCGCGAAGGGCGGGCCGGCCGAGCTGCTGATGCTCGACGCCGTCGGCGCCGACGGCCACGAGGTGATGGTCCACCCCGAGGGCATGGCGCGGTGGCTGCCGCAGGTGATCGACTTCCTCGAGGCGCGCGGGCTCGCGTTCTCGGCGCCCGCCGGCAGCGGCTTCGCCCCGGCGAGCGACGTCGCGGCGCTGCCCGGCCCGCCGGCATGCCGCGAGCAGTACGAGCGCTACCTCGCCGACCGCGGCCCGAAGGCCTTCGCGATGTCGCGCACCGGGCGCGTCTGCACCTGGACCGCGCGCGACGAGCACGCCCCCGAGAAGGCGATGTGGGCGTGCCGGAGGAACGCGCCCGACTGCGCGCTCTATGCAACCGACGACATCGTGGTCTGGACCCCCCAATGAACGAATCCATCTACCTCACCGAGGAGCACCTGCGCCTGCGCGAGCAGGTGGCGCGCTTCATCGCGGAGGAAGTCGAGCCCCACGGCGAGGCGTGGGAGGAGGCGGGCTGCACGCCGCGCGAGGTGTTGCGGAAGCTCGGCCGCATGGGCCTGCTCGGCATCACCTACGACCCGGCCTACGGCGGCGCGGGCGCCGACGCGATGACCGCGACGGTGTTCCAGGAAGCGCTCTCGCGCTCGACGTTCGGCGGCTTCGTCATCACCGTGCTCGTGCACACCGACATGGCGAGCCCGCACCTCGTCAACGCCGGCTCGCCGGCGCAGAAGGAGCGCTGGCTGCCGCAGGTGATCAGCGGCGAGGTGGTGACCGCGGTGGCGGTGACCGAGCCCGACGCCGGGTCCGACGTGGCGGGCATGCGCACGCGCGCGCGGCGCGACGGCGATCACTGGGTGCTGAACGGCTCGAAGATGTTCATCACCAACGGCGTGCACGGCGATCTCTACTTCGTCGCCGCGCGTACCGACCCCGACGCGAAGGGCTCGCGCGGCATCTCGATGTTCATCGTCGAGAAGGGCACGCCGGGCTTCCGCGTCGGCCGCGCCCTGAAGAAGCAGGGCTGGCTTTCGTCCGACACCGCGGAGCTCGTGTTCGAGGAGTGCCGCGTGCCCGCCGCGAACCTCCTCGGCGAGGAGAACGGCGGCTTCTACGCCATCATGAAGAACTTCCAGACCGAGCGCATCGCGCTGGGCGCGATGGCCGTCGGCCACGCCGAGACCGCGCTGCGCCTCACCCTCGACTGGGTGATGAACCGCAAGGCATTCGGCGGCGTGCTCTTCGACAAGCAGGCCATCCGCCAGCGCCTGGCGATGCTCGATGCCCGTACGCAGGCCGCGCGGCAGTTCCTCTATCATTGCGCGTGGCTGGTCGATCAGGGACGCGACTGCGTGCGGGAGGTGTCCATGCTGAAGGCCCTGACCGGCGAGCTGGTCAACGAGGTGATGTACGCGTGCCAGCAGTTCCACGGCGGCATGGGGTACATCCGCGAGACGGCCATCGAGCGGCTCGTGCGCGACGCCCGGATCCTCGCGATCGGCGGCGGCGCGACCGAGGTCATGCTCGAGGAGGTCGCGAAACGCTTCACGAGGTAGGTGAACTCCCCCGATGAAAAAGAAATCCGCCCCCGCCTGGACCACCCTGCAGGTCGAGACGCGCAACGGCATCGGCATCCTGTGGATGAACCGGCCGGACGTGCGCAACGCATTCAACGAGACGATGATCGCGGAAATGACGGCGGCGCTGGATGCGCTCGAAGCCGACAAGGCGGTGCGCGCCGTCGTGCTCGCCGGCCACGGCCCCGCGTTCTGCGCCGGCGCGGATCTCAACTGGATGAAGAAGATGGCCGGCTACGGGTTCGAGGAGAACCACGCCGACGCGCTCGCGCTCGCGCGCATGCTGAACCGGCTCGCCACGCTCTCCAAGCCCACGGTCGCGCGCGTGCACGGGCCGGCGTTCGCCGGCGGCATGGGGCTCGTGGCCGCCTGCGACATCGCGGTGGCCACCTACGACGTCGAGTTCTGCCTCTCCGAGGTCAAGCTCGGCCTCATCCCCGCGACGATCGGGCCGTACGTGGCGGCGGCGATCGGCGAGCGCCTGGCGCGGCGGTACTTCCTCACCGCGGAGCGCTTCGACGCCGCCGAGGC
Source organism: uncultured Enterobacteriaceae bacterium (assembly GCA_964552535.1). GTDB lineage: Bacteria > Pseudomonadota > Gammaproteobacteria > Burkholderiales > SG8-39 > CAZKHE01. Next base: position 12,564 of record CAZKHE010000078.1, on the reverse strand, counting down.
GTATCGCATCGGCCTGGTGCAGGAGCTGTGCGTCGCCGACGAGCTGGACGGCACGGTGAACGCGCTGCTGGGCCATCTCGTGGCTGCGGGCCCGCACGCGCTCGCGGCGACGAAAGACCTGATCCGCGCCGTGGCGAACCGCGCCGTCACCGACGACGTGATCAACGACACCGCGACGCGCATCGCGACCGTGCGCGCGTCGCCCGAAGGCAAGGAAGGCATCCGGTCGTTCCTGGAGAAGCGCAAGCCCGCGTGGGTGGAACCGTCGGCGACGCCGCCTGCGAAGGGCACCTCGCGGCAGCCGGCGAAGAAAGCCCGGCGCTGATGTTCAGCAAGATCCTCATCGCCAACCGCGGCGAGATCGCGTGCCGCGTCATCCGCACGGCGCGCCGCATGGGCATCGCGACCGTGGCGGTGTATTCCGAAGCCGACGCCCGGGCCCAGCACGTGCTGCAGGCGGACGAGGCCTACTGCATCGGCCCCGCCGCGCCCAAGGAGAGCTATCTCCGCGGCGACCGCATCCTCGAGGCCGCGCAGCGCTCGGGCGCGCAGGCCATCCACCCGGGCTACGGCTTCCTCTCCGAGAACGAGGACTTCGCCGAGGCCTGCGCGCGGGCCGGCGTGGTCTTCATCGGCCCGCCGCCGGACGCCATCCGCGCGATGGGGCTCAAGGCGGCCTCGAAGGTGCTGATGGAGCGCGCGGGCGTGCCGCTCGTCCCCGGCTACCACGGCGACAACCAGGATCCGGACTGGCTGCACGGCGAGGCCGACCGCATCGGCTACCCGCTGCTCATCAAGGCCTCCGCCGGCGGCGGCGGCAAGGGCATGCGCATCGTGGAGGCGTCGGCGGAGTTTCCCGCCGCGCTCGCCTCGTGCAAGCGCGAGGCGATCAACGCGTTCGGCGACGACGCGGTGCTGCTGGAGCGCTACCTGCGCCGGCCGCGCCACATCGAGATCCAGGTGTTCGCCGACACGCACGGCCACTGCGTGCATCTCTTCGAGCGCGACTGCTCGGTGCAGCGGCGCCACCAGAAGGTGCTGGAGGAGGCGCCCGCGCCCGGCATGGCGCAGTCGCGCCGCGACGCCATGGGCGCGGCCGCGGTCGCCGCGGCGAAGGCGATCGGCTACGTCGGCGCGGGCACGGTCGAGTTCATCGCGGAGCCCGATGGAACCGGCGCGGGCACCTTCCACTTCATGGAGATGAACACGCGCCTGCAGGTGGAGCATCCGGTCACCGAGATGATCACCGGCCTCGATCTCGTCGAGTGGCAGCTGCGCGTCGCCGCGGGCGAGCGCCTGCCGCTGCTGCAGGGCCAGCTCGCCCTCCGCGGCCACGCGATCGAGGCGCGCATCTACGCCGAGGACCCCGACAAGGGCTTCCTGCCGGCGACCGGCACCATCGCGCACCTCGCGCTGCCTGCGCCTTCGGCGCACGTGCGCGTGGACACCGGCGTCACGTCCGGCGACGCGATCACGCCGCACTACGACCCGATGATCGCGAAGCTGATCGTCTGGGACGCGGACCGCACCCAGGCGCTCGCGCGCATGCGCGACGCGCTGGCGCAGGTGCAGATCGTCGGCCTCACCACCAACGTCGCGTTCCTGCAGCGCGTGATCGCCTCGCCCGCCTTCGCGAACGCCGACCTCGACACCGGGCTCATCGAGCGCAACCGCGAGGTGCTGTTCCCGACCGCGACCCCGGCGAGCGACTCGCACGTCGTGCTGGTGGTGCTGGACGAGCTGCTGCGCCTCGACGCCCACGCGCGCGCGGCGGCGGCCGGCTCCGCCGATCCGCATTCGCCCTGGAGCCTGTCCGACGGCTGGCGCCTCAACGAGGACAACCACCACGTCTTCGTGCTGAAGGAAGGCGAGCGGCAGGTCGCGGTGACGGTGCACTACCGCGACGACGGCTACGAGATCGAGCTGGGCGGCGCGCGCCGCACGCTGCGCGGGCATCGCGACCCCGGCGGCCACGTGCGCGCGTGGCTGGACGACCGCGCGTTCTCCGGCGAGGTGGTCGCGCAGGGCCAGCGCCGCGACGTGTTCGTCGGCGGCGAGCGTCACGGTTTCGAGCTGCACGATCCGATGCTGCACGAGGTCGAGGCCGGCGCACTCAGCGGCGGGCTCGCCGCGCCGATGCCCGGCAAGGTGATCGCCGTGCTGGTGGAGGCTGGCGCGACGGTCGAGAAGGGCGCGCCGCTGGTCATCATGGAAGCGATGAAGATGGAGCACACCATCAACGCCCCCGCGGCCGGCACCGTGAAGGAGATCCTCTTCGCGGCCGGCGAGCAGGTCGCGGAGGGCGCCGAGCTCATCGCCTTCGAGCCGGCGAAGTAGCCGGAGCGCGCGTGCGCGTCGTCGTCTATTTTCCCGGCAAGGGTGCGGAGAAGTGGGCCGCGGGTCTCGCGGCGCGGCTGCCCGAGGCCGAGGTCACGCTCTGGACCGATGCGACGCCGCCGTGCGAGGCGGAGTACGTCGCGTGCGTCGTCCCGCCCGCGGCGCTCTTCGAGCGCGTGCGCGGCGTGCGCGCCGTGTTCAACCTCGCCGCGGGGGTCGAAGCGCTGCTCGCGGTGCCCACGCTCGATGCCGCCCTCCCCGTCTTCCGCATCGAGGACGGCGGCATGGCCGAGCAGATGGCCGACTACTGCACCTATGCCGTGCTGCGCTGGTTCAGGCAGTTCGACCGCTACGAGGAGCAGGACGACCGCGCCGAGTGGCTGCAGCACGCCCCGCGCTTCAAGCGCGATTTCCCCGTCGGCGTGATGGGCCTGGGCGAGATGGGCGGCGCGGTCGCGCAGCGGCTCGCCGCGCTCGGCTTCCCGGTGCACGGCTGGTCCGCGTCCGGACGCGGTCCGGCGGGCATCACGCTCCACGCCGGCGCGGACGCGCTGCCGGGCTTCCTCGCCGGCGTGCGCGTGGCGATCGTCACGCTGCCGCTGACCGAGGCGACGCGCGGCATCCTGGATCGCGAGCGCCTCGCCCAGCTGCCGCGCGGCGCCTACGTCGTGAACGTGGGGCGCGGGCCGCTGGTGGACGAGCGCGCACTGCTGGAGGCGGTCGAATCCGGGCACATCGCCGGCGCCCTGCTCGACGTGTTCGACACCGAGCCGCTGCCCGAGCGCCACCCGTACTGGCAGGAGCCGCGCATCGACGTGACGCCGCACGTCTCGGCGATCACGCTGCGCGAGGAAAGCCTCGCGCAGATCGCCGACAAGATCCGCCGCTTCCACCGCGGCGAAACCCCTACCGGCCGCGTGGATCGGCGCCGGGGCTACTGAGGCAGTGCGCGAGGCGCTGCGGTAGACTCGCCGGATGAATCTGCCGCAGCAAGTCCGCATCGTCGACGTCGGTCCGCGCGACGGGCTCCAGAACGAGCCGAAGCAGGTCCCGACCGCCGTCAAGGTCGAGCTCATCGAGCGCCTCGCCGACGCCGGCGTGAAGTCGATCGAGGCGACCGCGTTCGTCGCGCCCAAGTGGGTGCCGCAGATGGCCGACCACGCCGAGGTGATGCGCGCCATCCGCCGCCGGCCGGGCGTCTCCTATCCCGTGCTGGTGCCGAACGAGAAGGGTCTCGAGGCGGCGCTCGCGGTCGGCGTCGAGGAGATCGCCATCTTCGGCGCGGCGACCGAGTCGTTCAGCCGGAAGAACATCAACTGCAGCATCGCCGAGAGCTTCGACCGCTTCCGTCCGGTCGCGCGGAAGGCCCTCGACGCCGGCGTCCGTGTGCGCGGCTACGTGTCCTGCGTGCTCGGCTGCCCCTACGAAGGCACCGTCGCGCCCGCCGCGGTGGCCGAAGTGTCGATGCGCCTGACGGACCTCGGCTGCTACGAGGTCTCGCTCGGCGACACCATCGGCGTCGGCACGCCGGGCGCGACGCGCACCATGCTCGACGCGGTGCTCGCTGGCGTCCCGCGCGAGATGCTCGCGGTGCACATGCACGACACCTACGGCCAGGCGCTCGCGAACATCTTTGCGTCGCTCGAGATGGGCATCGCGGTGGTGGACAGCTCCGTCGCCGGCCTGGGCGGCTGCCCCTATGCCAAGGGCGCGTCGGGGAACGTCGCGACCGAGGACGTGGTGTACATGCTCGACGGGTTGGGCATCGAAACGGGGATCGACCTCGGGAAGCTGGTCGAGGCGGGGCAGTTCATCTGCGCGCAGCTCGGGCGCGAGTCGCAGTCGAAAGCGGCCCGCGCGCTGGCTGCCAAGAGGGCCGCGTGAACACGGATCGCCGTCGCGCCGATCCGTCGCAGACGCCCCGCACGCAGGGCGTCGCCAGTCCCTGCGTGAACATCTGCCGCATGAACGCGCAGACCGGCTACTGCGAAGGCTGCTTCCGCACCATCGACGAGATCGCCTGCTGGTCCGGCTACACCGACGAGGACAAGCTCGCGGTGATCGCGAAGCTCGCCGCCCGCAAGGGCTGACCGTGCTGCCGCGCGGCATCCAGGTGCTGGAGCGCGGCTGGCTCTCCGCCAACAACGTCGTGCTCGACGGCGCGAGCGGCCCGGTGGTGGTCGACTCCGGCTACGTGACCCACGCCGACCAGACGCTCGCGCTCATCGACCGCACCCTCGGCGGACGGCGCGTCGAACGGCTGGTGAACACGCACTGCCACTCCGATCACATGGGCGGGAACGCGGCCATCCGCCGCCGGCACGCCTGCCGCGTGAGCGTGCCGGTCGGCGAGGCGCCCTTCATCGCGCGCTGGGACGACGAGGCGCTGCTGCTCTCCTACGCGGACCAGCGCGCCGAGCGCTTCGAGTTCGACGACACCTTCGCGCCGGGCGACGTGCTGCGCCTCGGCGATTTCCACTGGAACGTGCTCGCCGCGCCGGGCCACGACACCTACGCGACGATGTTCCATTCACCTGAGGCGCGCGTGCTCATCTCCGGCGACGCGCTGTGGGAGAACGGGTTCGGCGTGCTGTTTCCGCAGATGGCCGGCCGCGCGACCACGTTCGCGGAGACGCGCGCGACGCTGGATGCCATCGGCGCGCTGGACCTCGACTGGGTGATCCCGGGCCACGGCGCGCCGTTCACCGACGTCGCGGCCGCGCTCGACCGCGCGTACTCGCGGCTGCACTGGTTCGAGGAGGACCCGAGCCGCATCGCGCGCAACTGCGCCAAGGTGATGCTCACCTTCTCGCTGCTGGAGCGCCGCAGCCTCGCGCTCGACGACCTGCCGCGCTACGTCGACGCGGTGCCGATGCTGCGCGACATCAATCGCCGCTACCTCGCGCTGACACCGCAGGCGTACGCGGAGTGGCTGGTGCACGAGCTCGAGCGGGCGCGTGCGGTGAAGCGCGAGGACGGGAGGCTGGTGCCCCTGGTGGCCGCTTAGCGCCCGGACCTAACCGTGCGCGATCCCCGCCGTGCGGAACGCATTGGCGAGCGCGACGGGCGTGTACGAGGACACGTCGTCCGAGGAGCGCACCTGTTCGTCGCCGCACTTGGGGCACCGGTAGAGCGGCACCGAGACGTCGGCATCGAAGCCCGGCGCACCCTCGAGCTCGACGTCCACGTGCAGCGTCCGCCGCGCCGCGGGCGTTTTTTCGAGCTCGGCGCCGCACGTCCGGCAGTAGAAGTGCTTTACCAGCAGCTTGCGCCGCGCCTGCCCGGCGGGCAGCCGCGACTCCTCCTCGAGCAGTCGGTTGAGCAGCGGCAGGGGGAACTCGGGATTCACGAACTGGCGATGGCCCTTGGCGCACTCCAGCACCGGCATTTCATGCAGGCTCACCCCGATCGACCGCTCCTCGCCGCTCGCCTCGATCCGGCCCGGATGGGTCTCGGCATGGCACTGCAGACAGCTTCGCGTCCTGGCTGACATGCTTGCGCTCCTCTCGGTGGGGGCGGACGGGCCAGGTCGGCACCGGCCGCCAAGGTGTGCTCCCCCATCGTTCCTCGCCCCTGGCGGGGCGAGCGCTGGCGTGCGCCTGCAACGGGCGTGCCTATTCGCAGAAGACGGCCGTCCCGCTCGCGGACACCATCAGCATGCCGTTGCTCTGGCCGAGCACCTCGTAGTCGAGGTCCACGCCGACCACGGCGTTCGCGCCGAGCTCCTTCGCCTTCTCGGCGAGCTCGGCCATGGCGATGTCGCGGGCGCGTTGCAGCTCGCGCTCGTAGGTGGCCGAGCGGCCGCCGACCAGATCGCGGATGCCCGCGAAGAGGTCCTTGAAGGCGTTGGCGCCGAGGATCGCCTCGCCGGCGACCACGCCGAGATAGCGCGTGATGCGCCGGCCGTCGATGCTGGGGGTGGTGGTGAGGATCATCTGCGCTCCGCGGGGCTGGGATCGTCGCCGTTGGACTCCCCGCGCCGCCGCGCGTTCCCGCGCACGGCGGCCGCAGGCGGCGTCACGGCGCCATCGTCTCCGCCGTCACTTCCCATCCGGCGTCGATGCCGCCCGGCAGCATCTGACCGCGGTCCTCGCCGACCTCCGCGTCGATGAGCCGGTTCAGCTTCTCGTTCATCGCGGCGACCAGCTCCCGGTTGCGCGGCGTCCCCGCGGCGAGGTTGTTCATCTCCAGCGGGTCCGCCTGGGTGTCGTACAGCTCCACGTCGTTGAGGCGGTAGAGCGCCTCGATCGTGGTCGGCCGGTTGTGCTGCTTCGGCGAGAAGTAGCGCGCGAAGACGTAGCGGCCGTCGTAGATCGCGCGCACCGCGCCGCGCTTCATCACGTCGGGCACGACGCCGGCGCCCTTCAGCTCGTCCGGCTTGCCGCCCTTCTGCAGGTGCGCGACCGCCTTGTAGAGGAAGTCGCCGTCGAGGTACGCGAACATGTTGTAGTTAAACAGCGCTCCCTCGCGCACCGCGTCGGGCGCCGCCCGCTCCGGCGCCGCGAGCAGGCCGGAGAAGTCCTTGCCGGGAAGCCCCTTGACGATGTCCGCGCGCCGCTCGGGCGCGATGCCGGTGAACCCGACGAGCGTCGGCGCGAGATCGAGATGCGACGTGACCGCCCGGCACCGCCTGCCGCCCGGATGCGCGGGGTGGGCGATGATCAGCGGGACGTGGTTCTGCTCGCGGTACGAGACCGCGCCCTTCGCGTGCAACTGGTGCGCGCCGTCCATGTCGCCGTGATCCGCGGTGAGGACGACGATCGTGCGATCGGTGAGCCCGGCCGCATCGAGCTCGGCGAGCAGCAACTGGATGTTGCGGTCCACGTCGCGCAGGCAGTTGAGATAGTAGTTGTGCCGGCGGCGCCAGCGCGCCGGCTCGCTCGGGATCTCGCCGACCAGCGCGTCGTGCGAGCGCAGGAAGTCGCGATGCGCGGGCGGCCGGCCCGGCGCGTCGAGCGCCTGGGCGTGGTTGGCCGGCAGGTTGAAGCTCCACTGCTTCGCGTACAGCGGGTCGACCGGGTCGCGCGCCAGCTGCGTGAGGCCTCGGTCCGGCCGGAACGGCGTGGCGGGCGCATCGGTGTCGTAGAACATCACGTCGTGCGGGTTCACCAGGTTCACCGCGAGGAACCACGGCTTGCCCTCGGCCGCGAGCTCGCGCCCCTTGCCGCGCAGCCAGCTCACGCCCATCGACGCGATGACGCCGTCGTGCAGGTAGCCGCCCTGCGTGTGGGCGATGATGTCGCCGATGCCGAAGTAGTCGTTGAAGCCGTAGCTCTCCATCTCCCGGGTGAAGACCTTGACCGGCGGCTCGCCGAGCTTGTTGACGGTCTCGAACTCCTTGGTGAGATGCCACTTGCCCTTGTACGCCGCGTAGTACCCGGCGTCGCGCAGCATGTCGCCGACGGTGCGGATCTCCGGCGACATGCTGGTGATCCACGGGAAGTTGGTGTTGTCGAACATCCGCGTGTGCTGGATGTGCTGCCCGGTGTAGACCACCGAGCGCGACGGCGTGCACACGCAGGCGTTGATGCGGTGGTTGACGAACGTGGTGCCGCGCTTCATCAGGCGCTCGTGCGCAGGCAGGCTGTAGCCGGCAGGCAGCTCGCCCGGACGGAAGAAGCGCTCCTGGTCGGTGAGGATGAACAGGATGTTGTAGGGCCCGGCCCGGTTCGCGCCGCCCGCGGCGGGCCCGGCACTCGCCGGCGATGCGGCCGCACCCGTCGCCGGCGCCGCGCCGAGTCCCGCGGCCACCGCGCCGGAGCCGGCGAGGCGCAGGAAGTCGCGTCGGGAAACGGAGGCAAAGCCGCCTTTGTCGTCGTCCATCGTTCTTGTCCTCGTGTGCCCGCGGCGTCCCGCCGCGGGTGCGAAGCATACGCGCGGCGGGAGCGGTTCCCGCAGAAGGACTTGGCGGCGATGGCGCTCGAGGCCGGCTGGTTTCGCTGAGCGACCCGGGCTCCGGCGTCAGGGGGAGGATGCCCAGGTGTCTCCCGATCCCGATCGAGCACGGGAGAACCGATCCAGGAGGATGATCAGGGTCCGCCACGTCCGTTCCTGATTTACGGGCGGGCCAATGCAAGGCAGCTGGAGCAAGCCGCATGAGCAACGAGACTGACATCCTCGAACGATTCTTCGCCGCGATCAACCGCAACGACATGCAGGCGATCACGGAGGACCTCGATCCGCAGATCGTGCGCACCGAGCCCGAGGGCTTTCGGGCGGCAGGCACGTATCGCGGCATCGCCGCCGTGCAGGCGCACGTCGCGTCAGGACGCGGAACGTGGGCGGAAGGCGCGTGCGAGCCCGAGCGGTTCCTCATGAACGGCGACAAGGTGGTCGTGTATCTCCATGCCCGGGTCCGGATGAAGGGCGAGACGGACTGGGTGGGCGGGCGCTTTGCCGATGGCTTCGTGTTCCGCAATGGCAGGATCGTCGAGTACCGCACCTTCCCGGAACGGGCCGAGGCCCTGGCGTGGGCGGGGATCGACGGTCAGGGCGCGGTCTGAGTCCTCGTCCGGCGGCGCGCCGGCGTCAGCGCGCGACCCATCCCCCGCAGACGGGAAACACCTGCCCGACGAAGCAGCTCGCAGCGTCGGTGCAGAGGTAGGCCGCGAACTCGGCGTCCTCGCGCGCGCCGACGAGCCGGCCCAACGGCACCTCGCGCTTCAGGCGTTCCTGGAACTTCGGGTTGGCCTGCACCTCGGGCGGGAAGTAGGTGGGGTTGTCGACGAAGTTCTGCGCGATCGCGTTCACCTGCACGTTGTGGGGCGCCACCTCGACGCCGACCGCCTGCACGTAGGCGAGCTGCGCGCCGCGCGCGGCGCTGTACGTGGAGGTGCGCTTCATGCCGCGCAGCGCCGAGGCGCTGCCCATGACGAGGATCCGGCCCGCGCGGCGTTCGATCATCGCCGGCAGCACGGCGCGGAACAACCGCGGCAGCGGATGCACGAGCGCGGCGAAGGTGTCCGCCCACTCCTGCTCGGAGACGTCCGTGACGGCGCTCGTCGGCGCCGGGAGGGCGAGGTTGGCCACGAGGATGTCGATGTGCCCGGCCGCGGCGACGACGGCGGCCGGTGCCTCGGGTGCGGCGAGCCGGTCGGTGCTCGCGACCACCTCCGCGCCGTGCTCGGCGAACACCTCGCAGAGCGTCGGACCCATGAAGGCGTCGGCGTGGGTGATGAGGACGCGCTTGCCGGCGAGGCGCGGGGCGGCGGCAGGGGGGGTCATTTTCCGTCTCCTCGTGAGTGGATGCCGTGGGGTCCGACGCGCGAGCTTACCCCTCAGCGCGCGCCTGCCGCCGTCCGACGCGCCCTGCGCCACCACCAGAGGAGGAGGACGTTGCAGACCGCCAGCCCGCCCAGTGCGGGCACCAGGTGTGCAAGGAAGGCGTCGCGCTCGAAGACCACCCCGGTCCAGGCGACCTTGGTCAGGGCCATGGCATTCACCACCGCGGCGCCCCACCACAGCGACCGCTGCCAGAACGCGGCCGCGAGCGCAGCGAGCGACAGCGGCACTAGGAGCGCGAGCAGCACCTTCCACACGTTCCATCGGCCGAGCAGGTACACCCGCTCCGCTTCGAGGGCCGCGACCACCGCGGGCGAGACCGACTCGGGCACCGGAAACCAGAACATGCTGGTCGCGAGGGCGAAGAGCGTCGCCGCGATGCCGAGCGCGCTGCGTCGATAGGCGAAGTAGCAGTAGGGAATGAGGAACAGCGGGCGGATGTACCAGCTCAGGACGTTGTGGTGACGCGCCCACGCCCAGGCGGCGAATTCCTGCATTAAGTCCATGCGTGCCTTGTACCGTTCCGCCGCCCGACCGCTCCATCGCTGCGGCACCATTCGCCCGAAGGGTGGAGCCGCACCGGGCCGGGACTCAGGTGAACAGGCCGACTGCGAGCTCCGCCCAGACCACGGCAAGACCGAGCGCAATCCCGACGACGACCGCGGCCCGCCGACCGGCGCCTCGGACATGCGCGAGGCTCACGACCGCGAGTGCGCCCGCCCCGAAGAGCAGTATCCCGGCGAGCACGAAGTCGCCCGGCCCCCAGGTGACCTCCGAGGTGAACTGCATCGCGACGGCCGGCACGAGGAGCAGCACCGCCGTCGCCAGTGCAACGCCGAGCAGCCGATGGCCAACGGCGATGCGGCCGGTGGACGGCTTGTCGTGGTCGTCCATCACGCCTCTCCTTCCGCCCATCAGAGGGTACCGCGCGAAGACCCGTCGGCGCTCGCCACGACCGCCGCCCGCAGCAGGCTAAGCCAGCCGCTTGGTCCGATGCAAGTCATGAGCGATGACGCGCTCACCGCCTCAGTCGACTTCGCGTTCCCACACCACCCGGATCTCCCTCGTCTGCTCGCCGAATCGCATCGTTCCGCTCAACGTCAGGCGCAATCCTTCGAGCCTGGCATGGCGGACGTTCGAGACGCCGACGAGCTTCGGCTCCGAGCAGAGCTGGAGGTGATGAGTCACCGCGGTGCCCGCTGCATCCAGCGTGTAGTCGCCGTAGTAGGCGAAGTAGCCCTCGCCCATGATGTGAACGGAGACCTTTCCGTCCGCGGAGTACTGCAGGACGCCGCGAGCGCCGCGCCCCATCGGGTGCTCGTCCCCGGTGGTGTAGGAGAGCAGACGCCAACGGCCGATGAGGTCGGGCTGCCCGAGGGGCGCGCGTTCATTCTCCGGCGAAGGGTTGCCAGACTCGCTCATCTGCCACCTGACGGTTACGGTTCACGCGGATTATCGGTGATCCTCGCTGGGCCCTTCGCGGCCTCTGCCGTGTTCCCCGACCGCAGCCGGCGCATGAGTCGCGGCCACCGCCACGCGATGACGGCCAGCGCGAAGAAGATCAGGAGCGGCGCGTTTCGGCTGAGGCTGCGGGCCTCGTATGCCTCCTGCTGGGATCTCAGCGAGACGATGTCGCGCTCGCCCGCGCGGGCCTGGATCAGCGAGGTGCTCGTGAAGTAGCCCAGCTCGTCGGTCCAGACGCGAAGCTGCCCGGTTCCGGCCGACTCGACGTGCGCGCACAGGGTCGGGTAGTACGCGCAGCCCACCTTCACCTGGTGGCCGGACGCGGCCCTCAACAGCAGCGAGGTTCTTCCTGCTCGCTCGATGAAGGAGTGGGCGGCGACGTCCCACTCGCGCGCGGTGTCGAGCGTCAACTCGCCGGGCGCGAACACCCAGTTCATGAAGAAGACGCCGGTCATGATGGTGGTGATCGCGCGAGCGGCGAGGAGAAGGGGGTTGCTCAAGCGCCGCTCTCGATGGGGCAAGGCGTCAGCGCGCATCGCAGGACTCCGGGCGCTCGAGGACCGCGCAGACCCGGACGGGATCGGGTCCGCCCGCGATGGACAAGGGGGGCGGCACGCTCAGATCACGCGGCGCGCCGCCGCGGTGGCGGCATCGCCGGTGTTCGGAGTGCCGGTGGGTTCGATCAGCAGGAGGTGGGCCTCCTCCGCCGCGACCGGGCAGTGCTGCTCGCCCCTCGGCACCACGAACAGTTCGCCCGGACCGAGATGGATGTCGCCTGCCTTCATGCGGATGGTGAGGCGGCCCGAGAGGACGAGGAAGAAGTCGTCCGTGTCGGCGTGTTCGTGCCAATTGAACTCGCCCTTCACCTTCACGACCATCACGTCGTGGCCGTTGAAGGTCGTCACCGTCCTCGGCTGCCAGTGCTCGGAGAAGGTCGCGAGCTTTTCCGCGAGATTGATGGGCTTCATCTTTTCGCTCGGTTCGTTGGTTTCGAGTGTCGGAAAGCGTGCTCAGTGCGTACGTGCCCACTCGACCGCCTCGTCGAGCCGGTCGTCGCCCCAGAAGAGTTCGTCGCCCACGGTAAAGGACGGCGCGCCGAACACGCCCAAGTCCTTCGCGCGCGCGGTCCGCGCCTTGAGCTGGTCCTTCACCGGCTGCGTCTGCGCCCGCGACACCAGCTCGTCCACCGGCTGGCCGGCGAACTCGAGCGCGGCGCGCAGGTTCGCCTCGGATCCGATGAGCACGTTGCGCGTCCAGTGGAGCTCGAAGGCCTTCTCCGTGAAGGCGCGACACCAGCCTTCCTCGGCGGCGATGCAGGCCACGCGGGCGGTCAGCAGCGAGTTGACGGGATACGTCGACGGCCTCGCATAGGGAATGCCGTGCCGGGCCGCGCGCCGCTCGATGTCGCGCCACATGTATGCGGTCTTGGTGACCTGCCCCCATCAACGCTACCGGGGCTTGGTTCGTAAAGTCCAAAAATTG
>CAZKHE010000077.1:0-21077 GCA_964552535.1 uncultured Enterobacteriaceae bacterium | reverse complement strand
GCGTGACACCCGAGCGCGTGGTCGGCGCCCTGGGCGCGCGCGGGGTGCGCGCGGCCGAGCGGATCATCGTCGACCGCGCCGCCGTGGACGCGGCGTGCCGGCGCTTCCTCGCCGCGCTCGATGCGCATCACGCCCGGCATCCGCTGCGTGACGGCGCGACGCTCAGCCAGGCGCGCGCCATGTTCCCCGACGGCACCACGCCGGGTGTCGCCGATTGCGGTCTCGAGCTGCTCGCAGCGCAGGGCAGCATCGACCGCGACGCGAACGTCGTGCGCCGCGCCGGATTCGATCCGATGGCGCGCCTCGATGAGGCAGCGCGCAGCGCCGCGGCCCAGCTCGAAGCCCGCTATCGCGATGCCGGGGCCATGCCGCCGGACCTCGCCACGGCGGCCGCCGGCGCCGACGTGCGGGTCGATCGTGACGGGGTCTGGCGGCTGCTGGTCGCGCGCGGCGTCCTCGTGCGCGTCGCGGGCGGCAATGATCGTCCCCTGCTCTTTCATCGCGATGCCGTGGCCGCGACCAAGACCGCCCTGCGACGCGCGTACCCGCCGCCTGCGTCGTTCACGGTGTCCGAGGCGAAGGACGTGCTGCATTCGACGCGGAAGTACGTGGTGCCGCTGCTCGAGTTCCTCGACGGCGCGCGCTTCACCCGAAGGAGCGGCGATCGCCGCGTCGTGCTGTCCTGCGGAGGTGAGTGAAGCCTGGTGGCTTCCCTGGTCTTCAAAACCAGCGGCTCGCCTCGCGGCGAGCGGTGGGTTCGATTCCCATCCGCCTCCGCCCCCCTTGCCCGATCACGGGATGCAGGGGGGCAGCACGAAGACCGGCGCAGCCACCCACACGACCCCGACGCCGGCGAGGATCGCCGACAGCAGCGCGCCGGTCGCGACGAAGTCCGGCATCTCTTCGTCGCCCCCGGATGGCGTGCCGCGGGCGCCGCGTACCCGCCAGGCCATCACCCCCGACGCCACGATGAGCGCCAGCGCGATCACGGTGGACACGGCGCTGGCGAGGGCCACCAGGCCGTGGCGCTGCGCCACGGACGAGACGCATACCAGCGCGGCGAACGCGTAGACGGTGAGGAAGTGCGCGGCCCACACCAGCACCGGCAGCGTCAGCGCCCACAGCGGATGACGCACGATGAGCGCGGTCACGGCGACGTCCCGATGAACACCGGCGCCGCCTCCACGCACCCGAAGCCGATCAGCGCCGCCGCCGTCGCGTAGTGCCACAGCAGCGCGGCCACCCGCGTCTCCTGCGGGCGATCGGGTGTCGCGTAGCCTCGCATCGAGCGAACGACGACGAAGGCCGCAGCGAGGACGGCGAGCCCCACGTGCAACGCGACGTAGGCGTGGACGGCATGGACCAGCGCGCCGTACGCGCTGCCGGTGGCGGACACGTCGCGTGCGGCGAACGTCGCTGCCTGCGCCGCGAGGCCCGCCACGCCGGCCAGCCCGGCGGCGAGCAGCGCGCCGCGCAGGGCGAGCGCGCCGGATGCGCGCGTCGCCATCACCATGGCGACGCTGCCGGCGACGAGCAGGCCGCCGGCCAGCGCGGCACGCAGCGGCTCGCCGCGATCCGCGGCGGGAGGGTCGGCTGCCGCGAACGTCCACAGGAAGAACCAGGCGAAGAGCAGCGACGCGTAGAGCGCGGCGTTGGCCGCTAGCGCCGTCGCCGTGCCGTACCAGCCCGGCCCGCGCGCGAGGACGTGGTGCAGCGGCAGCCGGACCCCGGGCCGCGCCGCCATGTCGCGTTCGGTACCGCGGTCGCCGCCCTGCCACGCCCACAGCACGAGCACGCCCAGCGTGAGGAGCGCGCCAGCGAGGGCAAGGCCGTACGCCTTGGCGAGAAAGGCGGCGAAGAAGAGCGCGGTGAACAGACCGGCGACGAGCGGCAGGAACGTGTTGCCCGGCAGCACCGCCACCGCCTCGGGCCGGGCCGTGGCGGCGTGGGTGAGCAGCATCTCGCGGCGCGTCGCGTCCGCGTGCCCCAGCCAGTGCTCGCCGCGCTGCGCGGAGGCCACGAGCGCGGGCTCGGCCCACAGCGGCTCCGTATCGCGCACTTCGGGCTGGGAGGCGAAGTTGTAGGCCGGCACGGGCGTCCGCATGCCCCATTCCAGGGTGCCCGCCTGCCAGGCGTTGGCGGCCCGGCGGCCGAAGCGCATCTGGGCCAGCAGGTCCACGACGAACATCGCGATCCCCGCCGCGGTGAGGAAGCCGCCCACGGTGGACACCAGGTTCAACGTCTCCCAGCCCAGGCCCTCGGCATAGGTGTACACGCGCCGCGGCATGCCCGCGAGCCCGGTGACGTGCATCGGCAGGAACGTGACATTGAAGCCGACGAAGATCAGCCAGAACACCGCGCGGCCCAGCCGCTCGCCCGGCTCGCGTCCGGTGACGAGCGGCAGCCAGTAGTAGAAGGCGGCGAGCACCGGGAACACCATGCCGCCGAAGAGCACGTAATGCAGGTGCGCGACGACGAAGTGCGTGTCGTGCGCCTGCCAGTCGAACGGCACGAGGGCGACCATCACCCCGGTGAGGCCGCCGAGCGTGAAGGTGAACAGGAACCCCATGACGAAGAGCAGCGGCGTGCCCATGCGCGGCTTGCCGGTCCACAGGGTCGCGAGCCAGGCGAACACCTGGATGCCGCTCGGCACGGCGACGGCCATGCTCGCGGCGGAGAACAGGAGCAGCGACATGACCGGCAAGCCGGTCGCGAACATGTGGTGCGCCCACAGCCCGAAGCTGATGACGGCGGTGCCGACCAGCGCCGCGACGATCCAGGCGTAACCGGCGAGCGCCCGGCGCGCGAAGGTCGGCACGATCATCGACACGATGCCCGCCGCCGGCAGGAAGATGATGTACACCTCGGGGTGGCCGAACATCCAGAAGAGGTGCTGCCACAGGAGCGGATCCCCCCCGGCCGCCGGGTCGTAGAACGGCAGGCCGAACGCGCGCTCCAACTCGAGCAGGATGCCGGCGAGGATGAGGGGCGGAAACCCGAACACGATCATGCCGGCCGCGACCAGGCAGGCCCACACGAAGATGGGCATGCGCGCGAGCGTCATGCCCGGCGTGCGCGCCTTGAGGATGGTGACGACGAGCTCCACTGCGGCGGCGACGGCGGAGATCTCCGCGAACGTGACGCCGAGCAGCCAGAAATCGATGGCGGAGCCGGGCGAGTACCGCGGCCCCGACAGCGGCGTGTACATGAACCAGCCGCCGTCCGGGACCGCGCCGAAGAACCAGCTGGACAGCAGCAGCAGGCCGCCGAACAGGTAGCACCAGTAGCCATACGCGCCGAGCCGCGGGAACAGCATGTCCCTTGCGCCGATCATCTTCGGCACGAGGTAGATGGCGAAGCCTTCGAGGATCGGCACGGCGAAGAAGAACATCATCAGCGTGCCATGCATGGTGAAGGCGGCGTTGTAGGCATCCGCCGGCATCAGGTCGTTGCCGGGAAAGGCGAGCTGGCTGCGGATCAGCATGGCGAGCACGCCCGCCAGCAGGAAGAACGCGAAGCCGGTGACGATGAAGCGCAGGCCGAGCGTCGTGTGGTTCACGCCGCTCAGGCTGCGCCAGCCCGACGGGGTGGCCCAGATCGGTTCCAGTCGTCGATGCAGCACCTCGGCCGGGTCGTCGTTCGCGGTCAACGCGAGGCCCTCCGATCGCCGGCGATCCCGGCGGCCGACTCCGCGTCGAGCCAGGCGGCGAACGCCTCCGGCGTCTCGACCCGGACGCGCAGCACCATGTGCGCGTGCTGGATGCCGCAGAACTCGGCGCACTGCCCGCGATACTCGCCGGGACGGTCCGCGAGCAGCACGCCGCGGTGCACCCGCCCGGGAATCGCATCGAGCTTGCCGCCGAGCGGCGGCACCCAGAAGCTGTGGATCACGTCGGCGCTCGTCACCGTGACCGGCACGCGCACGCCCGCCGGCAGGCGCAACTCGTTCGTCGTCACCACCGGCGCCCCGCCGCCCAGATGCCGCACCTCCCAGCGGAACTGGTGCGCCACGATCTCGATGCGCAAGCCGCGGTCCTGCACCGCGACCCGCCGGCCGGGAACCGGCGCGAGGCACATGTCGGCGGACGACCAGACGCTCGGCTCTGCGCCGACCTGCCGGCCGGAAACGGGAATGCCCCAGGCGAGCAGCGCGGAGAGCGCCACCACGGGGAAGGCGACGCCGCCGAGCGCGATCATCCAGCGCGGATCGATCCGCGCGCGGCGCGCCGGATCGCGATAGACCGCGTAGAGCGCCAGTGCCGTCACCAGCGCGAGGATCGCCGCCGCACCCGCGGCCATGACCCACCACACCTCGGCAATGGCTCTCGCATGCGGCCCAGCGGGGTCCAGCGCGGACTGCACGCCGCGGCAGCCGGCGAGCGCTGCTGCCGCCGCCGCACCCGCCGCGCGAGCGGGGGCCCCGCGCGCACGCGCTCTGGCCTGCATCTTGCGCTCCGGCGGAGGCCGATCGTGCACGTGTTCCCCGGTCTGCGGCCCGACGACCGGGGCCCGCGCTGCGCGAAGCAACCCATGTGCCCTGTGCCGGCAATCGCGCCGTTCACCTTGCCCCGGACGCCGACCGATGGACCTCACGCTCGCGCTGGTCTCGCTTCACGTCGTGTTCCTGTTGCTCTGGGGGGGAACGCTCGTCTATTTCCCGATGATGGTCGTGGAGGAGGCGCGAACGGCAGACGCTCGCGAAGCGCGCCGGCTCATGCTCATGCAGCGCTGGATCTACGCCAAGGTCATGACGCCCGCGGCGCTGCTCGCCGTCGCGACCGGGACCGCGCTCGTGATCGACCGCGGCTTCGCGGGCGGCTGGTTTCCGGTCAAGCTGGTCCTCGTCATGTTCATGGCGTTCTTCCACATGTACTGCGGGACGCTCCTGGTCGCGGCGAGCCGGCACGGCGCGACGGGGCCGCTGCTCTTCTACCGCGCCTTGCCGCTCCTGCCCGCCGCGCTGATCGCGGCGGTGTTCCTGCTCGTGACCGGCAAGCCTTTCTGACCGGCCTCAATCGTCGCCGATGGCGATGCGGTGGTCGTACACCAGCTTGCCGCCGAGCACCCCGGCCGCGCTGACCGCCAGCGCGGTGGCGACGGAGAGCAACGCGCCCCACGGCCACAGCCCGCCGTGATCGCCGATCCGCATCCACCAGTTCGCCGTCGCCATGGACAGCATCATGACCGCCACGAGAAAGTGGCTCCAGCTCGAGACGTGCTGACGAATCTCGCGGACCAGCAGGAAATCCAGCGTACCCGCCAGCGCCGCCAGGGTTCCCATGGCGACACCCGCCGCGAGCAGCCAGAACGAAACCGAGGCCCAGAACGCTTCACCGGTCCACCAGTACGCCGCGTCCGTCGCGACCACGCCGAGGAAGTAGGAGATCGGAAAGTGGACGAGCATCGGATGAATCGGATGCCCGCGGAAGGTCATGCGGCTTTGGGTCTCGGCGGGCGGTGCCTCGTCGAGCGGGCTGGTGCCGATGGCCACGGCGTATCTCCAGTGCAGGGCAAGTCCGCCTGCCCGATCAAGAACCGTGCCCTGCGCCCATCCGCTATTCGACCGTCACGCCATCCGCGCGCAGGACGTACGTCGCGCCGTCACGCACGGTCCCCTTCCGTTCCGGCATGCCGGGAACCTGGAGCGTCGGTGTCCGGCACACGGTGTGGGTGCGGGTCGCGCCCGGTGCCAGCGAAAAGCCGCGGTCCCCGGTGCGGTAGGTGAGCCGCTCCGTCGTCGCGTTCCGGACGGAAAAGCGCAGGGCCGCGCTCCGCGGCCGACCGAACAGCTGGACCGCGTAGTAGCGGCCCGCGGCGTCGCGCGCGACGCCCACACCCGTCTGCGTGACGTCGGGGTCGAGCAGGTTCTTGCGATGGCCCGGCGACGCCTGCCAGCCCTTCATGAAGGCCTCGACGAGCGGTGCTGCGACGGGGTAGCCGTCGGAGCGGGACTGGTACGCGAGGTTCTCCGCGATGATGCAGGGCGAGTAGCCGGCGGCTGCAGCGCGGTCGGAAGGCTGGCGGCCGTCTGCGGCATGGCCGATCCGGCCTGCCTCGGCGAGGTACCGTGCAAAGCCGGCCGCCGCGCGCGACAGGGTCTCGTCGGTGGCCAGCCCTGCCCGCCCCTCGGCGGACCGGAAAGCATTGGTCCCTTCGACGACGCCGCGGGCGACCTCCTCGACGTCAGCGGCGTGCACGAACGCCGCGCCCGCGCCGAGTACGACGGCGAGCGCAGCGCGGCGCATCCAGCGGATCAGGTCGGCGTCCAGATCCGGGAACTGCCTTCGCCCGACAGCTCCAGCATCAGCTCGTTCATGCGCTTCACGAAGCCCGCGGGATCCTCCAGCGTCGCGCCCTCAGCGAGCTGCGCCTGGTCGAACAGCAGGAAGGCCCAGTCCGCGAAGCGCTTCTCCTCGGTCTTCATGCGGCCGATCATCGGGTGCTCGGGATTGAGCTCGAGGATGGGCTTCGCCGTCGGCACGTTCTGTCCCACCGACTTCAGGATGCGCTGCAGGTTGCCGCCCATGTCGTGCTCGTCGGCCACCAGGCAGGCGGGCGACGAGGTCAACCGCCACGTCAGGCGCACGTCCTTCACGCGGTCGCCCAGCGCGGTCCTGACCTTCGCCACCACGTCCTTGAGCTCGCCCTCGGCCTTCTCGTGCGCCGTCTTCTCGGCCTCGTCCTCGAGCTTGCCCAGATCGAGGCCGCCCTTGGCGACCGACGCCAGCTCCTTGCCCTCGTACTCGTGCAGGTTCGCCACTACCCACTCGTCCACCCGGTCTGACAGCAGGAGCACCTCGACGCCCTTCTTGCGGAAGATCTCCAGGTGCGGGCTGTTCTTCGCCGCGAGGAAGGTCTCGGCAGTGACGTAGTAGATCCTGTCCTGCCCCTCCTTCATGCGCGCGACATAGTCGGCGAGCGAGACCGTCTGCTCGGCGCTGTCGTCGCGCGTCGATGCGAAGCGCAGCAGCTTCGCGAGCTTGTCGCGGTTGGCATAGTCCTCGCCCACGCCTTCCTTCAGGACCTTGCCGAATTCGTTCCAGACCGTCTTGTACTTCTCAGGCTGATTGGCCGCCAGGTCCTCGAGCAGCGCGAGGACCCGCTTGCTGCAGCCGGAGCGGATGGCGTCGATGTCCTTGGACTGCTGCAGGATCTCGCGCGACACGTTGAGCGGCAGATCGTTCGAGTCCACGACGCCGCGCACGAACCGCAGGTACGCCGGCAGCAGCTGCTCGGCGTCGTCCATGATGAACACGCGGCGCACGTACAGCTTGAGGCCGCGCCGGTGCTGCCGGTCCCACAAGTCGAACGGCGCCTTGGCCGGGACGTACAGGAGCTGCGTGTACTCCTGGCGCCCCTCGACCTTGCTGTGCGTCCAGGCGAGCGGCGCGTCGAAGTCGTGCGCGACGTGCTTGTAGAACTCGACGTACTGCTCGTCGGTGATGTCGCCCTTGGGGCGCGCCCACAGCGCCGAGGCCTGGTTCACCGTCTCCTCGAGGCCGGTGGCCACCATCTCCTTCTGGTCCTCGTTCCACTCGAGCTTCTGCATCACGATCGGGATCGCGATGTGGTCGGAGTACTTGCGGATGATGGACTTGAGGCGGAAGTCGGCGAGCAGCGCGTCCTCGGTCTCGCCCTCGCGCAGATGGAGGATCACGTCGGTGCCGCGGCCGGCCTTCTCCACCGTCTCGATGGTGTACTCGCCCGCACCGTCGGACTCCCAGCGCACGCCCTGGTCGGCCGGCACCCCGGCGCGGCGGGTGATCAGGGTGACCCGGTCGGCCACGATGAACGCCGAGTAGAAGCCGACGCCAAACTGGCCGATGAGGTGCGCGTCCTTCGCCTGGTCGCCGGTGAGCGCCTTGAAGAACTCGCGCGTGCCCGACTTGGCGATGGTGCCGATGTTGGCGATCACCTCCTCGCGCGACATGCCGATGCCGTTGTCCGACACGGTCAGGGTGCGCGCGGCCTTGTCGAAGGCGATGCGGATCTTGAGGTCGGCGTCCGCGCCGAAGAGGCCGGGGTTGGCGAGCGCCTCGAAGCGCAGCTTGTCGGCGGCGTCGGAGGCGTTCGAGACGAGCTCGCGCAGGAAGATCTCGTGATTGGAGTACAGCGAGTGGATCATCAGGTGAAGGAGTTGCTTCACCTCGGTCTGGAAGCCGAGCGTCTCCTTCGCGGCGGCGACGGTCATGGTTGTTCTCCCTCTCGATATCCGGGCGGATTCAAAGACTTGGTGAACCTATGGGCGGACCCCGACGAGTTCAAGGCCTTTGGCTACAATCGGTTTTCGAGCGCCGCCTCCAGCCGCGGAACTCCGCTCCCCCGCGGCCGGTCTGACGGGTCGCATCTCCTTCATGCAAAAAGGTTTCCCCATGCATTTCCTGCGTAGCGCCCTGGCGGTGCTCCTTCTCGCGTTCGCCGGCGCCGGCGTCGCGGCCGCCCTTCCCGCCGGCGTGACGCGCGGGCCCTCGATGGGCGGCATCCACGAGTACCGCTTGGCGAACGGCATGCAGGTGCTGCTGATCCCCGACCCGGCGCGCGACACCATCACCATCAACGCGACCTACCTGGTGGGGTCCCGGCACGAGGGCTACGGCGAAGCCGGCATGGCGCACCTGCTCGAGCACCTGCTGTTCAAGGGCACGCCGCGCTACCCCAATCCGAAGAGCGAGTTCACGGCCCGCGGGGCACGCTACAACGGCACCACCTCCTACGATCGCACCAACTACTTCGCCACGTTCCCGGCCACCGAGGAGAACCTCAAGGTGATGCTCGACATCGAGGCGGACCGGATGGTCAACGCGCACGTCTCGAAGCAGGACCTCGAGTCGGAAATGACGGTGGTGCGCAACGAGTTCGAGTCGGGCGAGAACAACCCCTTCAACCTGCTGCGCGAGCGCATGAGCGGCGCGGCCTACACCTGGCACAACTACGGCCGCTCGGTCATCGGCACCCGCTCCGACATCGAGAACGTGCCGATCGAGCGCCTGCAGGCGTTCTATCGCAAGTACTACCAGCCGGACAACGCGGCGCTGGTGATCGCCGGCCGCTTCGACGAGGCCCGCGCGCTGGAGCTCGTCGCGCAGACGTTCGGTGCGATTCCGCGTCCGCAGCGGACCCTGATCCCCACCTACACCGCCGAGCCGCCGCAGGACGGCGACCGCCAGGTCACCGTCCGCCGTGTCGGCGACGTGCAGATCGTCGCGGCCATGTATCACATGCCGCCCGGCACGCACCCCGACTATCCCGCGGTGGACCTGCTCACCCAGGTGCTGGCCGCCCAACCGTCGGGCCGCCTGCACAAGGCGCTGGTGGAAAGCGGCAAGGCCGCCGCGTCGTTCGGCACCGAGCGCCAGCAGCGCGAGGCCGGCTCGGCGTTCTTCGGCGCGACCGTGAAGCGCGACCAGTCGATCGACGAGGCGCGCACCGCGCTGCTCGACGTGGTCGAGGGGTTCTCCCGCACCCCGGTGACCGACGAGGAGGTCGCTCGCGCACGCACCAAGATCGAGAACGACATCAAGAGCCTGCTCGACAACACCGGCAGCCTTGCCATCACCATGTCGGAGTTCATTGCCATGGGCGATTGGCGGCTGCTCTTCTGGTACCGCGACCAGCTCGCGAAGACGACACGCGAGGACGTGCAGCGCGTGGCCGTCGCCTACCTGCGCCCCGCCAACCGGACCCTCGGCATGTTCCACCCCGTGCAGCAGGCCGAGCGCGTCGTGATCCCGGCGGCCCCGGACATCCAGGCGGTGCTCAAGGACTTCAAGGGCGGGGCCGACATCGCCGCGGGCGAGGCGTTCGATCCCACGCCAGCGAACATCGAGGCGCGCGTCATCCGCCGCGAGCTTCCCGGCGGGCTCAAGCTCGCGATGCTGCCGAAGAAGACGCGCGGCGAGAAGGTGGTGGCGAGCCTCGCGCTCCACTGGGGCAACGAATCGACCGTCGCCAATCGCGCGTCGGCGTGCTCGCTGCTGGGGCCGATGCTCTCGCGCGGCACCGAGAAGCTCACCCGCGAGCAGCTGCGC
Organism: uncultured Enterobacteriaceae bacterium; assembly: GCA_964552535.1. Taxonomy (GTDB): domain Bacteria; phylum Pseudomonadota; class Gammaproteobacteria; order Burkholderiales; family SG8-39; genus CAZKHE01. Next base: position 11,049 of record CAZKHE010000077.1, on the reverse strand, counting down.
GACGAGATGGACCGGCTGCGCGCGAGCATCGGCGTGAGCGCCGGGGGCGCCAGCGTCGACACCACCCGCGGCAGCTTCCCGGAGGCGATGCGGCTCGCGGCGCAGATGCTGCGCACGCCGTCGTTCCCGGCGGCCGAGTTCGAGCAGGTGAAGCGTCAGATGCTCACCGGACTGGACTCGCAGCGCACCGATCCGCAGTCGCTCGCTTCGCTGGTGATCGCGCGGCACCTCAACCCGTACCCGCCGGAGCACTGGTTCTACACGCCGACGCTCGACGAGCAGGCGCAGCGCCTCGCCCAGGTCACCCTCGAGGACGTGAAGCGCTGCCACGCCGACTTCCTCGGCGCCTCGCACGCGGAACTCGCGGTCGTGGGCGATTTCGATCCCGACCAGGTGACGAAGCTCGCGCAGGAGCTGTTCGGCGACTGGAAGACGCCTTCACCGTACAAGCGCATCCCGGCGCGCATGTTCGACGTGAAGGCGATCGACAGCGTGATCGAGACGCCCGACAAGGCGAACGCGGTGTACCGCGCCGGCCAGAAGATCGCGCTGAAGGACAGTGACCCGGACTACGTAGCGGTGCTGCTCGGCAACTATCTGCTCGGCGGAACCTCGGACGCGCGGCTCGCGCGGCGGATCCGGGAGAAGGAAGGCATATCGTACAGCGTGGGCTCGTGGATCTCCGCCAGCGCGCACGAGCCGGTCGGCGAGTTCGGCGTGCGCGCGATCCTGGCGCCGCAGAACCGCGCGCGCCTGGAGGCGGCGGTGCGGGAGGAAATCGCGCGGGTGCTGAACGACGGCTTCACCCCCGAGGAGTTCGAGCGCGGGCGCAAGGGCCTGCTGCAGGCGATCCGCGTTGCCCGCAACAGCGACGCCAATCTCGCCGATGCGCTCCGCTCGCACCTCGAGCTCGGCCGCACGTACGCCTGGAATGCCGAGAACGAACGGCGCCTCGCGGCGCTGACGCCTGAGGAGGTCCGCGAGGCACTGCGGCGGCACATCAAGCTCGAGGACCTTTCGGTGGTGAAGGCCGGCGACTTCGCCAAGGATCCACCGGCGCCGACAGCCGCGACCTCGGCCGCGCCGGCACGCAACTGACGGCGGCCCGGGTCGCCGCCGCTACGGCCCTGTCGCGGGCAGTCGCAGTTCGCCGCGCGAGTCGAACGCGTGGCTGCCCAGCGTCGGGCTGTTGAGCCGCCCGCGCACGCGGTACTCGAGCCGGGTGCGGTCGTCGCCGCGGGCGAAGCCGACGATCTGGCGGACGAACGAGGAGACAGGCACGCTCACCGGGATGGTGAGCACGGCCTCGCCGAAGCGCGGGACGGTGCCCGTCGCGTCCGACACGCCGGTGGCGAAGCGCTCGCCGCGCACGTCGAGGGCGAGCGAGATGCCGTTGAACTCGATCGGCGTGTCGTTCGGATTCTGCACGCGGATCTTCGCCGCGAAGCGGGCTTCCATCCCCTGGCCCTCGAGGGGCTCCAGGCCGACCAGGTTGACGTTCAAGGGCTCCTGCAGCGCAAGCGCGGCGCAGCCCGCCAGAAGCGCCACCAACGCCGTCACGACTGCGCGCCGCTGCATGCTCTCTCCCCTGGCTGCCGGCGCGCCCGTCAGTCGATCGGGTCGTACCGCACTTCGACGATCTCCAGTTCCTCGACCCCGCCCGGCGTGCGCAGCGTGACGGTGTCGCCCTCGCGCGCCTTGAGCAGGGCCTTCGCGATCGGCGCGATCCAGCTCACCCGCCCGCGCGCCGGATCGACCTCGTCCATGCCGACGATGGTGACCGTCCGCTCCTCGCCGCGCTTGTTCATGACCGTGACCGTGGCGCCGAAGAACACGCGCTCCGGGTCGTGCCCCATGCCCTGCACGACCTCGGCGTGCTCGAGACGCTTCGAGAGGAAGCGGATCCGGCGGTCCACCTCGCGCAGCCGCTTCTTGCCGTAGAGGTAGTCGCCGTTCTCCGAGCGGTCGCCGTTGCCCGCCGCCCACGCGACCGTCTCGACGAGCTTCGGCCGCTCGACTTCCCAGAGCTGCGCGAGCTCGTTGCGCAGCCGCGCGTAGCCCGCCGGGCTGATGTAGTTCTTGACGCCGGCCGGCTGCGCCGCTTCCGCTTCGACGTCGTCGTCCTCGACGGCGTCGGATTCCTTGGTGAAGGCCTTGCTCATGGTGCGCTGGTGCCAATGCGGCACTCAATGATAGCCCTCGGCGCGCTCCGCCGGGCGCCGCCGCAGGAGCGGCGCCGAGCACGCGACCTGCAGCGCGAGCAGGACGCCGAACGCGGTGGCGTACGCGGCCGGGGGATAACGTCCGCCCTCCGGTGCCCACTGTCCCACCACCAGGCCGAGGCCCCATTGCAGGACGAATCCGCCGATGAACACCAGCATGTTCACCGCGGTGTGCGCACGGCCGGCCAGTCCGAGCGGGAAGCGGTGCGAGAGGATCGCGTAGGACAGGGCGAACCCGGTGCTGCAGAACGCCCAGAGCAGACAGGCGGGCAAGGCGGCGACGGTGACGCCCCCGGCGATGAGCGCGAGCGAGAGCGCCGAGCCGAGTGCGCAGAGGCGAAACAGGGCATACGCGTCGAGCCCGAGATGGGCGAAGCGGTCGGCCGCATTCCCGAAGAACGCAAAGCCGGCGGTGATGGCGAGCGCCATCCAGAGCAGATACTGCGCGGCCACCGGGCGGGAAAGGCCGACCACGTCGGTGAGCCAGGGCGCGATCCACAGGCCCTGCGACGCGAGGAAGCCGCCCTGCGCGGTGAGGCAGACCACCCCGATGCGCCAGAACACGGGGTCGCGGAAGACGGTGCCGACGCCCGCGATGGTCGCCGAGAGGGGCTCGGCCCGCGCCGCACTGCGCGCACCGCGCGGCACCACCAGCAGGACCGCGGCCATCACGACGAACGTGGCGACGACGAAGAGCTCGAACACGCCGCGCCAGTCCATGCGGCCCAGGAGAGCCTCGACCGGTGCGGACGCCGCGACCGCACCGAGGCCGCCCATCGCCATCAGCAGCCCGTTCACCGTCGCGAGGCGATTGCGCGGGAACCACACCGTGAAGGCCTTGAGCGCCGCCATCAACGCACCCGATACCCCGAGTCCGATCAAGGCCCGCCCCGCCAGCAGCCCGCCGAACGAGCTGGCCCAGGCGAACACCCCGGCACCGGTCGCCGCGATGGCGAGCAGCGCGGCATTCACGCGCCGCGGGCCATAGCGGTCGAGCATCACGCCGAGCGGCAGCTGCGCGGCGGCGAAGGTGAGGAAGTAGACGCTGGTCAGCAGGCCGAGGTGCCCGGGCGTCACGCCGAAGTCGCGCACCAGGTCGGGCGCGATCACGGCATTGACGGTCCGATACAGGTAGGACAGGAAGTAGCCGCCCGCGAAGGGCAGGAACACGCGGGCCACGAGCAGCAGGGGCAGCCGCCCGGCAGGGTTCGTTGTTGTCATGGCAGGCAATGGTAGCGGACCCGCGCAGCCGTTCCGCCGGGGTCGCCCGCGGACGGTAACATTCGCTCTCCCTTCCCTGCCGAGGACCGCCATGGCGGCGCCACGCTATCTCGCGTTCGACACCCTCGCCCTGCACGCCGGCCAGCAGCCCGACCCCACGACCGGTGCCCGGGCCACGCCGATCTACCAGACGACCTCGTTCGTCTTCCGCGACGCCGACCACGCGGCTGCCCTGTTCAACATGGAGCGCGCGGGGCACGTCTATTCGCGCATCTCCAACCCGACCAACGCGGTGCTGGAGGAGCGCCTCGCGGCGCTGGAAGGCGGGGTCGCGGCGCTCGCGGTGGCGAGCGGACAGGCGGCGCTGCACCTCGGCCTCGCGACCATCGCCGGCGCCGGCAGCCACGTCGTGGCGAGCCGCGCACTCTACGGCGGCTCGCACAACCTGCTCCACTACACCTTGCCGCGCTTCGGCATCGAGACCACGTTCGTGGACCCGCGCGATCTGGACGCGTGGCGCGCCGCGATCCGCCCCAACACCCGGGCGCTGTTCAGCGAGACGCTCGGCAATCCCGGCCTCGACGTGCTCGACATCCCCGCGGTGGCGGAGATCGCGCATGCGGCGAAGGTGCCGCTGTTCGTGGACTCGACCTTCACCACGCCCTACCTGCTGCGCCCGTTCGACCACGGCGCCGACCTGCTCTACCACTCGGCGACCAAGTTCCTCGGCGGGCACGGCATCGCCATCGGCGGCGTGCTGGTCGACGGCGGGCGCTTCGACTGGGAGGCCTCCGGGAAGTTTCCCGAGCTCACCGAACCGTACGACGGCTTCCACGGCATGGACTTCCAGGAGGAGTCGACCGTCGCCGCGTTCAGCCTGCGCGCGCGCCGCGAAGGCCTGCGCGACTTCGGCGCGTGCATGGCCCCGATGACCGCCTTCCAGATCCTCCAGGGGATCGAGACCCTGCCGCTGCGCATGGAGCGGCACGTCGCGAACACGCGCAAGGTGGTCGAGTTCCTGGTGAAGCATCCGGCGGTCGCGAAGGTCTCGTATCCGGAGCTGGAGACGCATCCGGACTACGCGCTCGCGAAGCGGCTGCTGCCGCGCGGCTGCGGCGCGGTCTTCAGCTTCGACATCCGCGGCGACCGTGCGGCCGGCCGGCGCTTCATCGAGTCCCTGCAGGTGTTCTCGCATCTGGCCAACGTCGGCGACGCGAAGTCGCTGGTGATCCATCCCGCGAGCACGACCCACTTCCGCATGGACGAGGCGGCGCTTCGCGGGGCCGGCATCGCCGAGGGCACCGTTCGGCTCTCGATCGGCCTCGAGGACCCGCAGGACCTCATCGACGATCTCGCGCGCGGCCTGCGCGCGGCACAGAAGGGCTGAGGCGATGGAACTCGTCGTGAACGGCCACGCGGCCTACGCATACACCGGCGGCCGGCGCTTCGACCCGGCGCTCCCGGCCGTGGTGTTCATCCACGGGGCGCAGCACGATCATTCGGTGTGGGTGCTGCAGACGCGCTACCTCGCGCACCACGGCCGCGGCGTCCTCGCCGTGGACCTGCCCGGCCACGGCCGGTCCGCCGGGCCGGCGCTCGAGTCCGTCGAGGCAATCGCCGACTGGATCGTCGCCGCGCTCGACGCCGCGGGCGTGCGCCAGGCCGCGCTCGTGGGCCACAGCATGGGCTCGCTCGTCGCGCTGGAGTGCGCCGCGCGCCACCCCGACCGGGTGTCGCGCATCGCGCTCGTCGGCACGGCGGTGCCGATGCGCGTCTCCGACGAGCTGCTCGCCGCGACGCGCGACGACGAGCCCCTCGCGCAGGACATGGTGAACATCTGGTCGCACTCGGCCTACGCCCACTATCCGAGCAATCCCGGGCCGGGCTTCTGGGTGATGGGCGAGAACCTGCGGCTGATGCAGCGGCAGGCGCCCGGCGTCATGCACGCCGACTTCCGCGCGTGCAACGCCTACGGCAACGGCCTCGCCGCGGCCGAGCAGGTGCGATGCCCCGCGCTGCTCCTTCTGGGCCGCCGCGACGTGATGACCCCGCCGCGCGCCACGCGTGACCTCGTCAGGGCACTCAAGGACGCGAAAGTGGTGGAGGTCGCCGGCAGCGGCCACGCGCTGATGGCGGAGAAGCCCGACGAAGTGCTCGACGCCCTGCGCGGGTTCCTGCCGGGCGCCTAGGGACGGTCTGGCGGCGCGGCGGGCGCCCAGGTGCCGGCGAGGACCCGCTCGGCGAAGAAGATCCCGACCACCGTCTTGGCATCCGTGATGCGCCCGGTGCGGACGGCCTCGAGCGCGTCGGCGAGGGTCATGGTGAAGGGCTCGACGAACTCGCCGTGGTCGAGGTTCGCGCCTTCGTGGCGCAGCCCGCGCGCGAGCCAGAGCTCGATCTTCTCGTCGGAGTAGCCGATCACCGGGTGCATCGTGGTGAGGTAGGCCCACTCGCTCGCGGCATACCCCGTCTCCTCCAGGAGCTCGCGCTGGCCGGTGCGCAGCGCCGACTCGCCCGGATCGATCTTGCCCGCCGGGAGCTCGATGAACTCCGCGCGCGGCGGATAGCGGTACTGGCGGACGAAGAGCAGCGCGCCGTCGTCCAGCACCGGCACCGCGCACACCGCGCCGGGGTGGCGGATGTACTCCCGCACGGATTCGCCGCCGTCGGGGAGGCGGACCCGGTCGCGCCAGACGCGCAGCAGGACGCCGTCGAACATCGCCTCGGAGGCGAGCGTGTGCTCGGTGAAGTCGCGGGGAACGTCGGGCTTGTCGGTCATCTCGGAACCTTCCACGGTCCGCCCCGGTCGGAGGCGTATAAGTACCTGCTGATCAACAACCCAGGAGCAAGCAAGTCATGAGCCTCGTGCCCGGATTCCCTGCGGACGGCGTGGTCACCGTCAATCGCGTCATCCTCAAGCCCGCCTATACCGTGGACGATCTCGAGGAGCGCGTCGCCATGCTGTGCGAGAACGTGAAGACCTACCATTCGGACACCGGCTTCGTGGGCGGCTTCGTGGTGCTGAACGCCGGACGCGTCTCGAACGAAGGCTCGACGATCGGCCAGGCGGTGGCGAGCCCGCTGAAGGATCGGGAGGCCCTCATCGTGACGTTCTGGCGCTCCTTCGAGGAGCACGAGGCCAGCCACCGCAGCGAGACCTTCCAGCCGCTCTTCCGCGAAGTGCTCGCGCTCTGCGAGAACGGCAACGAGGAGATCGCGTACCGCATGCTCTGGTCGGGTCAGGCCTACGACGCGGAAGCCGCACGCGTCGCGCGCGAAGCGAAATCGCGATACGCGGCGGCTTGATCCCTGGCGGCGCGCTCCGCGCCTACAGGGAGCGGATCGCGTCGAGGCAGAGCTGCATCAGCGGACCGGGGAAGATGCCGAACAGCAGCACCGCGAGGCCGTTGGCCGACATCACGACGCGCATGTCCGCGCCCGCGGCGAGCGGAGCGTGGTCGACCGGCTCGTCGAAATACATGAGCTTCACGACGCGGAGGTAGTAGAACGCCCCGATGAGCGAGAACAGGACCGACGCCACGGCGAGCCAGATCATGCCGGCGTTGACCACCGCCTGGACCACCGCCAGCTTCGCGTAGAAGCCGATGGTGGGCGGGATGCCCGTCAGCGAGAACATCAGCACCAGCATCATGAAGGCGTACCAGGGGCTGCGCTGGTTGAGGCCGCGGAAGTCCTCCAGGGCGTCAGCCTCGAAGCCGGCGCGCGAGAGCAGCAGCACCATGCCGAAGGCGCCCAGGCTCATCAGCACGTACGCCACCACGTAGAACATCGCGGAGCTGTAGGCGTCGGCCGCGGAGTTGAGGTTTCCGCCCACCACGCCGGAGAGCACGCCGAGCAGCATGAAGCCCATCTGCGCGATGGTCGAGTAGGCGAGCATGCGCTTGATGTTGGTCTGCGCGATGGCGGCGAGGTTGCCCACCGCCATCGACAGCACGGCGAGGATCACCAGCATCTGCTGCCAGTCGATCGCCAGCGGCAGCAGGCCGTTCACCAGCAGCCGCATCGCCATCGCGAACGCCGCGAGCTTGGGCGCCGTGCCGATGAAGAGCGTCATCGCGTTGGGCGCCCCGTGGTACACGTCCGGAATCCACATGTGGAACGGCACCAGGCCGATCTTGAACGCCAGTCCCGCGACGATGAACACCAGGCCGAACACGAGCAGCACGGCGTTCGCCTGGCCGGACGCAATCGCGACCGCGATGCGGTCGAGCTGCAGTGCGCCGGTGGCGCCGTAGATCATCGACATGCCGTACAGCAGCAGGCCGGACGCCAGCGCGCCGAGGATGAAGTACTTCATCGCCGCCTCGGTGGAGGTGGCCGAGTCGCGGTTGAGCGCCACCATCGCGTAGAGCGACAGCGACATCAGCTCCAGGCCCAGGTAAAGGGCCAGGAAGTGGTTCGCCGAGATCATCACCATCATGCCGAGCAGCGCGAACAGCGCCAGCACGAAGAACTCGCCCTTGAAGAGCCCCCGGTCCTCCAGGTAGCGGCGCGAATAGACGAAGCACGCGGCCACGGTGCCGACGGCGAGCAGCTTGAGGACGCTCGCCATGCCGTCGGCGACGAACATGTCGTTGAACGTGTAGGCCGGCTGGCCGCCCGCGAAGCTCTGCGCGAAGACGAGCAGCACGCCGGTGGCGGCGAGGGATGCGAGGCTGAGCCAGTACGTGATGCCGCGGCGCGCGTCGGGCACGTACAGGTCCGCGACGAGGATGCCGCAGGCGGCGATGAGCAGGAAGATCTCCGGCCAGGCGGGCAGCAGCGGCGGGAGGATGATTTCGTTCATAGCTTGCTCGCGGCGACGTGCTTGAGGAGGTCGTTGACCGAGGCGTGCATCACCTCGGTGAACGGCGCCGGGTAGAGGCCCATGCCGAGGACGCAGACGGCGAGGAGCGCGAGGACCGCGAATTCACGGCCGTTGACGTCCTTCAGCGCAGCCACCTCGGGGTTGGCGACGTCGCCGAAGATCACCCGCTTGTACATCCACAGGGTGTAGGCGGCGCCGAAGATCAGCGTGGTCGCGGCGGCGGCGCCGATCCAGAAGTTGTACTCCACCGCGCCCAGGATCACCAGGAACTCGCCGACGAAGCCCGAGGTAGCCGGGAGGCCGCAGTTCGCCATGGCGAAGAGCATCATGAAGGCGGCGAACTTCGGCATGGTGTTCACCACCCCGCCGTAGTCGGCGATGTTGCGCGTGTGCATCCGGTCGTACATGACGCCGATGCAGAGGAACATCGCGGCGGAGACGAAGCCGTGGGAGATCATCTGGATCAGCGCGCCCTCGATCCCCAGGCCGTTGAAGATGAAGAACCCCAGGGTGACGAAGCCCATGTGCGAGATCGACGAGTACGCGACCAGCTTCTTCATGTCCGTCTGCACCAGCGCGACCAGGCCGATGTAGATCACCGCCACCAGCGACAGCGCGATCATGAACCACGAAAGCGCCTGGCTCGCGTCGGGCAGGATCGGCAGCGAGAAGCGGATGAAGCCGTAGGCGCCGAGCTTCAGCATGATCGCCGCCAGCACGGCGGAGCCGCCCGTCGGCGCCTCGACGTGGGCATCGGGCAGCCAGGTGTGCACCGGCCACATCGGGACCTTCACCGAGAACGCGGCGAACATCGCGAAGAAGAGCCACTTCTGCACGTCCATCGCGAGCGGAACGCGGTGCCAATCCTGGATCGCGAAGCTGCCGCCGGACTGGTTGTAGAGGTACAGGAACGCGACCAGCAGCAGCAGCGAGCCGAGCAGCGTGTACAGGAAGAACTTGAACGCGGCATAGACGCGGTTGGGGCCGCCCCACACGCCGATCACGATGTACATCGGGATGAGCGTGGCTTCGAAGAACACGTAGAACAGCGCGCCGTCCAGCGCGGCGAAGACCCCGTTCATCAGGCCGGACATGATCAGGAACGCCGCCATGTACTGGGACACGCGCGACTCGATCACCTGCCACCCGGCGAGCACCACGAGGATGGTCACGAAGGCGTTGAGCAGGACGAAGAGCAGCGAGATGCCGTCGACGCCGAGGTGGTAGTTGATGTTGAAGCGCGGGATCCAGGCCCTGAGCTCGACGAACTGCATCGCGCTCGTCGACGGGTCGAAGCCGGCGTACAGCGGGAGGGTCACGAGGAACCCGGCGATGGCGCCGGCGAGCGCGAGCGCGCGGGCCACGTGGGCGTTCTTGTCGCTGCCGGTCGCCATGACGGCGAGCCCCGCGAGGATCGGGACCCAGATGGCGAGCGAGAGCCAGGGAGCGGTTGCCTGCATGATGTTCTTGTCTAGTTCTGGAACAGCGGCCGGATCATGAACCAGTACGTCAGGCCGATGGCAATGGCGACCGTGCCGATCATCGCGAATGCGTAGGTGTTGACGAGCCCGGTCTGCGCATGGCGAACGACCTTCGCGATCCAGCCGACGAGCCGCGCCGAGCCGTTGACCGCGACGCCGTCGATCACGGCCTGGTCGCCCGCCTTCCACAGGAGCCGGCCGAAGCCGATGGCGCCGTCGCCGAACACGCGCTGGTTGAAGTCGTCGAGGCCGTACTTGTTCTCGAGGACCCGCACGACGCCGGAGAGCCGCTCACGGATGCGGCCGGGGAGTTCCGGCCGCGCGATGTAGAGGTACCAGGCCGTCGCCACGCCCGCGATCACGAGCCAGAACGGCAGCGTCGCGACCGCGTGCGTCATCATCCCGACCACGCCGTGATAGCCCTCGGCGAGCTTGGCGATGGTGGTGTGCTCCGGGGCGATGTAGATCGCGTCGCCGAAGTAGTCGCCGAAGACCACGCGCCCGATCACGTAGCCGGCGGCGATCGAGGGGATCGCCAGCAGCACCAGGGGCAGCGTCACCACCCAGGGCGACTCGCGCGGCGGGCCGCCGTGGTGGCCGTGGTCGTCGTGCGCGTCCTTCCCGTGCGCCTCGGCCGCGTGGCCATGGTCGTCGTGGCCGTGGCCGGCGGTGTCGAAGCGCTCCTTGCCGTGGAACGCGTAGAAGATCATCCGGAACGTGTACATCGCCGTCACGAAGGCGCCGGCCAGCACGCACAGGTACGCGAACCAGTGGCCCGGGGTGGTGGCGACCCGCGCCGCCTCGATGATCGTCTCCTTGGAGAAGAACCCGGCGAAGGGCAGCACCGCCGCGTTGGCCAGCCCCCCGATCAGCATCACGCCGTAGGTGATCGGCAGGTACTTCCGCAGCCCGCCCATGCGCCGCATGTCCTGCTCGTGGTGCATGGCGATGATCACCGAGCCGGCGGCGAGGAACAGCGCCGCCTTGAAGAACGCGTGGGTGAAGAGGTGGAAGATCGCCGCCGGGTAGGCCGAGGCGCCGAGCGCCACGGTCATGTAGCCGAGCTGCGAGAGGGTCGAGTACGCGACCACGCGCTTGATGTCGTAGACCACCAGCGCGATCAGGGCCATGAAGAAGGCGGTGATCGCGCCGATGATCATCACGAACGACAGCGCGGTGTCGGAGAGCTCGAACAGCGGCGACATGCGCGCGACCATGAAGATGCCCGCCGTCACCATGGTGGCCGCGTGGATCAGCGCGGAGATCGGCGTCGGGCCCTCCATCGAGTCGGGCAGCC
>CAZKHE010000076.1:0-21172 GCA_964552535.1 uncultured Enterobacteriaceae bacterium | reverse complement strand
GCGTGCTGTCCATGCTACGACGCCTGCAGGTGGACTACAAGGCGGATTTCCTCGCCTGCGTGTTCGACGCCAAGGGCCGCACGTTCCGCGATGATCTGTATGCGGATTACAAGGCGAACCGCCCGCCCATGCCGGACGACATGTCGCTGCAGATCGAGCCGCTGCACGAGGCGATCCGCGCGCTCGGCTGGCCGGTGCTGGTGGTCGACGGGGTCGAGGCCGACGACGTGATCGGCACGCTGGCGAAGACGGCGCATCGACGCGGCGTGAAGACCGTGGTCTCCACCGGCGACAAGGACCTCTCGCAGCTCGTCAACGATCACGTCACGCTCGTCAACACGATGTCGAACGAGCTGCTGGACGAAGCCGGGGTGAAGGCGAAGTTCGGTGTGACGCCCGCGCAGATCGTCGACTACCTCGCGCTCGTCGGCGATGCGGTGGACAACATTCCCGGCGTGGACAAGGTCGGGCCGAAGACCGCCGCGAAGTGGATCAACCAGTACGGCTCGCTCGAGGGCGTGATCGCGCATGCCGGCGAGATCACCGGCGTCGTCGGCGACAACCTGCGCAAGGCACTCGACTGGCTGCCCCAGGCGCGCGGACTGATCACGGTGAAGTGCGACGTGCCGCTCGACTTCGCGCTCGATGCGCTGGCGGTGCGCCCGCGCGACGACGCGAAGCTCGCCGAGCTGTTCCGCCGCTTCGGGTTCAAGAGCTGGCTGAAGGAAGTCGAGGGGGCGGCCGATGCGCCGGCGAGCGCGCCGGCGGCCGCGGCGAAGCCCGCGACGCAGGTCGAGCGGCGCTACCGGATGCTGCTCACCGAGGCGGAGGTGCGCGAGTGGCTCGCGCGCATGGACGGCTGCGGGCTCGTCGCGTTCGATACCGAGACGACGTCCCTCGATCCCTTCGCCGCGGAGCTGGTCGGCGTGTCGTTCGGCGCCGCACCCGGCGAGGCGGTCTACGTTCCGCTTGCGCACGCCTATCCCGACGCGCCCGCGCAGCTCGGCGTGGAGCGCGGCCTGGCATTGCTGCGCCCGTGGCTCGAGGATCCCGCGCGCGCGAAGGTCGGCCAGAACCTCAAGTACGACCAGCACGTGCTCGCCAATCATGGCGTGAGGCTCGCCGGCGTCGCCCACGACACCTGCCTCGAGCACTACGTCCTGGAGAGCCACGGCCGGCACGACATGGACTCGCTCGCCGAGCGCTTCCTGCACGAGAAGACCATCAGCTACGACGAGGTCACCGGCAAGGGGGCGAGCCGCATCGGCTTCGAGCAGGTCGACGTGCAGCGCGCGACCGACTACTCGGCCGAGGATTCCGACGTGGCGCTGCGCCTGCACGAGGTCCTGCACCCGCAGATCGCCGCCGACGCCAAGCTCGATTTCGTCTACTCGCGGATCGAGATGCCCGTGCGCGAGATCCTGTTCCGCATCGAGCGCAACGGCGTGCTGGTGGACGCGGAGCAGCTCGCAGCGCAGAGCCGGGAGCTCGGCCACAAGATGCTGGAGATCGAGCAGAAGGCCTACACCGAGGCCGGACAGCCGTTCAATCTCAACTCGCCCAAGCAGATCTGCGAGATCTTCTTCGAGCGCAAGGGCATGCCGGTGCTGAAGAAGACCCCGTCGGGCACGCCCTCCACCGACGAGGAGGTGATGGAGAAGCTCGCGCAGGACTTCCCGCTGGCGCGCATGCTCCTCGACTACCGCGAGCTCACCAAGCTCAAGTCCACCTACACCGACAAGCTGCCGCGCATGGTCAACCCGCGCACCGGGCGCGTGCACACGAACTACGGCCAGACCACCGCGGTCACCGGCCGCCTCGCCTCCACCGACCCGAATCTCCAGAACATCCCGGTGCGCACCGCCGAGGGCCGGCGGATCCGCGAGGCGTTCGTCGCGCCGCCGGGGCACGTCATCGTGTCGGCGGACTACTCGCAGATCGAGCTGCGCATCATGGCGCACATCGCGGAGGACCCCGGGCTCCTCGCGGCGTTCGCCGCCGGCGAGGACATCCACCGCGCCACCGCGGCGGAGGTGTTCGGACGCGAGCGCCGCGAGGTGACCGCGGAGGAGCGCCGCTACGCCAAGGTGATCAACTTCGGTCTCATCTACGGCATGAGCGCCTTCGGCCTCGCGCAGCAGCTCGGGATCGAACGCGCCACCGCCCAGGCGTACATCGACAGCTACTTCAACCGCTATCCGGGCGTGGCGCAGTACATGGAGCGCACGCGGCAGGTGGCGCGCGAGCAGGGCTACGTCGAGACGGTGTTCGGCCGCCGGCTCTGGCTGCCCGAGATCCGCAGCTCGAACCCCGCGCGCCGCGCAGGCGCCGAGCGCGCGGCCATCAATGCGCCGATGCAGGGGACTGCGGCGGACCTCATCAAGCTCTCGATGATCGCCGTACAGCGCTGGCTGGACGAGGCGAGGCTCGCGACCAAGCTCGTGATGCAGGTGCACGACGAGCTGGTGCTCGAAGTGCCCGAGGGTGAGCTGGACGCGGTGAAGCGTGAGCTGCCGGCCCTGATGGCGGGGGTGGCGGAGCTGAAGGTGCCGCTCGTGGTCGAGGTCGGCGCCGGCCCGAACTGGGAGCGGGCGCACTGATCCGCGTCGGGGCGCTGCCGCTCACTTCAGCAGCCCGAACACCTTCGACGCCATCCCCGTCGCCGCGCCGACCGGGTCCTTGCGGATCGCCCGCTCCTGTTCGGCCATGATGGTGAACAGGCCGTCGAGCGCCTTCTGCGTCACGTAGCCGTCCAGGTTGGCGCTCTTTGCGTCGACCAGTCCGAACTGCGCCGCCTGCCCTGCCACCGCGTTGTACTGGTCGGCGAGCTGCACCTTCGCCGTCATCTGCTTCACGATCGGCAGGAACTTCTGCTCCAGCGGTGCGCTGGTGGTGCGGCGGAAATACTGCGTGGCGGCGTCGTCGCCGCCGGTGAGGATCGCCTTCGCGTCCTGCACGCTCATCGTCTTCACCGCGTTCACCAGCAGCGGCGTGGCCTCCTTCACCGCCATCTCGGCCGCGCGATTCATGCTCGTCACCAGCTCGTCGGCCTGCTTGCCCATGCCCATGGTGCGCATCAGCCCGCTCGCCTTGTCGAGCGGACTGGGCAGCGGGATCTTCACCTGCGGGTTGCCGAGAAAGCCGTTCGGCGCGCCCAGCTGTCCAACGGTCTTGCCGGAGGCCTGGATCAGCGCCTCCTTCAGGCCCGCCACGGCGTCCTGGTTGGACAGGCTCGCGAGCGATTGCGCGCCCGCGTGCATCGAGATGACAAGCGCCGCCGCGCACGCGAAAATGCGGGTTCCCGTCTTCAGCATGTCTCCCCCCGTCGTGTCTCGTTTCGTAGGGCGCATCGTACTCGTGCTTTTCGTCGCCAGCGCGGCGGCGACGGCCGGCTACGCCTGGCTCCGGGCGCAGTCCGCCCCGGTGGTGTCCTTCACCACGCTGGAGCACGGGGTCGTCTGGCCCGGTGCGCTGGCGGGCAAGGTCGTGCTGGTGAACTTCTGGTCCACCTCGTGCGCGGTGTGCCTGAAGGAAATGCCGCGCCTCGCCGAGCTGCATCGCCGGTACGAGGCCCGCGGCTTCGAGACCATCGCGGTGGCGATGCCCTACGACCCGCCGAACCTCGTCGTCGCCTATCAGCAGCAGGCCCGGCTGCCGTTCAAGGTGGCGATCGATCCGAACGGCGAAGTGGCGCGCCGCTTCGACGACGTGAAGCTCACGCCGACGACCTACCTCATCGACCGGCGCGGGCGGGTGGTGAAGCGCTACGTCGGCGAGCCCGATTTCGGCGAGGTGGAGCGGCGGATCGAGCAGGCCCTCGCGGGTTGAGCGTCGCACCCGGGACTCACCGAACCGGACTTCTCCCGCCGAACAGCAGCGCCTTCACCCTTTCGACGCCGATCGCACGGACGAGCTCGGCCATCGTGCAGTAGAGAACGAGGGCGAACACCACCCAGATCTGGACGGCCCAGAAATGCGGCCAGGAGACCTCCTCCAGCAGGCGCTCGTGGCCCTGCGCGAGACCGTACTTTCGCGCCAAGGGCAGCAGTTCCTCGAGATACCGGAAGGCGGCGGTGATGAGCCAGTAGATCGCCACCTTCCACAGGATGGCGTACACGAGCGGCCGGCCGGCGAAGCGCCGCGTGACGGGCAATGCCTCGGCAACGAGGATGGCCTTCGCGACGATCAGCGCGCCGATGATCGCGACTGCCGTCCCGCCCGGCGTGACGTGGTACTCCTCGAGCGTCAGGGCCTTCGTCACCCGTCCGAGGCCGAACAGCACGGCGAAGAACAGGAATGGGACGAACGCCTCGCGCAGTTCGTGCACGATGAAGGCGACGATCCGGCTCACGCTGGTGGCGCCCGGCGGGACGCGCCGCTCAGAACCGGAAGTTCGCGCCGAGCGCAAACCCCCCGAAGCTGACGTTGTCGATGAGCCGCTCGCCGTCCTGGCTGAAGTAGAGGTAGCGGTAGTCGAGCACCACGTCGCCCCACTTGAACGCATAGCCGACGCCGGCCATGCCCTGCCAGGTGAAGATCGATCCGCTCCCGCCCACGTCGGCGTAGTAGTTCATGAACCACGGGCCGTCGCCGAGTTTCACGCGACCCTTCGCGCCCACGATGCCCATCCACGCATCGTCCGACTGCGAGATGTTGCCCGCGCGCGAGAAGGTGGCCGCGCCGACCGGCCCGGTCACCGTGGCGGAGAGCTGCCAGTTGGTGCTCGCCTCCAGGTCGAGGTAGCGGAAACCCGCGAGCAGATCCAGCGTCGCGCGGGGCCCCTCGATCGCCGCGTAGCCGCCGGTCAGCGTCCACACCCAGCCCTTGAGGTCAGTCTGCGTGCCCGTGTTCAGGGCGGTGGTGGACACGTTGACCGGGCCGGGACCTGGATTGAAGTCCACGCTGCGCACCGCGCTGTCCGCGGCGCCGAAATCGAGGTAGATGACGTCGGTCGCGACCAGCCACCGGCCCTTGCGCGCCTGCCCCATGCCCATGAACGCGAAGTCCAGGTTGTCGAGCAGCGTATCCGCGTCGACGCTCACCGTCGGCGTCGCGCCGCCCGCGGATGGCGGTCCGTAGTTGAGCTTGCCGTCCACGCTCGGCAGCCACAGGTAGGGCGCGAGCGAGAAGGTCCAGCGGTCGGCCGGCGCCTGGGCCGTCGCAACGGCGGGTGCCAGCAGCGCCGCGGCGAGCGCCAGCGCGCGAGATCGTTGTTTCATGTTCTCTCCCCTTTCGATGTCTTCAGCGGACTTCGACCGTGACCTTTGCGATCCGCCCGCTGAAGCGAGACTTCGCTTCCGCGCCGATGGCTTCCACCACCGGGGTCCCGAGGTCGATGCCGACGTCCGCGGTCTCGTCCGCCGAGAATATGCCCGCCTGCGTGTGGGCGATGCGTCCCTCGCCGACCTTCTCCCCGTTCACGAACAGCGTCGCCGTGCCGCCCTTGCCCGGCCCGCCGCCGTCGTAGGCGAACTCCACGCGGACGGTGGACTTGCCCGGCGCGAGCGGCTTGGCCGCGGCAACGGTCGTACGCTGCAGCCCCAGGAAGTTGTAATCGTAGGCGGGGACACCGTCCTTCACGTACAGGGACCACCCGCCGAAACGTCCGCCCTGGGCGATGACCGTGCCGTTGCCGCCGTTCGCCGGGACGTCCACCTCTGCGGTCACGGTCTTCGAGCGGTTCTTCACGTTGATGAACACGCCTTCGAGCAGGCCGCTCATTCCCTCAGCCAGGGTGAGGGACTTGCGCCCGCCCATGATGTCGGGGCGCCCCACGCGCGCCGGGTCGAGCCGCTCGAAGACGCGGTCGTCCATCGGCAGCGCGCCGTGCTTCGCGGCCTCCTTCAGGAACAGCGCCTGGAGTTCCGCCAGCTTCTTCGGGTGCTTGGCCGCGACGTCGTCGGCCAGGCTGAAGTCGCTGCGCACGTCGTAGAGCTGCCACGCCGAGTTGTCCTCGAGCGGGCGGCGCGGCTTCTGCTCCCACGGCGCACGGTGGATCGTGCGCGCGAACCAGCCGTCGTGATAGATGCCGCGGTTGCCGGCGATCTCGAAGTACTGCGTGGTGTGGCGCTCCTTCGCGCTGCCGTCCTCGAACGAGTACACGAGGCTCGTGCCCGCCATCGGGATCTGCTTCACGCCGTTCACGCTTTTCGGCTCCGGCAGCCCGGCGGCCTGGAGAATGGTCGGCGCGACGTCGATCACGTGGCTGAACTGGGTGCGCATGCCGCTCTTCGCCTTGATGCCCCGCGGCCAGTGCACCACCATGCCGTTGCGCGTCCCGCCGAAGTCGGACGGCACCTGCTTCATCCAGCCGAAGGGCGCGTTGAACGCCACCGACCAGCCGGCGGCCATGTGCGGATAGGTCTCGGGGCCGCCCCACTTGTCGAGCAGCTTGAGCATGTCCTCGACCTTCTCCGGCACGCCGTTGAAGTAGGTGTACTCGTTGAACATGCCGTTCTGCCCGCCCTCGCCGCTCGTGCCGTTGTCGCCGGCGATGTAGAAGACGAGCGTGTTGTCGGCCTCGCCGACTTCCTCGAACGCGGCGAGCATCCGGCCGATCTCGTGGTCGGTGTATTCCAGGAATGCCGCGAACACTTCGGCCTGGCGGGTGAAGAGGCGCTTCTCGTCGGCGGAGAGCGCATCCCAGTCCTTGATCGCCGGGGGCTTCGGCGCGAGCCGCGTCCCGCGCGGCACGATGCCGGCCTGGATCTGCCGCGCCAGCGTCTCCTCGCGCACCTTGTCCCAGCCCTGGCCGAAGCGGCCCTTCCACTTCGCGATCCACTCCTGCGGCACGTGGTGCGGGGCATGGGTCGCGCCCGGTGCGAAGTACACGAATGCGGGCCGATCCGGCATGAGCGCCTTCTGGTACTTGATCCAGGCGCGCGCCTTCTCGGTCATGTCGGTCATGAAGTGGTAGTTCGGGTCGTTGGGCAACTCGACCACCGCCGTGCCGTCATAGAGGAACGGCGCCCACTGGTTCGTCTCGCCGCCGAGGAAGCCGTAGAACTTGTCGAACCCCTGGCGCGTCGGCCAGCGGTCGAAGGGGCCGGCGACGCTGGCTTCCCAGGCCGCGGTTTCGTGCCACTTGCCGAACGCGGCGGTCGCGTAGCCGTTGAGGCGCAGCATCTCCGCGAGGGGCGCCGTCGTGCTCGGAATCTGACCGGTCGAGCCGGGCAGCGAGGTCGCCATCTCGGTGATGAAGCCCATGTTCACCGTGTGATGGTTGCGCCCGGCCTTCAGCGCGGCGCGGGTGGGCGAGCACAGCGCCGTGGTGTGGAAGTTGTTGTAGCGCAGGCCGTTCTGCGCCAGGCGATCGAGCGTGGGGGTGGCAATGGGACCGCCGAACGCGCTCGGACCGCCGAAGCCGATGTCGTCGATCAGCACGATCACGACGTTGGGCGCCCCGGCAGGCGCCTTGACCTGGAAGAGCGGCGGCGCCTTCACCTTGCGTGCGTCGATCTCCTTGTAGACCGGCCGCTTCGGTTCCGCGATGGGGAGCACGGTGCGATCGGGGCCCGCCGCGGGTTGAGCGAGAACCATCGACACCGTGCAGAGGGTGGCCGCCAGGGCTGCGGGGACCGCCCGCGCAGCTCGGCGCATTGTTCGCGGGAACATTCTTCCGAATCCTCCTGGGGATGGGTCAGTGGGGGGACGATCGCGGCGGCAGTATCCGCGCGGCATTCCCTGCTGCCCTTGTTCGATCGCGACATTCGATCGCCGCCACCGGTATCATCCGGGCGCCATGAAGTCCGGACCCGAACGCGCGCCGAGCCAGGCATCCGCATCCGCGGCGGCCGGCGCCGCGGAGTTCGAGGAGTGGGAACAGTTGGTTGGCGGGATGGTCCGCATCCCCGGCCTGCTGCGGGAGTTCGGCGTCGACACGGCCGCGCTGCTCGCCCGTGCCGGCTTGTCCGCCGACGTGCTGGACCGTTCCACCAACCGGGCGCCATTTCATGCATTGGCCCGCCTTCTGGCGGAAGCGGTGAGCGAGACGGACTGCCCGCACTTCGGTCTGCTGGTCGGCGCCGCCTACCAGTGGAGCGACGTCGGCCCGCCGGGGGAACTGGCGCTCGCCTGCGCGACGGTTCGCGAGGCGCTGGAGACCTTCACCGTGTATCAGCGCCTGAACAGCCAGGGCGGCGCCGTTTACTTCAAGCGCTACGGGGAGACGGCCGAGGTCGGGTTCGCCGTGTTCCACCCGCACGTCGCGGCCCGCGCGCCCGCGCACGATCTCGCTGTCGCATCCCTCGTCAGCGGTGTGCGACTGCTGTGCGGGCCCGCATGGCATCCGACCGGTGTGCTCCTGCCGCGCGCGCACCCCGGCGACGATCAGCCCTACCGTGCGCACTTTCGCTGCCCGGTCCGGTTCGATGCGGACCGCGCCGCATTCTCCTTCGATGCCGCGGTGCTCCTGCAGCCGCTGCCGACCGCGAATCCGGTGCGCAAGCGCGCGCTCGAGGCCGCCCTGACGGCCGCGCTGCGCGACGATCTGATGGTGCGGCTGTACCGTGCCTTGCGCCTGCTCCTGCTCGACGGCAACGTGGGTGCGGCATTTCTCGCGCAGCATTTCGCCATGCACCAGCGCACGCTGCAGCGGCATCTCAAGGCGCATGGGATCACCTTCCAGGCCGTGCTGGATGAGGTCCGCTACGAGGCGGCGCGCCAGCTGCTGAGCGAAACGGCCCTGCCGGCCAGCGCCGTCGCGGCAGCGGTCGGCTATGCCGAGCCGGCCTCGTTCACGCATGCCTTCCGGCGGTGGTCGGGACACACGCCGGCGCAGTGGCGGGCGGCGCACCGCGTGGCGGGCGCACCGGTCGGGACCGAGGACCGCCGGGACTCGGCGCAGGCTAGGGCGCCGGCCTGATCGCCGGCGGCTTCCAGGAGCCGTTCACCACGGTCGGCTCCTGCTCGGTCGGCCAGTACATCCTCAGCGTCACGTTGAACGGGCCTTCCGGCGCAGGCAGCCAGTTCGCTTCCTTGTCCTTGCCCGGCGAGTCCTTCTGGATGTACAGGTCCAGCGAACCGTCGGCATTGCGCCGGAACGGCATCCAGCTGCTCAGCGCATACCGGTTGAGCGCATTGGCGACGAAGAAGGATTCCGGGTCGTACATCGTCACCGACCAGAACCCCCGCACCGGCGGCTCCTGACCCTTCTCGAAGCGCAGCACGTAGCGGTTGGCGCCGGTCAGCGGCTGGCTGTCCGCATCGACGAACGCGGAGGGATACACGGCATCGAGGGGCAGATTCGCGCCCAGTCCGATCAGCGCGACGACGGCCCGCGTGCCGTAGTCGGTGCCATAGTCGCCCAGCTTCATCGACGGGATGCGCCAGCCGTTCACCGGCGCGCCGGCCTGCTTCGACGCTTCGGTCAGGCGCTCGAGGGCGACCGGCACGGCGCTCTGCAGGCCCTTCGCGAAGGCTGGATCGAGCCTGGACGGGTCGAACTTCTCGCCCGGCACGATGCCGATCGCCTTGAGCTTCTCGAGTACGGGGGCATCGGCGGCGGGCGGCGGATTCTGCTTCATCAGCGCTGCCATCGAATCGAAGAACTCCGCGGCGCTCATCCTCTCCACCGCCTGCACCGGCGCGAGCTTCATGTCCACCGCGGCATCGACGACCCCGGCGGGCGGCGTGTACCGCTTGCCGAACGCCGAAAGCGGCGTCAGCCGGTATTGCTTCTGCAGGGCGTGGACCGCGGCGTAGTCCTTCGGGCCGTTGGTCTGGGTACGCCCGATGATCCACACCATGGTGGTCGGGGATCGGATCTCCTTCACCCCGTCCGGCAGGGTGCCGCGCCATCCGGGCCCGGTGATGGCGAAGTGCCCGGCCTTCGTGCCGGTGGTGCGCTTGCCGGGCGAGGCGAAGACGTTGGTCCACGCGTCGAGCATGGGCATCAGGTAGAAGCGGCCCTGGGTGTCAGGGACGGACAGCACGATCGGCTCGGCCGAGAGGTCGAGCCACGCCGACG
Organism: uncultured Enterobacteriaceae bacterium; assembly: GCA_964552535.1. GTDB lineage: Bacteria > Pseudomonadota > Gammaproteobacteria > Burkholderiales > SG8-39 > CAZKHE01. Next base: position 11,205 of record CAZKHE010000076.1, on the reverse strand, counting down.
AGTACAGTGTGTCCACGTTGGCGCGGACGACGTCCTTGAAGGAGGCGTCGGGGAACGCCGGCATGTGCGCGAACTGATTCACCGGGGCGGCCATCGCGCCTGCGGCGGCGACGTTGGAGAGCTTCCGGCGAGTGGCGTCCATGACCACGAGCGGCAAGCCATAGGCGACCGCCGCGACGCCGGCTTCGAGGCCCTCCTTCTCCTTCGCCGCGGCTGCGGCCGCGGCCTCCGGCGCCTCCCGGGCGCGCGTCGCCTCGGCCGCTGCCCGGGCCTCCGCTTCGGCCCGGGCCTTGTCGGCGCCCGGATCCGCCTGCTGTCCGCATGCGGCCAGCGCCAGCACCACGAAGCCCATCGCGGCCCGCCTCGACATGTCGCTTCTCGTCATGGTTCGCCTCAGGGCCGGATGCGGTTGATCTTGGAGCCTTGCACGCCCAAGCCGGCCATCAGCCCGGACTGGTTGAAGAAGAACACGTACACGTCGTCGCGCAGCGTGGTCGTCGTGAGCGACTTCGCCTGCGCTTCGTCCATCACCACCACGCTGGGACCCACGCCGACCTCCCAGCCGTCGCTGCGTTCGAGGTAGCCGAGCGCGGCGTCGGTCATGAAGAACATCGCGTAACCGTACTTCTGCACGCCGACCTGCAGTCCATAGGAGCCGGAGACCGTCTCGTAGTAGGCGACCGTACGGCCGTGACGGCGCAGCGCGCCCTTGCCGTACTGTCCGCCGATGATGAGGCCGCCCTTCACGATGTCCGGAAACACGAGCACGCCCTTCGCGTGCCGCGCGAGTTCCACCGTGACCGGGACGCGAGCGGCGAGGTCCTTGACCGCCAGTTCCACATCGCGGTCGATCTGCGCCGCGGCGGGCGACTTGCCGGACTGCGCCGCCGCCGATCCCGCAACGGCAAGGGAGAGCGTCGCGAGCGCGACGAGAAGGCCAACCAGCCCCCGCATTGTTCTTGTCATGGTGTCGACGCCGACGCGAAAGGCGTTCGTGCGTCTCGCCAGTATCGCTCCGGTCAGCGGGATCGGCGTTGTCGGATCACGACAGCGCCGCCCTGCCGGGCGGCGCGAGAGGTCTCAGGCGACGCCGGCGGCGTGCGCCTGCTGGTCGGCGTGGTAGCTGGACCGCACCATCGCGCCCACCGCGGCGTGCGAGAAGCCCATCGCAGTCGCCTCGCGCTCGAACATGGCGAACACGTCCGGATGCACGTAGCGCGTGACCGGGAGGTGGTGGCCCGACGGCGCCAGGTACTGACCGATGGTGAGCATGTCCACGTCGTGCGCGCGCAGGTCGCGCATGGTCTGGAGGATCTCCTCGTCGGTCTCGCCGAGGCCGACCATGAGGCCGGACTTGGTGGGGACCGCCGGATGCCGCGCCTTGAAGTCCTTCAGCAGCTTCAGCGAATGCGCGTAGTCCGAGCCCGGGCGCGCCTGCTTGTAGAGCCGGGGCACGGTCTCGAGGTTGTGGTTCATCACGTCGGGCGGGCAGGCGTCGAGGATCTCCAGCGCGCGGTCGAGGCGGCCGCGGAAATCCGGCACCAGCACCTCGATGCGCGTCGACGGCGACTGCGCGCGCACCTCGCGGATGCAGTCGACGAAGTGCTGCGCGCCGCCGTCACGCAGGTCGTCGCGATCGACGCTGGTGATCACCACGTAGGAAAGGCGCAGCGCCGCGATGGTCCGTGCGAGGTTGGCCGGCTCCTGCGGATCGAGCGGGTCCGGACGGCCGTGCCCGACGTCGCAGAACGGACAGCGCCGGGTGCACTTGTCGCCCATGATCATGAACGTCGCGGTGCCCTTGCCGAAGCACTCGCCGATGTTCGGGCAGGAGGCCTCCTCGCACACCGTGTGCAGCCGGTGGCTGCGCAGGATCTCCTTGATCTCGTAGAAGCGCGATCCGGGCGAGGCCGCGCGCACCCGGATCCACTCGGGCTTCTTGAGCGGTTCCCGGGGCACGATCTTGATCGGAATGCGCGCCGTCTTCGACGCGCCCTTCTGCTTCTCGCTGACGCTCATGCCCGCTGTCCGATGAGGGCGGCGATGCGCGCCGCCAGTTGTTCGCCGAGCTCGTCGGCACCTGCTTCGATGCCGAGGTCGCGGCACTGCGTGACCGCGAGCCCCGGGTAGCCGCACGGATCGATCGCCGCGAAGGGCGCGAGATCCATGTCCGCATTCAGCGCGAGGCCGTGGTAGCTGCAGCCGCGCCGCACCCGCAAACCGAGCGCGGCGATCTTCGCGGCGCCGACATACACGCCCGGCGCACCGGCGCGTCGCCCTGCGGCCACATTATACGAGGCGAGGAGATCGATCACGGCCTGCTCCAGCAGGCACACCAGATCGCGCACCTTGAGCCCCAGGCGGGGCAGGTCGAGCAGCGCGTAGACGATCGCCTGTCCCGGCCCGTGGTAGGTGATCTGTCCGCCGCGGTCGATGCGGACCAGCGGAATGTCGGTCGAGGCGGGGAAGTGCTCGGGCCGCCCCGCCTGGCCCACGGTGTACACCGGCGGATGCTGGACGATCCAGAGCTCGTCGGGTGTCTCGGGCGAGCGCGCCGCGGTGAACCGCTGCATCGCCGCGTACGTCGGCGCGTACTCGGCGAGGCCGAGCCGCCGCACCAGCGCCGCGGCGGCATCCGCGCCGACGGACGGCGCGGATGCCGCGCACGCGCCGGGCGCGCCGGCCGTCACAGCACCATGGTCACCATCGGGTGATCGCACAGCTCGCGGTACAGCTCGTCGAGCTGCTCGCGCGACTGCGCGTTGACGGTCACCGTCAGGGAAAGGTAGTTGCCCTCGCGGCTGGAGCGCATCTCGACCGTCGCCGGATCGAAGTCGCTCGCGTGGCGCGTCACCACGCCGACGACCGCCTGCGCGAATCCATCCTGCGTCTTGCCCATCACCTTGATGGGGAATTCGCAGGGGAACGCAAGCAGGCTCTCGCCCTCGCTGCGCGCGGGGTCAGACATGAACGGCCTTGTGCTCGACATGGATGCGCTCCTTGAAGTCCTGATAGATCGCGTACATGCGGGCATACATGGGGCCGGGACGGCCGTTTCCAACCGGGCGGCCGTCGAGGGTCGTGATCGGCAGCACCTCCTTGGTGGAGGAGGAAAGCCAGAGCTCGTCCGCCTCCGCGAGCTCGCTCGCCGCGATCTGGCGCACCTCCACCGGGAGGCCCTGCTCGCGGGCGAGGTCGAGCACCAGGTCGTAGGTGATGCCCGGCAGGATGTAGTGGTCCTTCGGCGGGGTGGCGATGCGGCCGTCCTTCACCAGGAAGACGTTGCTCGTGGACGCCTCGGTGACGCAGCCGTCGCGGACCAGCACTGCCTCGATCGCGCCGGCGTCGGCGGCCGCCTGGCGCAGCATGCAGTTGCCCAGCAGCGAGGTGCTCTTGATGTCGCAGCGGTGCCAGCGGAAGTCTTCCTGCGTGATGCACGCGACGCCGCGCTCGCGCTGCTCGGCGCTCGGCTTGGACATCTTCCACGCCATGACGAGCACGGTCGGCCGCGGCGGCGGGTTCGGGAACGCCTGGTCGCGCCGCGCCACGCCGCGCGTCACCTGCAGGTACACCGCCTGGTCGTCGTGCGGACAGGCGGCGATCACGCCCTCGATGATGCTCGCCCACTCGCCTTCGGTGTGCGGGTTGGGAATGCGGATTTCCGCGAGCCCGTTGCCGAGCCGCACCAGGTGCTCGTGCATGCGGAAGGGCACCCGGGCGTACACCGGGATCACCTCGTAGATCCCGTCGCCGAAGATGAAGCCGCGGTCCAGCACGGGGACCTTCGCCTCCTCGAGCGGCATGAACTCGCCGTTGAGATAGACCGTCTCCTGCATCGTCTGTCCCTCGCGTCCTCGGCCTACTTGAACCAGAGCTGGATGGTATCCCACGTGCGGCCGAAGAAGCCCGCGACAGGGACGGGCTCGAGCGCCACCGCGGGATACTCGCCGACGGGCTTGCCGTCGAGCGAGACGCGCACCACGCCCACCTTCTGACCCTGCTGTACCGGGGCGACCAGCGGCTGCTGGCTCACCAGCTCGGCCTTGAGCTTCTCGACACTGCCCTTCGGCACGATGACCGACAGCTCCTCGCCGAGCCCGGCCTTGAGCTCGTCCGACGCGCCCTTCCAGACCTTGAGCGAGCTGATGGTCTGGCCCTTCTCGTAGAGGCGGACGCTGTCGTAGAACTGGAAGCCGTAGTTGAGGAGCTTGAGGCTCTCCTGCGCGCGCATCGAGTCGGACGTGGTGCCGAGCACCACCGAGACGAGCCGCCGCGGGCCGCGCTTCGCCGACGAGATCAGGCAGTAGCCCGCGGCCTCGGTGTGCCCGGTCTTCACCCCGTCCACCGTCGGATCGATCCACAGGAGGCGGTTCCGGTTCTGCTGCGTGATGTTGTTGTAGCGGTACTCCTTGGTGGCGTAGAGCCCGTAGTTCTCGGGGAAGTCCCGGATCACCGCCGCGGCGAGCAGCGCGAGGTCGCGCGCCGTCGAGTAGTGCTTGGGATCGGGCCAGCCGCTCGAGTTGGCGAAGCTCGTGTTCTTCAGCCCGAGCCGTGCGCCTTCCTTGTTCATGAGCATCACGAAGTTCTCTTCGGTGCCCGCGACGAGCTCGGCGAGTGCGATCGTGGCGTCGTTGCCCGATTGCACGATCATGCCCTTGAGGAGCTCCTCCACGGTGACCGGCTTGCGCGGCTCGATGAACATGCGCGATCCGCCCGCCTTCCAGGCGCGCTCGGACACCGGCACCGTCTGGTCCATCTTGACGACGCCCTTCTGGAGGGCCTGGAACACGAGATACGCGGTCATCAGCTTGGTGAGCGAGGCCGGTTCCATGCGCTCGTCGGGCGCCTGGCTCACGACCGGCTGACCGGCGTTGAAGTCGTAGAGCATCCACGCCTTGGCGGCGATCGGCGGCGGCGGCGGCGCATCGGCACGGGCGAGCGGTGCGATGGCGAGAGCGAGAACGAGGAGGAGGCGGGCGAGCATGAACCGGAGGGGAGGTGAAGGACTGCGATCGGATTATAGGAGCTGCACGACTTGGACCGGGGAGCGCGCCGCGCGTTCGGTCGCCGCGCGGGTTCAGCGCACGACGACGCTCGGCTTCACGTCCAGCGCCGCGCCGATGCGGTCGGCGACGCGCCGCGCTTCGGCGCGGTCGCGATAGGGGCCGACGTGCAGCCGGAAGAGGCCTTCGCGGCGGTAGACCTCCACCGCCTTGTCGAGCCACCCGAGCTGCGCCGCGACGCGCTGGCGGAAGGCCTCCGCGTTCTCCGCGGCGCTGAACGCGCCGAGCTGGACGAAGATGCCGCCGGGCTCGGCGGCGACCGGGACCGGGGGCGCGGCGGGCGCCGGCGGCGGGTCCTGGCGCGCCGGCACGTCCACGGCGACGGCCGCGACCTGCGTCGGGGGCGTGGCGAGGCCCGGCACGACGGCTTCGACTTCGACCATCGCGCTGCCCTGCTGCACGTACCCCAGACGATGCGCCGCGGCGTACGAGAGGTCGATGACGCGGTTGTGGAGGAACGGTCCGCGATCGTTGATGCGCACGACCACCGATTTGCCGTTGCCCACGTGCGTGACGCGCGCGTAGCTCGGGATCGGCAGCGTCGGGTGTGCCGCGGTCATGGCGTACATGTCGTAGGGCTCGCCGCTGGAAGTCTTCTGGCCGTGGAACCGTCGGCCGTACCAGCTCGCCACGCCGCGCTGGCGGAACGACCTGAGCTCGCGCACCGGAACGTACTGCTGCCCGAAGACGACGTACGGATTGTTGGCGAAGCGATGCAGCGGCTCGAGCCGCGGCTCGGCATCGGGGATCGCGTCCAGATTCGCCGGCGGGTTGTCCCCCGGGCCGTCGTCGAGGTAGTACCCCCCGCCGCGCGCCGGCGGGCGCGACGCCGGCGCCGAGGCCCGCGGCGCCTCGGCCCCCGGTCCGGCCGGACTTTCGACCTGCCTGGTTGCGCAGCCGCCGAGCAGGGCGAGGCCCAGCAGCGCGAAGCGCGTTGCACCCTTCATCACGTCTGCACGAGCTTCCGGTGCCGGTGGATGCTCATCAGCATCCCGATGCCGAGGAAGAGCGTCACCAGTGCGGTCCCGCCGTAGGACACGAGCGGCAGCGGCACGCCGACGACGGGAAGAATCCCGCTCACCATGCCCATGTTGACGAACGCGTAGGTGAAGATGTTGAGCGTGAGCGCGCCCGCCAGCAGCCGCGAGAAGAAGGTCGCGGCCGACGCTGCGATATATAGCCCGCGCCCGAGCAGGAACAGGTAGAGCACGAGGAGTACCCCGTTGCCGATCAACCCGAATTCCTCCGAGTACACGGCGAAGATGAAGTCGGTGCTGCGCTCGGGAATGAACTCCAGGTGCGTCTGCGTGCCCTCGAGCCAGCCCTTGCCGGTGAGGCCGCCCGAGCCGACCGCGATGGTCGACTGGATGATGTGGAAGCCCTTGCCGAGCGGGTCCGTGGTCGGGTCGAGCAGGGTGCACACCCGGTACTTCTGGTAGTCGTGCATCCCCGGCCACTTCACGCCGGGTGCGCAGATGTCCTTCTCGAAGCCGATCAGCAGGCCGATGCCCACCACGCCGATCAGCGCAATGGGAATGATCAGCCGCCACGAGAGGCCGGCGAGGAAGATCACGTAGAACCCCGCCGAGCCGACCAGCAGCGACGTCCCGAGGTCCGGCTGGCGGGCGATGAGCAGCACCGGCACCATGAGGATGACGCCCGAGGCGATGAACTCGCGCAGCTTGAGCGTCGCTTCGTAGCGATGGAAGAACCACGCGAGCATGAGCGGCATGGCGATCTTCATCATCTCCGAGGGCTGGAAGCGCACGATGCCCACGTGCAGCCAGCGGCGCGCGCCGTTCACGATCTCGCCGGCGAAAGCGACGGCAATGAGCAGCGAAAGCCCGACGAGGTAGATCGGCACCGCGAGGCGCATGAGCAGCTGCGGCGGCACCTGCGCGGCGACCCACATCACGCCGAGCGCGACGGCGATGTTCACCATCTGTGCCTGGATGCGCGCCGGATTCTCGTAGGATGCGCTGTACAGCGTCACCGTGCCGAGCGCGAGGATCGTGGACGCGATGAGCAGGAGCGTCCAATCGATGTTGCCGGTGAGGCGGCTCCAGATGCGTTCCAGCGGATAGCCCGCGGCGGTCGCGCTGCCGAGCATCAGTCCGCCTCCGCGTCGGGATCGAGGTCGAGCGCGTTCGCCGGCACCTTGCCGAGCAGGAAGTAGTCGAACACGGTTCGCGCGATCGGGGCCGCGGTGGAGCCGCCGCCGCCCCCGTTCTCGACCAGGATGCCGAGCGCGATGGTGGGCTTGTCCGCCGGGGCGAACGCGACGTAGAGCGCGTGGTCCCGGTACTTCTCGGCGATCTTGTTCGCGTCGTACTTCTCGCCCGCCTTCAGGCCGATCACCTGCGCCGTCCCGGTCTTGCCCCCGCTCGCGTACTCGGCGCCGGCGAACGCCTTCGCGGCGGTGCCGCCGGTGCGCGTCACGTCCACCATCGCCGCCTTCACGAGCTCGACGTTCTTCTTCGACAGCTTGAAGGTGCGCGTCGGCTCGGGCTCGATCGCGCGCTTGTGCCCGGTGCCCGCATCCTCGACGTGCTTGACGATGTGCGGCTTGTACACGACGCCGTCGTTCGCGAGGACGGCGGTCGCGAAGGCGAGCTGCAGCGGCGTGGCGAGGCTGTAGCCCTGACCGATGCCCACCGAGATGCTGTCGCCGACGTACCAGCGCTGCATCTCCGGCTTGGCGAAGCGCGCCTTCTTCCACGCGCGCGACGGCAGCACCCCCTTCGACTCGCCCTTGATGTCGAGCCCGGTCGGCGTGCCGAAGCCGAAGCCGGCCATGAAGTTCGCCATCGCATCGATGTCGGTGTCCTGCGCGATGCCGTAATAGTAGGTGTCGCAGGACACCACGATCGACTTGTGCATGTTCACCGACCCGTGGCCGCCGACCTTCCAGTCGCGGAACGGGCGCGAGACCCCGGGCAGGGTGAAGAAGCCGGGATCGCTGATCGTGTACTCGGGCGTGCGCTTGCCGAGCTCGAGGGCCATCAGCGCGTAGAACGGCTTGATGGTCGAGCCGGGCGGATAGGCGCCCGTGAGGGCGCGATTGTTCAGCGGCTTGTTGGGGTCGGTGTTGAGCGCTTCCCAGCTCGCCGGGTCGATCCCGTCCACGAACAGGTTCGGGTCATAGCCCGGCCGCGACACCAGCGCGAGGACGCCGCCCGTCTGCGGATCGATCGCCACGAGCGCGCCGCGGAAATCGCCGAACGCGCGCTCGGCCACCGCCTGCAGCTTGATGTCCAGCGTCAGGGTCAGGTTCCTGCCCGGGACCGGGGGCGTGCTGGCGAGCGTCCGCACGCCGCGTCCGCCGGCGTCGATCTCCACCTGCGCCGAGCCGGTGACCCCGTGCAGCTCGCGCTCGTAGCTCGCCTCGATGCCGACCTTGCCGATGGTGTCGCTGCCCTTGTAGTTGCCGAGCTCGCCGTCGGCCTCCAACCGGGCGAGGTCCGCGTCGTTGATCCGCCCGATGTAGCCCACCACGTGGGAGGCGACTTCGCCCATCGGGTACTGGCGGAAGAGCCGCGCCTTGATCTCCACGCCCGGGAACCGGAAGGCATTGGCCGAGAAGCGCGCGACCTCCTCGTCGGAGAGCCGGGTCTTGATGGGAATGCTGTCGGCGCCCTTCAGCTCCTGCCGCAGCTTGCGGAAGCGCTGGCGGTCCTTCGCGCTGATCTCGATGACCTCGGCCAGCGCGTTGATGGTCGGCTCCACGCCGTTCACCCGCTGCGGGTTGATCTCCAGGGTATACGCCGAGTAGTTGCGCGCGAGGACGACGCCGTTGCGGTCGAGAATCAGCCCCCGGTTGGGGACCACCGGCACCACCGAGATGCGATTGTCCTCGGCCTTGGTCTGGTAGTACTGGTGCTGCACCACCTGCAGCCAGGCGAAGCGCGCGAGCAGCAGCGCGAAGCACGTCACGATGAGGATCCCGGCCGCCACCAGCCGCCCGTGGAAGCGGTGGATCTCCTGCGAGACGTCCTTGAAGTCGGCCAGGGCCATGATGCTAGATGGGGGTGGTGTCGTCCACATTGACCGGCTGTCGCTGCGGCGCGAGCAGTATGAAGCTTGCCACGGGCCAAAGCACGGTCGAGATGACGCTGCCGAAGAAAAACGTCAGGCCGGGGAAGGTGCCGTCGGCGATCAGGCGCACCGTCAGCATGGCGAGCTGGGTGGCGAGCAGCATCGGGAACACGTGCAGCGCCTGGGCGAGCAGCGGGAAGCCGAGCACCCGGCGGGAAAAGGCATTGCCGAGGAACGCGAGCAGCGCATACCCGAGGGCGTGCTGGCCGATGAGGGTGCCGTTCGCGGTGTCCATGAGCAGCCCGAGCAGCCAGGCCACCAGCAGGCCCACCCGGCGCGGCTGGTGGATGGACCAGAACACGATGACGAGCGCGAGCAGGTCCGGCATGACGCGCGGGTTGGGCCAGGGGACGAGGTTGAAGATCAGCGCCACCAGCAGCGACAGTGCGATGGTGCGGCCCTTGGCGGGCAGCAGGATCTTTTGGCCGGGTTCGAGCAGCGGCATGCTAGGCGCCAAAGATCCGAGGGGGCCGGCCCGCTCGTGCTCCCCGAAATCGGGAAACGGCAAGTCTCACGTCACTCACCCCGTTTCGGCGGGGGCCGCTTGGCGCGGCCCCTGGTCTTCGGGTCCTCGGCTGCCGGCGGCGGCGGCGGGGGCTCGGCCTCCTGGGCGAGGATCAGCACCTGCCGATGGCGGTCGATCCCGGCCGCGGGGGTCGCGCGGATGCGCGCGAAGGCGAACCCCGCCGTACGCTCGACGGTACGCACCGTCGCGACGGGCAGCCCCGGCGGATAGATGCTGTCCAGGCCCGAGGTCACCAGCAGGTCGCCCTCGTGCACCTCGGCGTTCGTCGCCATGTGCCGCAGGTCGAGCGTGGTGCCATCCCCGGACCCGTAGGCGACGCCGCGCATGCCGTTGCGCACGATCTGCACGGGGATCGCGTGGTCCTTGTGGGTGAGCAGGGTCACCTCGGCGAGCAGCGGGTAGACCCGCGTCACCTGTCCCAGGACACCCGCCGCGTCGATCACCGCCTGCCCGAGCTTCACGCCCTGCGCATCGCCGCGGTCGACGATCACCTTGCGCACGAACGGGTCCCGTCCGGCGTAGACGATCTCGGCCAGCACGCCTTCGGCGGGCACCCGGTTCTTCGCGCCGAGCAGCGCCCGCAGGCGGTCGTTCTCGCTGCGCAGGGCCTCGAGGGTGAGGAGATCCTTCGCATCGAGCAGCCGACCCTCGCGCAGCTCGGCGTTCTCCTGGCGCAGCTCCGCCTGGGTGGCGAAGAACTCCCTGAGCCGCGTGATGGCGACTACCGGGGCGAGCGCCGCCTGCTGGATCGGATAGGCCGCCACGGAGAGCGCGGCGCGCAGCGGCTCCGCGTAGCGGAAGCGCGCATCGAGCACCATCAGGAAGACCGAGAGGAGGACGAAGAAGCCGAGACGGACGACGGGAGCCGGGCCGCGGTTGAAGAACTGTGGCGGCGTGTACTCCATTGCTGCGCTAACGGCGGGAAGGGGGAAGGGGGAAGGGGGAAGGGTCGCCGCCGCTGAGCGGCGGCGGGAAAGGGACGGGGAGGAAGGGGGGAGGGAGAGAACCGCAGACGTCGTTGCGCGCTTCGGTGTTCACCCTTCCCCCTTCCCCCTTCCCAGCCGCTTCACTCGTTCGTGAAGATGCTTCCCAGCTTCTCCATCTTCTCCAGCGCCTTGCCGGAGCCGCGCACCACGCAGGTCAGCGGATCGTCGGCCACGATCACCGGCAGGCCGGTCTCCTCCATCAACAGCCGGTCGAGGTCGCGCAGCAGCGCGCCGCCGCCGGTCAGCACCATGCCCTTCTCGGCGATGTCCGCGCCGAGTTCGGGCGGGGTCTGCTCCAGCGCGGACTTCACGGCGGAGACGATCTGGTTCAGCGGCTCGGTGAGCGCCTCGAGAATCTCGTTCGAGGAGATGGTGAAGCTGCGCGGAATGCCTTCGGCGAGGTTGCGGCCCTTGACCTCGATCTCCTTCACCTCCGAGCCGGGGAACGCCGAGCCGATCTCCTTCTTGATCATTTCCGCGGTGGACTCGCCGATCAGCATGCCGTAGTTGCGGCGGATGTAGTTGATGATCGCCT
>CAZKHE010000075.1:0-21945 GCA_964552535.1 uncultured Enterobacteriaceae bacterium | reverse complement strand
GACCGGTGGCGGCGCCTGCACGCGCGGCGGCGCCGATTCCGCCGGCCGCGGCGCATGGCGATGTCGCGATGGCGCTGCCCCGCTCCACCCGTGAGGCCACCCGCGCGGATCGCTCGGGTGGTAGCCGAACCGGGGAGACGACGGCCCGTAGTAGTAAGGCGCGGCCGGATAGCCGTAGCCGTAGTACGGCCGGCGGTAGATGTAGGGCGTCGCCCCCGGGGCGGGTATGCCGTAGCCGTGCTCGACAACGTACGGCCCGCTATGCCGGGCGTACGGAGATGCGCACCCGGCGACGATCAGCGCGCCAAGCAGCGCACTCAAGCCAATGGTCTTGCCCATCATTGATGGACCGCGCCACGCCGCGTCGGTTCGCCTGGAAGCCGCGATACCGCGGCGGCAACCGGCGGGCGGCAATCGGCAACGCGACGATCACCGCGCGCGGCGTCCCGCGCGAACCAGAGCCCTGCAAATCAGGGCCAGCGCCGGTAAGGCGGACCGAAAGCGGGCCCCCAGTACGGGTGCGCCCACCCGAACCCGCGCGGATACCCGGGCCAGGTGCGCGACCAGTGGGGATAGGCGTACAGCCGCGCCGTCTCGCGGCGCGCCGCCTCGATCTGCGTCCGCTGCATGTAGTCGATCACCGCGTCGGCGACGCCGCGTTCACGCAGCTTGGCGAGTTCGGTCGCGCTCAGCCGATACACCGCCCGCGAGGCCTGCATGCGCGCAAGGATCTCCGCCGGCGGCGTGCCGTCCGCGGAGAGCTGGACGATCTCCTCCGGGGTCGGCGGCATCGGCAGCACGCGCTGCGAAGTGGTCGCGCAGCCGGCCAGCAACAGCGCGGCCACCAGGGGCAGGAGGAAGCGTCTCATGGCTCATGCATAGACAGTTCACGCGCCGCACCGTTCGCCGACAACGCCGGCCCGTCGATTACTTCAGCGGATGGCGGCGGCGCAGGTCCGCAATCTGTGCGTCGGTGAGCGGGCGGATGCGTCGGCCGTGCACGAGCAGGTACAGCTTCGCGGTCGCCTCGAGCTCCTCGATCGCATCGGCCGCTGCGGCGAGCGTGCTGCCGCCGACGATCGGACCGTGATTCGCGAGCAGCAGCGCGTGATGCCGGCTCGCGAGCCCGCGCACCGCGTCGGCGAGCGCCATGTCGCCGGGGGCGTAGTACGGCACCAGCGGCAGCGAGCCGATGCGCATCACGTAGTACGCCGTGAGGGGCGGCAGCACGTCGGCCGGATCGACGTCGGCGAGCACCGACACCGCGACCGAGTGCGTCGAGTGCAGATGCACGACGGCGCCGTTCTGCGCACGCTCGCGATACATCGCGAGGTGGAGGAACGCCTCCTTGGACGGTGGGTCGCCGGCGAGGAGCCTGCCCTCCCAGTCGAGCCTGGACAGCCGCGCAGGATCGAGCCGCCCGAGGCTCGACCCCGTCGGGGTGAGCAGCCAGCCGTCATCGCACTTCGCGCTCACGTTGCCGGTGGCGCCGTGGGTGAGGCCGCGTTCGTGCAGCGATCGGCCGAGCAGGCAGATCTCCTCGCGCAGCGCGCTCTCGTTCATTGCTGCTGCCCCCCGTCGAGCAGGCCGAAGGCCTTCAGGAAGAAATCCTCGCTCCCGAAGTTGCCGGACTTGAGCGCGAGCGCGAGCGGCGGGGCGCCGCGGCCGCCGGGTACGGTCTGCGTCCACGGCACGCCGGGGTCGATCTGCGGCCCGATGGCGAGCGCGCGGACATCAAGCGCGGCGACCACTGCACCCGAGGTCTCGCCGCCGGCGACGACGAGGCGCCCGACGCCCCGGTCCACGAGCTGCCGCGCGACGGCCGCGAGCGCGCCCTCGACGAGGGCCGCGGCTTCACCCGTGCCGAGCGCGTTCTGCGCGTCCCGCACCTCCTCCGGCGTGGCCGTCGAGTAGATCAGCACCGGTCCGCGCGCCAGCCGCTCGCTCGCCCACGCGACGGCGGCATCGACCTCGCCCGGATCGGCCGCGAGCCGCGCAGGCTCGAGGCGCAGGCTCGGACACCGCTCGCGCATGAACGCCACTTGGCGCCGCGTCGCGGCCGAGCAGCTCCCCGCGATCACGGCGGCGTGGCCGGCGAGCCGCGGCATCACCGCCGCGCTGCCGGCCGGGAGGGGCAGGCCCGCGCGGCGGAAGTTCGCGGGCAGGCCGAGTGCGATCCCCGAGCCGCCGGTGAGGAGCAGGTGATCGCGGCATGCCTCGCCGAGCGTGGCGAGGTGCGCATCCTCGACCGCGTCCGCAATGGCGAGGCGGACGCCTTCCGCGGCAAGCCGCGCCACGGCGTCGCGGACGGCGCTCGCGCCCTGGCGCACCACCGCGTACGGCAGGAGCCCGACCGTTCCGGCGCACTGGCGCTGCAGGACGCGGACGAGGTTCGCATCGCGCATCGGGGTGAGCGGGTGATCCTTCATCGGCGAGTCGGAGAGCAACTCCGTGCCGACGAAGAGGTGGCCGTTGTACACCGTGCGCCCGTTCTCGGGGAACGCCGGACACGCGATCGCGAATGCGGCGCCGAGACGCTCCATCAGCGCCTCCGCGACCGGGCCGATGTTGCCGGCGTCGGTGGAGTCGAACGTCGAGCAGTACTTGAACAGGAACTGCCGGCACCCCTGTGCGCGCAGCCAGTCGAGGGCGCCGAGCGACTGCGCCACCGCCTCGGCGACCGGGGCGGTGCGCGACTTGAGGGCCACGACGAGGGCGTCGGCGGCCGGAAGCGGGGGCGCGGCCGCGTCCGGCACGCCGATGGTCTGGAGGCTGCGCAGGCCGCCCCGCGTCAGCATGTTCGCAAGATCGGTCGCGCCGGTGAAGTCGTCCGCGATGCAGCCGAGCAGCGCCGTCATGTCTCCCCTCCCCGACATGCGCGCCCGCGCGCGCATTCCGCCGCAATTCTAGTCCGGCACCGGCGACTATAATCGCCGCCATTCCAACGCCAACACGCGCCCCCGCGCGCCTCCCGCCCATGAGAGCCCGCCTCCTCGCCGTCGCCGCCTTCCTCTTCGCCACGTCCGCGCACGCGGTCACCGAGATCCACTTCTGGCACGCGATGGAGGGCGCGCTCGGCGACGAGCTCACCGCACTCACCGAGAAGTTCAATGCGTCGCAGAAGGACTACAAGGTGGTCCCGCAGTTCAAGGGCGACTACGACGCCACGCTCTCGGCGCTCCGCAACACGGCCCTGCAGGGCAAGGACCGGCCGGAGATCGTGCAGATCGTCGACGTGGCGACGCAGAACGCGATGGTCGAGAAGCGCTTCTTCCGCCCGGTCCACCAGGTGATGGCCGAGGCCGGCGAGAAGCTCGATGCGAAGGCCTATGCGCCGGTGGTCTCGATCTTCTACTCGGATGCGCGGGGCAACCTCGTGTCCCTGCCCTTCAACGTCTCCACGCCGGTGCTCTACTACAACAAGGACGCCTTCAAGAACGCCGGCCTCGACTTCAACAAGCCGCTGAAGACCTGGTACGACGTGCAGGAGGCGCTTCTCGCCATCCAGGAGAAGCGCACCGCCGAATGCGGGCTCACCACCACCAATCCCTCCTGGGTGATGCTCGAGACCCTGCTCTCCTGGCACAACGAGGAGTTCGCGACCCGCAACAACGGCTACGACGGCCTCAACACCGAGCTGACGTTCAACACCATGCTCGCGATGCGCCACTGGTCGCTGATGAGCTCCTGGGTCAAGGCGCAGATCTTCACCTACGCCGGCCGGCGCAACGAGGGCGAGCAGAAGTTCAGTTCCGGTGAGTGCGCCATGCTCACGGCGAGCTCGGGGGCCTACGGCAACATCCGCCGCGATGCCCGCTTCCGGTTCGGCGTCATGCCGCTGCCGCACTACGACGACTTCAAGGGGGCGCCCGCGCATACGTCCACCGGCGGCGCGAGCCTGTTCGTCGTGAACGGCAAGACGCCGCAGGAGTACCGGGGCGTCGCGAAGTTCTTCGCGTTCCTCTCCAAGCCGGAGGTGCAGGCCGAGTGGAGCGAGAAGACCGGCTTCATGCCGCTCAGCCGCGCGGCGCTGGAGCTCACGCGCAAGAACGGCTTCTACGAGAACAACCCGGGCGCGGACATCGCCGTCGAGCAGGTGGTCGGCAAGGGCGCGATCCCCGCCTCCCACGCGCGCGGCGTGCGCCTCGGCAACTATCAGCTCATCCGGGCCATCATCGACGAGGAGATCGAGCAGGTCTGGACCGGCAAGAAGCCGCCGAAGCTCGGCCTGGACGAGGCGGTGAAGCGCGGGAACGAGCAGCTCCGCCGCTTCGAGCGCGCCTTCAAGCAGTGAGCCCCGCCGGCCGCACGCCGCGGCCGGCCAGGAAGGTCAGCGCGCGGCTGCTGCGCGTGCTGATGAACCTCTGGCCGCCATACCGGGGCGCGGGCATCGTCGTGCGCCGCATCGCCCCCGATTACTCGGAGGTCCGTGCGGACCTCAAGCTCACCTGGTTCAACCGCAACTACGTCGGCACCCACTTCGGCGGCTCGATGTACGCGATGACCGACCCGTTCTTCATGCTTATCGTGCTGCACCGGCTCGGTCCGGGCTACACCGTGGCGCACAAGGCGGGCAGCATGGAGTACCTGGCACCCGCGCGCGGCCGGGTGCACGCAACGTTCCGCGTGAGCGACGCGGAGATCGAGGCCATCCGGGCGGCGACCGTCGGCGGCGAGAGGCACCTGCCGACGTTCGAGGTGGACGTCACCGACGATGCGGGGACGGTGGTGGCCCGGGCGCGGCACACGCTGCACGTGCGGCGCAAGGCCGCCGCGCCGACGGGCGGCGACTAGAAGGGCAGATCGGCGTCGGGCTTCGCCTGCTTCAGCACGCGGCGGAACTCCGCCTGGATGCGCTCCAGGCCCTTCGCATCCCGCGCCTCGAAGCGCAGCACGATCACCGGCGTGGTGTTCGACGCGCGCGCGAGGCCGAAGCCGTCGTCGTACTCGACGCGCAGCCCGTCGAGCTTGATCACGTCCCGCGCGCCGGGGAACCCGGCCTCCTGCTGCATCTTCGCGATCAGCCGGTGCGGCTCGCCCTCGGCGAGCTTCACGTTGAGCTCGGGGGTGGTGACGGAGTCCGGCAGCGCGTTCAGCACCGCGCTCGGGTCCTGCTCCCGCGACAGGATCTCGAGCAGCCGGGCCCCCGCGTACACGCCGTCGTCGAAGCCGAACCACCGCTCGCCGAAGAACACGTGACCGCTCATCTCGCCGGCGAGCGGCGCCTTCAGCTCCTTCATGCGCGCCTTGATGAGCGAGTGGCCGGTCTTCCAGAGCTGGGGCGTGCCGCCGTGCTGCCGGATCCAGGGCGCGAGGTTCATCGTGCACTTCACGTCGAAGATGATGTCGCCGCCGGGCACGCGCGACAGCACGTCCTTGGCGAACAGCATCAGCTGACGGTCGGGATAGATGATCTGCCCGTCCTTGGTGACCACCCCGAGGCGGTCGCCGTCGCCGTCGAAGGCGAGGCCGAGCTCGGCGTCGGTGGTCTTCAGCGTCTCGATCACGTCCTTCAGGTTCTTGGGCTGGGACGGATCGGGATGGTGGTTGGGGAACGTGCCGTCCACGTCGCAGAAGAGCTCGATGACCTCGCAGCCGAGCCGGCGATACAGCTCGGGCGCGATGCTCCCGGCGACGCCGTTGCCGGCATCGACGACGATTTTCATCTTCCGCGCGAGCTTCACGTCGCCGGTGACCCGGTCGAGATACGCATCGCGGACGTTGGTCTGCCGGTAGGCGCCCTGCCCGCTCGCCAGCCGATCGGTCTCGATGCGCTGCTTCAGCGCCTGGATGGCATCGCCGGAGAGCGTCGTGCCGCCGATGACCATCTTGAGGCCGTTGTAGTCCGGCGGATTGTGGCTGCCGGTCACCACCACCGCGCTCCCGGTGCCGAGGCTGTGCGCGGCGAAGTAGCCCATGGGCGTGGTGACCATGCCGACGTCGACGACGTCCGCACCCGCGGCCTGGATGCCGCGCGCGAGCGCCTGCGAGAGCTCCGGTCCCGACAGGCGTCCGTCGCGGCCGATGGCGATGGCCGCCGGCTTGCCCTCGCCCGCGTGCTCGCGCGCGAGCGTGCCGAGCGCCCGCCCGACGGCGGTCACGACCTCGGGCGTCAGCGACTTGCCCACGATGCCGCGGATGTCGTAGGCCTTGAAGATCTCGTGGGGGACGTTCATGGGGCGGGCTTTCCTGAGGACGGCGAGGCCGGATGCGGGGTCGCGGGATGCCGCGAGAGGAAGTCCATTATACGGCGCGGCAACCAGCGCAAATGTCCCGGGAACGGACCGGAAACGAAACCGACGTGCCCGCCGTGCTCGGGCGTCTCGAGCGTCACGTATTCCGACACTTCGGCCGCCTCGGGCAGGTGCCGCGCCGGCAGGAACGGGTCGTTGCGCGCGTTCAGCACCAGCGTCGGCACGCGGATCGCGCGCAGGAACGGCTTCGCGCTCGAACGCCGGTAGTAGTCGGCGGCGTCGCGAAAGCCGTGCAGCGGTGCGGTGACGAGCTCGTCGAAGTCGCGCAGCGTGCGAGCACGCGTGACGGCGCGCGCGTCGAACACGTCGCCGTGGCGGCGCGCCTTCGCCGCCGCCTTGCGCTTCAGGCTCGCCAGGAACATGCGCGTGTACATCATCGAGAACCCGCGCTCGATGGCGTCGGCGCCGGCAGCGAGATCCAGCGGCGCGGAAATGCCCGCGGCGGCCGCCACCACGCCGCGCGCCGCGTCTCCCGATTCGCCGAGCCACTTCAGCAGCGCGTTGCCGCCGAGCGAGATGCCTGCGGCATACAGCGGTGCGGCGCCGGCGTGGCGCCGGAAGCGCTCCAGCATCCAGCCGATCTCCGCGCTGTCGCCGGAGTGGTAGGCGCGCGGCAGCTCGTTCAGCTCGCCGCTGCAGCTGCGGAAGTGCGGGATCGCGCCGCGCCACCCGGCCTCGCGCAGGGCAAGCATGAGCGCGCGCGCGTAGTGGCTGGTGGCATTGCCCTCGAGGCCGTGGAAGAGCACGAGCAGCGGCGCGTCGCCGCGGCCCTCGAGCCAGTCCACGTCGACGAAGTCCCCGTCGGGCGTGTCCCAGCGCTCGCGGGTCATCCGCACGCGGCGGCGCGGCCTGGCGACCAGCGCCGAGTAGACCGTCTGGGCGTGCCCGCCGGGCAGCCACCACGGCGGGCGATAGGACGAGCTCACGGCCGGGGCGACGCAGGCTTCAGTGCAGGATCTTGGGCGGCTCGGCACCGCGCGCCGGCGCGCCGGCCGGCGCCGGCGAGGCGTGGTGCATGAGCAGGCGCCAGCCGCCGGCGGTGCGCGTGTACACGTTGGTGCAGACCACCGGGGTGCGCGCCTTCTGCTCGCCCTGCACGAGGATGTTCTCGTGCAGGCTGTGGACGGCTAGCATCATCCCGTGCACGTACACCTGGTTGGAGAGATGGACCGAGAGCCGCTGCTTGCCGGCGAAGATCTGCGCCCAGCTCTCGCGGACCTGGTCGTAGCCGGTCAGCCGCGGGCCGCCGGGATGCACGCAGACGATCTCCTCGTCCTCGGCCCACACGTCCATCATCGCGTCCAGATCGGCGCGCTCCAGCGCCTCGTAGAACGCGAGCTCGCAGTCCTGGGGCGTGGGATAGGTGGTCTTCGACACGGCGCGGATGGTAGCGAATCGCCGCCACCCGTCAAGCCGCGCCCGGGGGCCGCGCGCGGAACGCGAGCGCCGTTTCGCACCAGCCGGCCACCGCGAGCAGGCGGTCGTCGGCGCCCGCCGGTGCCGCGAGCTGCAGGCCGAGCGGCAGGCCCCGCCCGGACCGTCCGCTCGGCACGGTGACCGCCGGAAAGCCGGTGAGGGACCACAGGGTGCAGAAACTCGGGTCGCCGGTCGTTGCGAGCGAGTCGGGCGCGTCTCCCGGTGCCGGCAGCGAGGCGATCGCATCGCAGTGCTCGAACAGATCGAACGCGCGCTCGGTGAGCGCCGCACGGCGGGCGAGCGCTGCGGCGTAGTCGGCGGGCGCGATCCGGCGCGCCTCGTCGAGCCCCGCGTTGGTCTGGGCACCGAGGAGGTCCCTGGCGCGATCCTGCAGCGCGCGATGGTGGCGGATCGCCTCGAACAGCATCACGATCCGCTGCACGTCGCGGCCGTCGGCGAAATCGTCGGCCAGCACGAGCGGCGTCACCTCCGCCCCGGCAGCGCGGAGCTTCGCGGCCGTTGTCGCGAGATGCGCGGCGCCTTCGTCGGTCGGCGCATTCCACGGAAAGCGCGCGAGCAGCGCAATGCGCGGCGGCGGCGCGAGCAGCGGGACGCGCGCCGCGAGCGCCTCGCCCTCGACGAGCGGCGCGGTGACATGCGCGACGTCGGCCACGCAGCGGGCGAACGTGCCGACCTGGTCGAGCGTCTCGCTGAACGTGAGCACCCCGGTCGCCGGCAGCAGACCCGCGGTCGGCTTGAAGCCCACGACGCCGCAGTACGCGGCGGGGCGGATCACCGAGCCGTTCGTCTGCGTGCCGAGCGCCGCGGGGAAGAAGCCGGCGGCGACGCCGGCGGCGGACCCCGACGAGGAGCCGCCCGGCGTGTGCGCGGCATTCCAGGGATTGCGCGTCGGCGACGGCTCCATGAACGCGATCTCGGTCGTCTGCGACTTGCCGAGGGCGAACGCGCCCGCCCGGCGCAGGCGCGTGACCACCTCCGCGTCGGCGTCGGCGCTGCGGCCGGCGAACGCACGCGAGCCCCGCTGCGTGGGCAGGTCCGCGGTGTCGATGATGTCCTTTACGCCGAACGGGACGCCGCGCAGCGGCTGGGCTGCGTCGGGCGGGGAGGCGTCGCAGGCCTCCGCGAGGCGCAGCGCGCGCGCTGCATCGAATGCGGCCCAGACATGCAGCTCCGGTTCGCGCGCGCGGGTGCGCTCGATCAGCGTCTCGACGTAGCGGCGGGCAGTGAGGGTGCCTGCGGCAAGGGCCTGCAGGTCGGCGGAAAGCGGCAGGACGTTCTTCATGGTCGGCCGGGCGATCTGGCCGCGGACGATAGCACGGCAGGCTCGCGATCCTCGGGCAGCGCCCGCGCATGGGTCTCGCGCACGAACAGCGTGCACAGGAGGCCGAGCACGGCGCTCGTGAAGATCACGGCCATCGCCATCGTCCACGCTTCGCCGGTACGGCCGCCGACATCGAGCACCCAGCCGACCAGCGGCTGCTGCATGGCCGGGCCGAGGAAGATGGCGAGGTTCACGAAGCTCGTCGCGATGCCGGCGTAGCGCCGCGGGTTCAGCTCCTTCGCGCTCGCCCAGCTCATGGTGAAGCCGGCCGCGCACGCCCCCATCGCCGCGAACAGCGCATAGCTCGCGGCGAGCCCGGGCTTCCAGCCGAACGCGAGCGGCGCGAGCGCGGCGGCGAAGCCTGCGGCGCCCGCGACGAACAGCGCGCGGCGCCGCGCGAGCCGGTCGGACAGCGTGCCGATCGCGAGCGCGGCGAACGCGAACGCGCCGAGCATCAGCGACGGATGGTTCGCGGCCTCCAGCCGGGTACGGCCGTGCACCTCCATGAGATACGGCACCCCCCACAGCCCGGCGAGTGCGAAGAAGCTGCCGCCCATGAAGAAGTTCGCCATGAAGATCGGCCAGTTCGCGCGGTTGCGCACGACGGCGGCGAGGCCGTGGCGCCACACGCCGCGCTCCGCCGGGGTCTGCGCGCGCACCGGGCGGTCGCTGACCACGAATGCGGCCGCGAGCGCCACGGCCACGGACGCTGCCGCGAGCAGGCCCATCACCTCCCGCCACGAGAGCACCGCCAGCAGCCAGGCGAACGGCGCGCCGGCCGCCGCGGAGGCGAGATTGCCGGCGAGCACGGTGAAGCCGGTGAGCGTGGCGAACCGGCGCTCGTCGAACCACGTCGCCGTGAGCTTGAGGGTCGCGACGAAGGCGACGGACGTGCCGAGCCCGACCAGCGTGCGCCCGATCGCGGCCACGGCGAACGACGGCGCCAGCGCGAACGCGCCGGCGCCGATGCCCGCGACCAGGCCGCCGACGATCAGCAGGCGCTTCGGTCCGACGGTGTCGGCGAGCACGCCGCAAGGCAGCTGCATCGCGGTGTAGATCCAGAAGTAGGTCGCGGCGAGCACGCCGAGGGTCGCGGCGCTGGTCTGGAAGGCCGCGGCGAGATCCGTGGCGATGGTGGCCGGCGCGACGCGATGGAACAGCCCCAGCACGTACGCACCCACGGCGACGCCGAAGACGATCCAGCGGCGCGCGGCGGCTTGGGTCACGCTACAGGGACTTCACCAGCGCGAGCAGCGCGCGCCACTCGGGCCGGTCCGCACGGTGCATCCACTCGAACATCGCGCTCTCCACGGTGGTGATGCGCACCCCCGCACTCGCCATGCGCGCCAGCGCCGCGTCGCGATCCTCCTCGCGCCGCGAGCCGCAGGCGTCCCGCGCGAGATAGACCTCGAAGCCGCGCTGCGCCAGGCCGAGCGCGCCCTGCATCACGCACACGTGCGCCTCCATGCCGCACACCAGCACCTGGCGCCGGCCGAGGGCCTCGATCGCCGCGAGCACCGACGGCTCGTCGGCGCAGGAGAAATGCGTCTTGGGCAGCACCGCGTCGTCGCCGAAGCGCTCGCGCAGCGCAGGCACCGTCGGCCCGATGCCCTCGGGCACGTGCTCCGTGGCGAGGGCGGGCACGCGGAGCAGCTTCGCGGCGTCGACGAGCGCGCCGGCCCGCGCGATGAGCCGCTCGTGGCCGGGGACGGCGGGCGCGAGGCGCGCCTGCACGTCGATCACGACGAGGAGCGACGTCGCCGCCGCGAGGCGCATCAGCCTTCGTCCGCGAGCGGCGCGGCGACGCCGCGCGCCAGGCGCGCTTCGGCCGGCGACGGCAGCGGCACCATGCGCGGCGCGTTCGGCACCTGGCAGCCCTCGACGCAGCAGCGCCCCGGCTGGCGGTTGCGCGTGAGCTTGCGCGTCGCGTCCGCGAGCACGCCGCGGTCGAGCAGGCGCTCGACGAGGTCCACCTTGTCGCCCACCGGGTAGTGGCGCCAGATCTCCATCTTCATCGCCTCCGGGGAGCCGCCGCCGTGCAGCGAGATCACCGAGTACCAGCCGGCCTGGTACGAGGCGGTCAGATCCTCGATCATGCGCGCGACCTCGATGCGCTTCTCGTACGGGATCGACGAGTCCGCGCCGAGCAGATCCGAGAGCCGCCCCGCGGTCGCCGGGTTGTGGTCCTCGTCGGGACCCGGCAGCGTGACGATGAGGCCGCCGGAGACGTGATGCGCGAGGCGGTGCATGTCGTAGATCTGCGTCGCGAGCAGGAGCTTGCCGACGTTGCCGAACACGGCATCGGGCACGGCGACCCCCGCCGGATCATCCGCGCAATACACCGACGCCGCGATGCCGCACGCATAGAAGCCCTCGACGATCTTGATGAGCTCGACCATCTGCTCGCGAAGGTTGGGCGCGGCGTCGAGGTCGATGCCGTTCGCCTCGGTCATCAGCGCCCCCGCGCCGATCAGCAGATCGCCGAAACCCGCGCGCGCGGCGATGCAGGTGTGGCGGTGGTGCTGCGCGTACTGGTAGGTGAGAAAGCCCGAGTGCCGCCATTCGCCCGCGAGGAACACGCGCTCCCAGGGCACGAACACGCGGTCGAAGATCGCGACCGCGGTGGATTGCCCGTACTTCGCGCTGAACTTCGCCGCCGCTTCGCCGGGCCGGCCGGCGGGGCGCGCCACCAGCGTGAGGTTCTCCGCGTCGATCGGCACGGCGCAGCACACGGCGTAGTCGGCATCGCCCTCGGTCATGTTGCGGCAGGGCATGACCAGCAGCTCGTGCATGTACGGCGCGCCGGTGACGATCGCCTTCGCGCCGGCGATGACGATGCCGTCGCGGCGCCGCTCGACGATGTGCACGTAGGCGTCGGGGTTCGGCTGCTGCGCCGGACGCAGCCGCCGGTCCCCCTTGCCGTCGGTCATCGCGACGCCGATGGCGAGATCCTCCGCATGCACGCGCTCGACGTACGCGGCCACGCGTTCGGCGTAGCGCGTGCCCGCCTCCGCGTCCACGCGCGCGGCGTACTGGCGCAGCGCGGCGAGCGCATCGCCGGCGAGGTAGCGCTGTGCGCAGCCCGTCTCCTGGCACACCAGGCGCACGGCCTCGAGCTTGTTGAGCAAGTCCTGGCCGGACGCCGGGATCGCGACCATGCGATTGACCGACGCCCCCCCGGCGATGTCCGGGCGCGCGGCCCGCATGACCGGCGCGAGCTTCTCGCGCAGCGCGAAGTCGTAGGTGACCGCGACGCCGTTGACGCCCGGCGCGAGGAGCGGCTCGTCGGCAACCGACGCCACGGCCTGGCCGTTCACGTACACCCGTGGACGATAGCGGCGCAACGACTCGCGATAGTCGCTTCCCGACCTCAGCATGGCGACCTCCTCCTGGTCTCGCGTCGCCGGATTATCCCCCCAGGCGCCGCCCGGCGCTGCGCATGGCGGGCGCCCCGGGCTCGGCCCGCCTACGCCGCGGGCCGCCGCCGCAGGCCGGCGCGGAAGCCGGCCGCAAGGAGCCCCACGCCGCATGCCGCGACGATGAACGCGGGCCGCGCACCGAAGGTGTCCACCGCGAGGGCGGCGGCCGCGACGCCGATCGACTGCCCGGTGAAGAAGCAGGTCGCGAACATCGACATGCCGACGCCGCGGGCCTCGGGCGCCATCTGCGTGGCATTCACCTGCAGCGTGTTGTGCATCATGTAGAAGCCGAGGCCGAGGAAGAGACTCACCGGAATCGCCATCCACGCCGCGGTCGCGAACGCGAGGCCGACGTAGGCGGCCACGAGCGAGACGCCGCCGGCGAGCACCAGCCCCCGCTCGCGCAGGAGGCGGACGAGCCGCTCGGAGGCGATCGCGTACGCGATGCCGCCCAGGCCGAAGAACGCGATCATGCCGCCCGCCGCGGCGAGCGAGATGCCGAAGCGCTCGTGGAGGTACGCGGCGACGAATGCGAACGGACCGTACACGGTCAGGCCCTCGAGGAAGGCGCACGCGAGCACCACGCGCGGCCAGGGCCGGGACAGCACGCGGCGTGCGCCGGCGAAGAAGCCGTGCGTGGGGCCCGCGCGCCGCGGCGGCCGCGTCGCGGGGTTGCGGCGCAGCTCCCAGGCGAGGCACGCGGCCGTGACGAGAAAGAACGCCCCCAGGGCGTAGAACGGCGCGCGCCAGCCGAGGTGCTCGCCCATCACCCCGCCGAGCATCTGCCCGCCGATGATGCCGAACATCTGCCCCATGAGGAACCGCGCCAGCACCGACTGGCGCGCCGCGTACGGCACGGCGTCGCCGATGAACGCCATCGAGATGGGGATCATCGCGCCGGCCAGCGCGCCGGAGAGGAAGCGCGCGAGCGTGAGCGCCTCGAGCGACCCGGCCATCGCGCACGCGAGCACCGCGAACGAGGCCGCGAGGGTCGAGGCGGTCACGGTGAGATACTTGCCGTAGCGCTCCGAGAGCGGCCCGAACATGATCTGCAGCAGGCCGTAGGAGATCGCGAACGCGGTCACGACCTGCCCCGCGGTGCCCGTGGTGACGGAGAACTCGCGCGAGAGCTGCGGCAGCAGCGCGTCGGTCACCCGCAGCGCGGCCGCGCTGCCGAATGCGGCGAGGGACAGGAAGGCAATCGCCCGGACGGGGACTGGGGAGGCGTCGGGCTGGGTCATGGCGCACCGTGGGGCCGCGAACGATAGCACGGTCCGTGCACCGCTCCGGCGGCGGACGCGGTCAGCCGGGCACGAGCGCCATCAGGCCCAGCGCGAGCACGTTGGCGGCCACCAGGGCCCAGCCGACACGCTTGAGATGGCGCGGATGCACCGGGCGCGCGGCGACGTACGTCGCTGCTGCGGCCGGCGCCAACGCCGCCCACCCGAGCGCCCGCGCCGCGCCGCCGTCGAGGGCGACGCCTGCGGCCGCGACCAGTACGGCGGCGGCGACCAGGATCGCGCCGCGCACGAGCCCGGGCGCCCGGCCCTTGTGGCGGGCCTTCATGGCATGAACGGCGAACGTGGCGGCGACGAACACCGCCGCCCAGACGACCGCCGGTCCCCACAGGCGCGCCCCCGTCGCGCCCCCTGCGGCCGCGATGGGCAGATGCAGCGACGCGAAGGCGGCAACCGCGCCGATCTCGCCCGGCAGCGTCTTGATGCGCCGCGCGAGCACCAGGATGCCGAGCACGCCGCCGAGCATGGCGGGCACGACGGCAAGCAGCCGCGCCGCGGGCGCGGACGCCGCGACGGCGAGCAGTCCCGCGAAGGTGCCGAGGGCCACCATCGCAACGAGCTGACGCCGCGCGGGGCTGGCCAGAGCGTCTTGGGCGCGCGCGCCCCGTGCGCCGATGAGCACCTCGAGCGGCTCCGAAGCAAGGAAGAGCGCGACCGCGGCAACGGCAAACGCCGCGGCGCCGAGCCGCGGATCGCCGAGCATCAGGCCCGAGAGCATCGGGAAGGCGAGCTGTGCGTAGGCGCCGTGTTCCTTCGGGAGCAGCATGACCGGGACGTTAGCAGAGCGGCACGCGGCGGCGCGTGAGGCGGGTCAAATGCCGCGCGCCATGGTGCGGAAGGTGATCGAGTAGCGCAGCCCCGGCACCGGCGGCACGGCGTGCTGCCAGCGCCAGCGCGCGTCGCCGTCGAGCAGGTAGGCCGAGCGCGGCGCGAGCTCGAGCGTGACGGCGCCCTCGCGCGGGTTCGCTCGCACCGGGTACGGCCGCAGCCGCATGCGGCACGCTGCGCCGAGCGAGACGCCGGCGACGCGCGCGAAGCTCGGCACGTCGCGATGCCAGCCGAGCTGCACGCCCGGCCGATACTCGTTGACCAGGATCTGCGCGAGCGCCTCCGGCGGCTCTTCCATCCAGGCGGCGACCCGCTCGCGCAGCAGGGTCAGGAACGCCGGCAGCGGCGGCGCCGGCCGCAGGACGTTGGCGTCGAAATCGTGCGACCAGCCGAACAGCGCCACGCGGCGCCTCGCCTTGAACGACTTGTAGCGGGCCTCCTCCAGGGGCAGCGCCGCGAGCGCCGCAAGCAGCGCCTGCTCCTCGTCGTGGCCGAGGAACGCCTCGCGATACGCGAGTCCGGCCGGCAGAGCCGCCGGGGCGGCGAAGAGATCGGGTTGTACGGGGCGCGACGGCACGGGCGTCATGATGCACGCCACGTGCCTTGCGCTGTCCGGCACGCCGATTGCTCCGCGCCACTGCTCGTCATCGTTCCGTCATGAACCCACCGCCCACCGCACTGTTGGAACGGGCCGCCCTGCAGGTCCGTGTCCCCGCCGCCGCCGTCGCCGCAGCTTACGGCGCGATCGCAGCAGTGGACGTGCTGCTGATCGGCATGACGCTGCTGTCCGACCTGCAGCACGACGTGCTGCGGCACGGGCTCGCGCGTCAGCTCGACCTGAAGCTCGAAGGCAACGTCGCCGTCTGGTGGTCGAGCATGCAGCTCTTCGCGGCGGCGCTGGCCGCGGTCGCCGTCGCCGCAACGACGCGCACCAGACCGTACGCGGGGGGCGGGCCGCTGCCCTGGATGCTGCTCGCGATCGCGCTTCTCGCGCTCTCCGTGGACGAGACCGCCCAGCTCCACGAGAAGGTGGGCGTCCAGTTCAGCGCGTGGTTCGGCGAGATCCGCGGGCTCACCGACGGCGGGTGGCCGGCGTTCGCCTGGCTGCTGGCGCTGCTGCCCCTGATCGCGCTTTTCGTGGCGAACGCGGCCGCGCTCGCGCGCTGGACCTTCCGCACGCATCGGCCGAGCGCATGGCTGATGCTGGCCGGACTCGGGGCCTGGCTCGGCGTGCTGACCGCGGAGTTCGTGCAGGCGCAACTCGTGCGCGCCGGTCTTCCGCGCTCGGTTCAGGGCGTCATCGAGGAAGGTCTGGAGGTCGTCGGCGCAAGCCTGTTCCTGGCTGCATTGCTGCAACTCCTCCGCACTCCGCCTGGCGCGCACGCAGTGCCGCGCCCCGCCCCGCGTCCGCGTTGAGCGTCGCCCGCGGCGACGCTCCAGCGCGGACGGTTATTCCGTCGGCGGAGCGGCCGCAACGCGGCCCCGCCGCTGACGGAATAACCCTAGTTGTACAGCACCGAAGGCAGCCACAACCCGATCCCCGGGAAGATGTACAGCAGGGCCAGCGCGATGATCTGGATCACCATGAACGGGACCATCCCCGCGAAGATCTGGTTCAGGGTCACGTGCGGCGGCGAAACGCCCTTCAGGTAGAAGGCCGCCATCGCCACCGGCGGCGACAGGAACGCCGTCTGCAGGTTGAGCGCCACGAGCAGCCCGAAGAACAGCGGATCGATGTCGAAGTGCGCGAGCAGCGGGATGAAGATCGGCATGAAGATGACGATGATCTCGGTCCACTCGAGCGGCCAGCCCAGGATGAAGATGATCGCCTGCGAGAGCAGCATGAACTGGATCGGCGTGAGGTTCATCGAGAGCACCCACTTCTCGATGATCTCCTGGCCGCCGAGCAGCGCGAAGGCGGCGGAGAAGATCGACGAGCCCACGAAGAGCCAGCAGACCATCGCCGCGGTCTTCGCCGTGAGGAACGTGGACTCCTTCGTGATCGGGCCGATGTCCTTCAGCGCGCCGCGGAAGCCCGACGCCGCGCGCGAGAGTCCGGGCGGCGGGTGCTGATAGTGGTCCGCGTAGCGGTAGGCGACCGCCAGCAGGAAGCCGCCGAAGGACCCGACGGCCGCCGCCTCCGTGGGCGTCGCGAGGCCGAACACGATCGTCCCGAGCACGGCGAGGATGAGCACCGCGAGCGGGAAGAACGAGGTCATCAGCATCTTCAGCACTTCGAGCCGCGCCCAGTTGAAGAGCAGATAGAGGAACAGGGTCATCGCGGCGAGCACGCCTAACGTGATCCAGAAGCCCGTCGGCGCCGGCCGGCGCTCGGGCTCCTTCGCGTCAGCGGCCGGTTCCGCGGGGTTTGGCGCGGCGGCTGCCGGCGCGGGCGCAGCGCCAGGCGGCTCCTGCACGCCTGCGGCGCCGGGCGGCTCCTGCACGCCGCCGGCCCCGGGCGGCTCCTGCAGGCCGCCGGCACCGGGCGGCTCGGCCAGATCGCTCGAGCCGGGCGGCTCGGCGAGCCCGCCCGCGTCGCTCGAGCTGTCGAAGCCCGTACCCATTTCCTGGAGGCCCTCTGTCGAGTACTCCGTGACCGGCGCGGTGAGCTGCGCATAGGTGTAGCCGAGCAGCCCGGCGACGACGATGAACGGCGCCAGGGCGACGAGCAGCTGTCCCGCCACCTTCGGCAGCGGCGCGCCGGGCGCAGGCCGGAACAGCCCCGAAAGCAGGCCGAGCAGCGCGTTGTTGGTGCGGGGCTTGAGGGCCTGCGAGTAGGCGGGAATCGCGACGAGGCGCTCTTCGTCGGGCAGCTTGGGCGCCCACTCCGGCTTGATCTTCGCCACGATGATCACGTAGGCGATATAGAGCCCGGCGAGCATGATGCCGGGGAAGAACGCGCCCGCGTAGAGCTGCACCACCGACACGCCCGCGGTCGCGCCATAGACGATGAGCAGCACCGACGGCGGAATCAGGATGCCGAGACAGCCTCCGGCGGTGATCGCGCCGGCCCCGAGCTTCGTGTTGTAGCCGGCCTTCAGCATCGCGGGGAAGGCGAGCAGGCCCATCAGCGTCACCACCGCGCCGACGATGCCGGTGGCCGTGGCGAAGATCGCGCAGGTGACCAGCGTCGCGACCGCGAGCGAGCCCGGCAGCCGCGCCATCGCCAGGTGCAGGCTCTTGAACAGCTTCTCGATGAGGTTCGCGCGCTCGACGAGATAGCCCATGAACACGAACAGCGGCACCGCGATCAGCACGTCGTTCGCCATCACCGCGTACGTCCGCTGCACCATGAGGTCGAGCGTCTGCTGGATCGCCAGCTCGGGATTCTGGCTGCGGTAGGCGAGCCATGCGAAGAAAACGCCCATGCCCATGAGCGTGAAGGCGGTCGGGAACCCGAGCATGATCGCCACCACCACCAGCGACAGCATCAGCAGGCCGAGGGCGCCGTTGGTCATGTCCCCCCAGGGCGTGAGGATCAGCGTCGCACCGAGGATGAGGCCCATGATGGTGAGGCCGAAGTACAGCTCCTTGCGCATGGCGTCAGGCCCCCGTCTGCCGATTGTCCGCGGGGATCACCCGGTCGAGGTCGGCGATGTCCTTGTCCGAGACGTGGACCATCTCCTTCAGCTTGTCGACGTCCACCTCCTCGACGTCCTGCTCCCGCGAAGGCCACTCGCCCTGCTTCAGGCAGATGACGCACCGGACGATCTCGACGATGCCCTGCAGCAGCAGCATGCCGCCGGCAATGGGGATCACCGTCTTGAACGGATAGATCGGCGGCCCGTCCGCGCTGATGGACGAATGCTCGTTGATCGCCCACGACTCCGCGGCGAAGGAGTACCCCGCGTAGGTGAGGGCGATCACCCCGGGGATGAAGAAGAGGATGTAGAGGGTGAGGTCGATGCCCGCCTGCAGCCGCGGCGGGAAGAAGCCGTACAGCACGTCGCCGCGCACGTGGCCGTTCTTCGAGAGCGTGTAGGCGCCCGCCATCATGAAGAGACCGCCGTACAGCATCATCTGGACGTCGAACGCCCACGCGTGCGGCGCGTTCAGCACGTAGCGGGAGAACACCTCCCAGGTGATCAGCAGCGTGAGCGCCACGATCAGCCACGCGAAGGTATGGCCGAGCCAGGTGCTCATGCGGTCGATGAACAGCAGCAGCTTCTGCATGGTTCCCCCTCGAACCCCTCTCCTGCTCCAGCAAAAAACAGAACAGCCACCCGGGCTCGCGCCCGGATGGCCGTTTCGGCAGTGGCCTGCCCCGGTGCGGTTACGACTTCTTCGGTGCGAAGAAGTGGTTGGACGCCATCCGGAAGTTCACCAGCGTGTCGTTCTGCCAGCGCGTCGCGCGCTGCGCGAAGGCGCGCATGGATTCGTTCACCTTCTTGAACAGCGGGTTCTCCGCTTCCTTCTTCGCGACGACCTGGTCCCAGATCTTCAGCTGGGCCTGCAGCACGGCGTCCGGGGTCTTGTAGAACTTGACGCCCTGCTTCTCCTGCAGCTCGATGTAGTCCTTGGAGTACCGGTCGATCGCCTTCCAGCTCATGTCGGCGCTGGCCGCCTCCACCGCGTTGGCGATGATCGCCCGCAGCTTCGGCGGCAGGCCGTCGTACTTCTGCTTGTTGAACAGGATCTCGAACTGCTCGCCGGACTGGTGGAAGCTCTGCAGCATGCAGACCTTCGAGACGTCGGGGAAGCCGAGGATCCGGTCGGAAGTGGCGTTGTTGAACTCGGCGGCGTCGAGCAGCCCGCGGTCCATCGCCGGGACGATCTCGCCGCCGGGCAGCGCGTTCACCGCCGCGCCGAGCCCGGTGAAGATGTCGATCGACAGACCCACCGTCCGGAACTTGAGGCCCTTGAAGTCGTCGGCCTTGGTGATCGGCTTCTTGAACTAGCCGAGCGGCTGGGTCGGCATCGGGCCGTAGAGGAACGACTGCACGTTGAGGTTCAGGCTAGTGTAGATCTCGTTGAGCAGTTCCTTGCCGCCGCCGTACTTGTGCCACGCGAGCAGCATGTTGGGATCCATGCCGAACGCCGGGCCCGAGCCCCACAGCGCCATCGCCGAGTTCTTGCCGTACCAGTACGCGACGACGCCGTGGCCGCCGTCGAGCGTGCCCTTGCTCACCGCGTCGATCAGGTCGAAGGCCTTCACCACCGCACCGGCGGGCAGCACCTCGATCTTGAGGTCACCGCCCGACATGTCGTTCACCTTGGTGGCGAAGTCGACCGCGTACTCGTGGAAGATGTCCTTCGCCGGCCAGGTGGACTGCCAGCGCATCGTGGTGGCGCCCTGCGCCTTCACGATGGCGGGGAAGCCCAGCGTGGCGGCACCGGCGGCGGACGCACCGGCGAGGAACTTGCGGCGTGCCGGCACGGCGGCCTTCTTGCTGTCGCTGCTCATGAAACGCTCCTTTGGAGTAAGAGGGATGGACGCGGGCCGGTCGTTTTCTCGTTCTGGTTGTGCGCTCACGGCCGGAGCCGCCGGCGGTAGTACCCGCAGTTCGCGTTCGGTCCGGGCAGGACCCCTGCCCGCCGCTCCGCGAAACCCACGCATGGTAGCCGGCCGGCCCGTTCCTAGGCAAGCCGGCGCGATTCCGCCGCCCGGCGGCCGCCCCTATAATCAGGCGCTTGGCCGCCCTCGCACGACGAGGGCGCGAGAACTCGAACCAGAACCCGCCGCAGGATCGCCATGCACCGTCTTCGCGCCGCCGCCGCGTCCGCCCTCGCCTTCGCCCCGGGCATCGCGGCCGCCGGCGCCGGCGCGCCTGCCATCGACGGCGCAACGCTGTCGATCGCGTGGGTGATTCCGTTCGCCGGCATCCTCCTCAGCATCGCCCTTCTGCCGCTCTTCGCCCCGACCTTCTGGCACCACCACTTCGGCAAGGTCTCCGCCTTCTGGGCGCTCGCCTTCCTCGTGCCGGCCGCAGTGACCTACGGGCCGGCCGCGGCCGCCTATGCCGTCCTGCACACGCTGCTGCTCGAATACCTCCCCTTCATCATCCTGCTGTTCGCGCTGTTCACGGTCGCCGGCGGGATCCACGTGCGCGGCAACCTGCGCGGCACGCCGGCGCTCAACACCGCGCTGCTCGCCGCCGGCACGGCCACCGCGAGCGTCACGGGCACGACGGGGGCATGCATGCTGCTCATCCGGCCGGTGCTGCGCGCCAACGACGACCGGCGCCGCAACGTGCACGTGGTGGTGTTCTTCATCTTCCTCGTCGGCAACATCGGGGGCTCCCTCACGCCGCTCGGCGACCCGCCGCTCTTCCTCGGCTTCCTCAAGGGCGTGGACTTCTTCTGGCCCACGGTGCACCTGGCGGCGCCGATGCTGACTTGCTCCCTCATCCTGCTCGCCGCGTTCTACGCGCTGGACAGCTGGTACTACCGCCGGGAGACGGACCTGCCGCCGCGGCCGGATCCCACGCCGGACAGCCGGCTGGGCATCGAGGGCAAGGTGAACCTGCTGCTCCTGCTCGCGGTGGTCGGCGCGGTGTTGATGTCGGGCGTTTGGAAGCCGGGCGTGGCGTGGTCCGTGTACCACAACGAGGTGGAGCTCCAGAACGTGGTGCGCGACGCGCTGCTGCTCGCGACCGCGGGCCTCTCGATGGCGCTCACCCCGCGCGAGTGCCGCGCCGCGAACGATTTCAACTGGGGGCCCATACTCGAGGTGGCGAAGCTCTTCGCCGCCATCTTCCTCACGATCATCCCGGCGATCGCGATCCTTCGCGCCGGGCGCGAGGGCGCGCTCGCGGGCGTGGTCGACCTGGTCACCGGTGCGGACGGCCAGCCGATCAACGCGATGTATTTCTGGATGACGGGCGCGCTCTCGAGCTTCCTCGACAACGCCCCGACCTACCTGGTGTTCTTCAATACCGCCGGCGGCGACCCGGCGACGCTCATGGCGCCTCTGGCCGGGACGCTCGCTGCCATCTCCGCGGGTGCGGTCTTCATGGGCGCCAACACCTACATCGGCAATGCCCCGAACTTCATGGTGAAGGCGATCGCCGAGCAGGCCGGCGTGAAGATGCCGAGCTTCTTCGGCTACATGGCCTGGTCGGCGGTCTTCCTGCTCCCGCTGTTCGCCCTGGTCACGGCCCTGTTCTTCGCCTGACCGGGGCGTCGCGCTGCGCAGGCGGGAGGGGTGGGCCGTCCTACCTCACGATCGTGACCGGCACCGGCGCCGCGCGCACCACCTTGTAGGCGACCGAGCCGACGAGCGCCGCGGCGATCGGGCTGGCGCCGCGCGAGCCCATCACGATGTGATCGCACCCGAGGCGGGTGCACTCGGCAAGGATCTTCTCGGCCGGATCGCCGGCCGTCCAATGCAACTCGTGCCGGACGCCGGCCGCCGAGAGCACCCGGCGGACCGCCTCCATGTCCCGCGC
>CAZKHE010000074.1:0-22163 GCA_964552535.1 uncultured Enterobacteriaceae bacterium | reverse complement strand
CGATCGAGAAGCACTACGGCCGGCCGATGGACATCGAGTGGGGCAAGGACGGCCTCGACGGGAAGCTGTACATCCTGCAGGCGCGCCCGGAGACGGTGAAGTCGCAGAAGGGACACGAAGGGCAGGAACGCTTCCGGCTCAAGTCGCACTCCAGGGTGCTTGCGACCGGCCGTGCGATCGGCTCGAAAGTGGGGATCGGCCCGGTGCGGGTGGTGAAGGACGCCTCGGAGATGGCGCGCATCGAGGCCGGTGACGTGCTGGTCACCGACATGACCGATCCGAACTGGGAGCCGGTGATGAAGCGGGCCGCGGCGATCGTCACCAACCGCGGCGGGCGCACGTGCCACGCGGCCATCATCGCGCGCGAGCTCGGCATCCCGGCCGTGGTGGGCGCGGGCGATGCGACGGCCGTGCTCCGCGACGGCGCAACGGTCACGGTGTCCTGCGCCGAGGGCGACACCGGGCACGTCTACGAGGGCAAGCTCGACGTCGAAGTGAGCACCTCGGCGATGGGCGAGCTGCCGAAGATCCCGGTGAAGATCGCAATGAACATCGGCAATCCGCATCTGGCGTTCGACTTCCAGGCGCTGCCGAACGCCGGCGTGGGCCTCGCGCGGCTGGAGTTCGTGATCAACAACATGATCGGCGTGCATCCGAAGGCCGTGCTGGAGTACCCCGACCTCCCCGCGGAGCTGAAGCGCCAGGTGGAGCACGCCGCGCGCGGCTACGCGAGCCCGCGCGAGTTCTTCGTGGAGAAGATGGTCGAGGGCGTCGCCACGATTGCCGCGGCTTTCTGGCCCAAGCCGGTGATCGTGCGCCTGTCCGACTTCAAGTCGAACGAGTACCGCAAGCTCGTCGGCGGGGCGCGCTACGAGCCCGAGGAGGAGAACCCGATGCTCGGGTTCCGGGGCGCCTCGCGGTACCTCGCGGAATCGTTCCGCGACTGCTTCGAGATGGAGTGCCGGGCAATGCGCCGCGTGCGGGACGAGCTCGGCCTCACGAACGTCGAGATCATGGTGCCGTTCGTGCGCACGGTGGACGAGGCGAGACGGGTCGTGGCGTTGCTCGCGCAGCACGGCCTCGAGCGCGGCCGCAACGGCCTGCGCATGGTGATGATGTGCGAGCTGCCGTCCAACGCCGTGCTCGCGGACCGGTTCCTGGAGCACTTCGACGGCTTCTCGATCGGGTCGAACGATCTGACGCAGCTCACGCTCGGTCTCGACCGAGATTCGGGGCTCGTCGCCGAAGCCTTCGACGAGCGGGATCCAGCCGTGCAGGCGTTGCTGCGTCTGGCGATCCAGGCCTGCCGCAGGCAGGGCAAATACGTCGGCATCTGCGGGCAGGGGCCCTCCGACCACCCCGACTTCGCGCGCTGGCTGGCCGAGGAGGGCATCGAGAGCCTCTCGCTCAACCCGGATACCGTCGTGGACACGTGGATGGAGCTCGCGAAGGCGCCGTGACGCTCAACGGCTGCGTACCCGAAGCAGCCGCTGCTTCTCGCGGTTCCATTCCTTTTCCTTCTCGCTGGCGCGCTTGTCGTACTGCTTCTTCCCCTTGGCGAGACCGATCTCGAGCTTGATCCGGCCCTTCGTGTAATGCAGATTCAGCGGCACCAGCGTGTAGCCGGCTTGCTCCACCTTGCCGATCAGGCGGCGGATCTCCTCCCCGTGCAGGAGCAGCTTGCGCGTTCGCACCGGGTCCGGCGTGATGTGGGTGGATGCGGTGGGCAGCGGGCTGACGTGCGCGCCGATCAGGAAGACCTCCTGGTTCTTCACCACGACGTAGGCTTCCTTGAGCTGGGCCCGGCCGGCGCGGATGGATTTCGCCTCCCAGCCCTCGAGGGCGAGTCCGGCCTCGTAGCGCTCCTCGATGAAGTAGTCGTGGAAGGCCTTGCGGTTCTCGACGATGCTCATGGCGCGCCCAGTTTATCAGGGGCGTGCGCGGTGGCCGCTGCATGATCACCGTGGAGCGCAGCGCGCTGGTGGCGCACAGTGCGGCCAGCATGTACGCGCTGGTGGAGGACATCGAGTCCTACCCGCGCTTCCTGCCCTGGTGCAGCGGGGCGGCGGTCGAGCATCGCGACGAGACGCGCACCGTCGGCACGCTGCGCGTCGACTTCAAGGGCGTGCACCAGTCTTTCACCACGGAGAACCTCAAGACGCCCGGGGAGTCGATCGAGATGCGCCTGCTGCGCGGCCCATTCCGCAGCCTCGAGGGTCGCTGGCGGTTCGTGCCCCTCACGCCAGAGGCCTCGCGCGTCGAACTGCATCTCGTCTATCAGTTCGCCAATCCGCTGCTGGGCCGCCTGGTGGGGCCGGTCTTCAACCACATCGCGAACACGCTGGTGGACGCCTTCGTCCGGCGCGCTGACGCGCTCCACGGAGCGCGGACATGATCGATGTCGAGGTGGTTTACGCGCTGCCGGAGATCCAGTGGCGCTACGCGCTGCGGCTGCCGTCGCCTGCGACGGCCCGCGCCGCGATCGAAGCGAGCGGCGTGCTCCGGGACGCACCCGAGATCGACCTGGCCGTGAACCGCGTCGGGGTTTTCGGCAAGGCCGTCGGGCTGGACGCGGCCCTGGCGCCCGGGGATCGCGTGGAGATCTACCGGCCGCTGACCGCCGATCCCAAGGACGCTCGGCGGCGGCGCGTCGACGCGAAGCGCGGACGGTAGAGTCGGCAGCGGATCAGTTGCAAAGGCGCGCGACGTCGCCCTGGGTGCGCTGGATCGCCTGCTGGATCTCGCCGTCCTCGAGGAAGCGGCGCTCGCCTTTCTCGTCGAAGGTCGCCATCCGCTGGCCGGATTGCATCGCGGCCAGCTGACGCCGCGCCTGCTCGCAGTTCGCCTGCTTTGCGCGTTGCTCCTCGGCCACTTTCTGGGCCTTCTTCTGGGCCTCTTCCTGCTCGGCCTGACGCTTGCGGAACTCCTGTTCGCGGTCAGCGGTGCTCTTCGGGGCGGCCGCGCTGCCGGCGGGCGACGTCCCGGAGACGGTGCTGACGTTGCCGCCCGGGACGGGCTGGCCGCGGGTGCCGGGCGGCGGGGGCTTGTCCGAATACTGGACCCTGCCGTTGGCATCGGTCCACTTGTAGAGCTGAGCGCCGGCCGGGAGGGCCAGGAAAGCGGCGGCGAGAAGGACGAGTCGCAGCGCGGGGCGGAACATGATGTTGTCCTACCGACGAGGTATCGGGGACGGTATCGGCTCGGGCCCGGCGCTGTCAACGCGGCCGCGCCGGCAGGATGCAATATTGCGGCTTTTAGAGGTGTGCTGCGGCCGTCCCGCGGCGCGGAGTTGGGCGGAGTTCCGACGGTGCGTATAATGCGGCTTTGCGTCGATTGGTAATCACATGCGCCTGATCACCAAGGCCCTGACGTTCGACGACGTCCTGCTCGTTCCCGCGCACTCGGCCGTCCTGCCCCGCGACGTCAGCCTCAAGACCCGCATCACCCGCAACATCGCCCTGAACATCCCGATCGTGTCCGCCGCCATGGACACGGTGACGGAGGCGCGCCTCGCCATCGCCCTGGCGCAGGAAGGCGGCATCGGCATCGTGCACAAGAACCTCCCGGCGAAGGCCCAGGCGGCGGAGGTGCTGAAGGTGAAGCGCTACGAATCGGGCGTCGTGCGCGATCCGATCACGATCCCGCCGCACATGACGGTGCGCGAAGTGAAGGAGCTGACCGAGCAGCACCGTTTCTCGGGGCTGCCGGTGGTGGAAGGCAAGCGGGTCGTGGGCATCGTCACGAACCGGGATCTGCGCTTCGAGACCCGGCTCGACCAGCCGGTGCGCGAGATCATGACCCCGCGCGAGCGGCTGGTGACGGTGAAGGAAGGCGCGCCCCTCGAGGAGGCG
The DNA here is from genome assembly GCA_964552535.1 of uncultured Enterobacteriaceae bacterium. Classification (GTDB taxonomy): domain Bacteria; phylum Pseudomonadota; class Gammaproteobacteria; order Burkholderiales; family SG8-39; genus CAZKHE01. The sequence continues at coordinate 18,312 of CAZKHE010000074.1, read as the reverse complement.
ATGCAGCTCATGCACAAGTATCGCCTGGAGCGCGTGCTGGTGGTGAACGACGCCTTCGAACTGCGCGGCCTGGTGACCGTCAAGGACATCATGAAGTCGAGCGAGCACCCGAGCGCCGCGAAGGACGACCAGGGCAAGCTGCGCGTCGGCGCGGCGGTCGGCGTGGGCGAAGGCACCGAGGAGCGGGTCGCCGCGCTGGTCGAGGCCGGGGTCGATCTCATCGTGGTCGACACCGCGCACGGCCACGCGCAGGGCGTGCTCGACCGCGTCAAGTGGATCAAGCGGCACTTCCCGCGCATGGATGTCGTGGGCGGGAACATCGCCACCGCGGATGCCGCCCGTGCGCTGGTCGACCACGGCGCCGACGGCGTGAAGGTCGGCATCGGCCCCGGGTCGATCTGCACCACCCGGATCGTCGCGGGGGTCGGCGTCCCGCAGATCACCGCCATCCGCAACGTGACCGAGGCGCTTGCGAACACCGACGTGCCGCTCATCGCCGACGGCGGCATCCGCTACTCCGGCGACATCCCCAAGGCGATCGCCGCCGGGGCGAACTGCGTGATGATCGGCGGGCTCTTCGCCGGCACCGAGGAGTCGCCCGGCGAAGTCGAGCTGTACCAGGGCCGCTCGTACAAGTCGTACCGCGGCATGGGCTCGCTGGGCGCAATGCAGCAGGGCGCCGCCGACCGCTACTTCCAGGACCCCGCGTCCAACGCCGACAAGCTCGTGCCCGAGGGGATCGAAGGCCGCGTGCCGTACAAGGGTCCGGTCGCGACGGTCATCGGCCAGCTCATCGGCGGCCTGCGCGCCAGCATGGGCTATCTCGGCTGCGGCACGATCGACGAGGTGCGCAGCCGCGCCGAGTTCGTGGAGATCTCGTCGGCGGGCATGCGCGAATCGCACGTGCACGACGTGCAGATCGTGAAGGAAGCGCCCAACTACCACACCGACTGAGGCGCGCCGGCCTTGCACGACAAGATCCTGATCCTCGACTTCGGGTCGCAGTACACCCAGCTCATTGCCCGCCGCCTGCGCGAGGAGCACGTCTACTGCGAGCTGCATCCGTTCGACGTCGCCGACGACTTCATCCGCGAGTTCGCGCCGCGGGGGATCGTGCTGTCCGGCGGCCCGAACTCGGTCTACGAGGCGGAGGACTTCCGGGCGCCGCGGGCCGTATGGGCGTTGGGCGTGCCGGTCCTCGGGATCTGCTACGGCATGCAGACCATGGCGCACGAGCTCGGCGGCAAGGTGGCCGGCTCGAACGTCCGCGAGTTCGGGTATGCCGAGGTGCGGGCCCGGGGGCACTCGAAGCTCTTCGACGGCATCCAGGATCGCTCCAACGCCGAGGGCCACGGGCTGCTCGACGTGTGGATGAGCCACGGCGACAAGGTGATCGAGATGCCGCCCGGCTTCAAGATGATCGCGAGCAATCCGTCGTGCCCGATCGCCGGCATGGCCGACGAGGACCGCCGCTACTACGCCCTGCAGTTCCACCCGGAAGTGACGCACACGCCGCAGGGTAAGGCGATCCTGCGCCGCTTCGCGCGCGACATCTGCGGCTGCCGCGGCGACTGGAACATGGGCGACTACGTGGCCGAAGCGGTGGCGCGCATCCGCGAGCAGGTCGGCAACGAGGAGGTGATTCTCGGGCTCTCCGGCGGCGTGGATTCGTCGGTGGCCGCGGCGCTCATCCATCGCGCGATCGGCGACCAGCTCACCTGCATCTTCGTGGACACCGGGCTGCTGCGGAAGGACGAGGCGCGCCAGGTGATGGAGACCTTCGGCCGGCACCTGGGCGTGAAGGTGGACATGGTGGACGCGTCCGAGCGCTTCATGACCGAGCTGGCCGGCGTGACCGATCCCGAGCAGAAGCGCCGCATCATCGGCCGCGAGTTCGTCCACGTGTTCCAGGACGAGGCGGCGAAGATGCCCAACGCGAAGTGGCTCGCGCAGGGCACGATCTATCCGGACGTCATCGAGTCGGCCGGCGCCAAGACCAAGAAGGCGCACACGATCAAGTCGCACCACAACGTGGGCGGCCTGCCCGATACGCTGCACCTCAAGCTGCTCGAGCCGCTGCGCGAGCTGTTCAAGGACGAGGTGCGCGAGCTCGGCCTCGCGCTCGGATTGCCGCGAGAGATGGTTTTCCGCCACCCGTTCCCCGGCCCGGGACTCGGCGTGCGCATCCTCGGCGAAGTGAAGCGCGAGTACGCCGACATGCTGCGCGAGGCCGACGCGATCTTCATCGAGGAGCTCCGCGCCGCCGACTGGTACGACCGCACGGCGCAGGCGTTCGCAGTGTTCCTGCCGGTGCGCTCGGTGGGCGTGATGGGCGACGGGCGCACGTACGAGTTCGTGGTCTCGCTGCGCGCCGTGCAGACGACCGACTTCATGACGGCACATTGGGCGCCGCTGCCCTACGAGCTGCTGGGCAAGGTGTCGAACCGCATCATCAACGAGGTGCGCGGCATCAACCGCGTGGTGTACGACATCTCCTCCAAGCCGCCGGCGACGATCGAGTGGGAATGATTCGGCGTCTTTCAGGGTCTATCGAGGCCTGTCGGAAAGTTCAGCTAAGTCATTGTCAAGAATAGGAAATGTCTGTCGAGGTCTATCGGCATCTATCGATGGGATGCCTTTCGGTTTGACGGTAAATCTGACGGTAGAAATCTGCGACCGGATGGCTCCAAAGTTTTTACCGTCAGGCCAAAGCGAAGCTTGACGGTAAAAAAAGTGGCAAGTAATATATATAAGTCAAGCACTTAGAGAACTTGTAGCCACCGTTTTGGCGTGACGGTAAAATTCCTCCGAGAGGAGGGACCGCCGATGCTGTCCGATGGCACGCTCAGGGGCATCAAGCCCCAGGCCACCACCTACAAGATCGCCGACCGGGACGGGATGTACGTGACCGTCTCTCCCAGGGGCACGATCACTTTTCGTCTCGACTACCGGCTCAACGGCCGGCGCGAAACGCTCACGATCGGCCGCTACGGGTCGAAGGATGGGATCTCGCTGCTGATGGCGCGCGAGCGCTGCGTGGAAGCGCGCAAGGCGATCGCCGAAGGCCGGTCTCCGTCCCAAGAAAAGCAGCGCGAAAAGCGCAGGGCGGCCGAGGCCAAGACCTTCGAAGAGCTCACGAAGCGCTGGCTGGAAGAAGCCAGGATGGCCGAGAGCACGAAGTCGATGCGCAAGAGCATCATCGACCGGGACATCCTGCCTGTGTTCCGCAATCGGCTGATGGCCGAGATCGGGCCGGAAGACCTGCGCAACCTGTGCGCCAAGGTCAAGGCGCGCGGCGCGCCGGCCACCGCCGTGCACGTGCGCGACATCGTCAAGCAGGTCTTCGGCTTCGCAGCCCTGCACGGCGAGAAGGCGCCGAACCCGGCGGACGAAGTCGGCCCCTCGTCGATCGCCACCTTCGTGGCCAAGGACCGCGCGCTGTCGCCGTCCGAGATCCGCGTCATGCACCGGGTGCTGGACGCTACGGCGACGCTGCCGACCATCCGCCTGGCGCTACGCCTGATCCTGCTGACGCTCGTGCGCAAGAGCGAACTGGTCGAGGCCACGTGGGACGAGGTCGACTTCGAGAACGCCGTCTGGACGATCCCGAAGAGCCGCATGAAGGCCGGCAAGCCCCACAACGTGTATCTGTCGCAGCAGGCGCTCGACATCATGGTGGCGCTGCGCACCTGTGCCAGCGGGTCCAAGTTCCTGCTGCCCTCGCGCTATGACGCCGATCGCTGCATGTCGAAGGCGACCCTGAACCGGGTCACCCAGATCGTCGTGGAGCGAGCCAAGGAAGCGAAGCTGCCGCTCGAACCGTTCACGGTGCACGACCTGCGCCGCACCGGCTCGACCATCCTGAACGAGCTCGGCTTCAACAGCGACTGGATCGAGAAGTGCCTGGCCCACGAAGACGGGCGCTCATCCCGCGGCGTCTACAACAAGGCGGAGTACGCAGAGCAGCGACGTCACATGCTCCAGGAGTGGGCCGACATGATTGATGCCTGGGTGGCGGGGAAGACGCACACGCCGACGCTGCTGCCGCCGACGATGAAGGTGGCGACGACGGCGGCGCCGATTTGAGGGCAGGAGTTGGACGCGGTCCACAAGCCTGATGCGCCGCTGTCCGTCGGCGTGGATGGATGCCGTGCAGGATGGATCGCAGTCGCCGACTTGGGCGACGGGCTGACATATCGCTTGCACGCGAGCTTCGCAGAGCTCCTCGCTTCGTGGAGTACAGCGCAGAGGATCCTGGTCGACATTCCGATCGGTCTACCTTGGCGAGATTGTCCGTCGCGTCCGTGCGATCGGCAGGCCCGTGCGTTGCTTGGACCGCGAGCCTCGAGCGTGTTCTCGCCACCTTCGCGTCGCGCCTCGAGGGCCGCGAACATTGGACAGGCTCGCGCGTGGAACCTCGATGAAGTTGGTCGCAGCCTGTCCGCTCAGGCCTGGGGAATCTGCAAGAAGATCGTGGAGGTCGATCGCGTGCTGCTCGAAGACACGAGCGCGAACCGGAAGGTCTTTGAGGTCCATCCTGAGGTCTGCTTCTGGGGGCTGAACGGCGGCAAGCCGATGCGGCATCGGAAGAGCAAACCGGAGGGCGTTAGGGAGCGCCTTGCCGCGCTCTCGGTTCGGCTGCCCGCGGCGGACCATCTTCTGCAAAGAGTTCTTCGCGAGACCCGTCGTCAAGACGTCCTAGCTGATGACGTACTCGATGCCCTTGTGGCTCATGTCACTGGACGCGCGGTCGAAGCGGAGCTCCGGCGCCTCGTTGGTGTTCCACCGGAAGACGACGAAGGCTTGCCAATGCAAATGCTGTTCTGCGAATACGAGTTGACCCCGCTCCCGCCGGGCAGTTGATTGGCCGGGGGTGTTATCCAGCAGATGCCACTGTGGTTCTGAATCAGCGACGCAGGCCGGGTAGGGGGCCGACGCCGTTCAAGCGACACCTTCGCTGCTGCTGAGCAGTAAGGTGTTCAGCAGGTTCAGCTCGTTCGACGCCATGAAGTACCGGTCGTCGAACACCAGGTCCAGTTTCAACGGACTGACCTCGCCGACTGTTGCGGCCCACGGGAATGACTCGTACTTCGGCAGCGGGGGCATCACGGCTGAGCCAGCGTTCAGCGTCCTCCCGAGTGCCTCTTGCCAAAGCGGCTGGTCGTCGAGCCGAAAGCGCTTCCCGTCCTCGGCGGTCTCGGAGAACATGAACTGGTAGTGCCCGGCCGGCACCGCCACCCAGGTGTTCGGGGATTTCAGCTCTTTGAGGGTGCGGAACTCGTTGGCGGCGTCGTGTTGCTCTCGCTGGAGCAGCTTGCGCAGGTTGGCCGCGGGGATGCGCAGCGCCGGCGGAAACTCCCTGTTCTCGTCCATGGCCTTTAGTTGGCCCATGAGTGCGCGGCTCGCGCGGTTCAACTGCGTCTCGTGGCCCTCGAACGCGAAGACTTCCTGCTTCTCGAAGCCGGCCCAGTTCTCCACGACAACCGGGCCAGAAAAGCTCACGTGGTCAGGGAGGCTTGTCCCCTCGTCAACAGCCACAAGCAGAGAGGTAATCGGGGTCGCGACGAGCTCAACGAGATCGCGCATGCACTCGTTCTTGACCAACGTTCGCCCGTCCGTTCCGCGCTTTGCAACTCCGTGAAGCTTCGCCAACGAGAAGATCTCGTCGACGTTGGCTTGGGCGCGGCCGGCAAGAGCCTGGAGCTCCTTGCTCTTGCCGTGCTTCTTGAAGAGCTCGGCCTCTCTCATGAACTGCGAGACGTACTGCGACATCAAGCTGATGAGCTCATCAAGCCCGACCGCTCCAACAGGAACCAGCGCAACCTTCTGGCGCAGGTCAGAATCGCCCGTGATGCGGGTCAGAATGGTCGAGCGAAGCATCACCAGCAATGTCACGAGGTCGATGGCCTGCGCCAACCACTGGCGCTTGTCCATCGCGTTCTCGAAGACGATGTAGTCGTCCACGGTCATCACCAAGTGCCGCGGCACGTTGTCGCCAGACACAGTCTCGCCCGCGCTGTTCTTGTACCGACCTCGCCCCCGGTAGATGAGCTGGGCAATCTCCATGAGTGCGGCTTCGATGTTGAAGCGCGGCACGCTGGCAATGATCCAGTCGGTCAGCGGAAACGACACTCCTCGCGCGCCGGACGACGTCATGAGAAACACACGGGTGGCGTCGCGCGTCTTTGGGCTGACGAGCTTCTTGCGCCGCCAACCGGGGACTGACGCGTCGAGCACGTGGATACTGTCGGGGTGCAATTCCTCCGGCGCTTCCTCGAGCAGCATTGCGCGCAGGTCTCGCAGGAACAGCTTGTCCTGGGCGAAGTAGATGACCTGTCGAGCACCTGCGGCCAATGCCTTCAGTACCTCGTCCGCCGCGCTGCGCTTCATCGCGTCGCCCGCCTGATCGCGGATAGCTTCGCGCGGGGACTGCATCTCTCCCGGGGTACGCTTCGACGCCTCCAACCGCAGTGCCGTCATCTTCACCCGGTAGTGGATGTGTAGCTCGCTGGCCGGGAAGCTGTTCGTCATGACGTGAAGCGTCTTGCGCTTGCGTCGGGCGATGCGCACATCGGTGACCGCGAGGCGAAATGGCCGCTCGCCCGGGGACTTGGACACCAGCACCTTGTCGGGTGTGCTGTCGCCGGCGTTCAAGTAGCGTTCGAGAACCACCTCGTTGCCCAGTGAAGCGTCGGAGACGACCAAGGTCACGCTGAACGGGCTGTGCTCGCCGGCGTCCTCGAAACAGGCCAGGAACTCGTTGTTTAGCCACTCGGCGACCGCGTGGACGAAGGGTGCTCCGGCACCGTCGCCCGCCAGTTCGTCCACCATCACCACGATGGTCGGCATCTTCTTCGCAAACAACCGACGCTCTTCTCGGCCAGCAGCCTTGGACGCAGGGTTCACGAAGAGACTCGACAGCGCTTCAATGGTCGTCGTGCGGTTGGCCCGCTCTCGGAAGCCTTGAAGAGCCGCGGTCAAGACCATGCGGGTGACTTCAGGGTTGAGCTGCAAAAGCTCCTTGGCTGTGAGCGCCATGCCCTTGAGCACGCCCATGAGCGGGCGATCCTGGACCAAGTCTTCGTGTTCTGACAGCTGGTCCTTGCGCACCTTGGCGGCTGCGTGCTCGGCGTCAATGTCCTCCTCTTCCTTGGGGTCCAACACCAGCAGCGGCGAGTTCACGGGCTTGACCAGGTCTCGGACCCCGTCGGCCACCACAGCGCACGAGACCTTGTGTTTCGTAGCCCGGCCCAACTCGACCTGCTTGGCATGCCAGCGTTCCGCGGAGGCGATGATTTGGGCGTTCGTGGTGAGTGTCAGGATGCCGGTCGGCTGGCCGTCCTCGCCGCGCGCCAAGCTTTCCGTCACGTCGCGGTTGATGACAACCCGCGGGCTCACGTACAGGAAGAGGTACCCGTCCGACTTCTGGCTGAGGTGACTGCGGATGGCGGTGGTCTTGCCGATACCTGGGTTGCCCTCAAGGGCCAGCACGTTCAGCGCGCCACGTTCGGAACGCTTCAGCCCCGCGACGATGGCTGCCGCGTGCATGTCGCGCAGCGAGAGGGCCGGCCTGCCTTGCGCGAACTCGCGCATCACAGCACCCACGGCTTCGCGTGGTGACGCACCAAAATATTCCTGCAGCGGCTCGGTCTCATCGACCATCGACATCGCTGCGTCCAGCGTGAACTCCTGCGCCGGGTTCGAGAACTTCGGGACAGCTTCGTCCAGGTTGAAGGTGAAGTCCTCGCCGGGCCGGAGCGATGCTTCCGGTAGGCCCTTAAAGGCCTTGCGTAGCCGAGGCGGAAGCTTGGCGACCATGCCCTTGAACACCGCTTCGACTTGGGCTTCCAAGGCCGCTGCGTCGTCTTCGGCCAGCTTGGCTGTTTCGCGATACGCCTGCCCCAACTGGGACATCAGCTTGCCGCGCGGCTCTGGCTCGGTCCCCGGGACAAAGCGGGCTGCCAGGCTTTCGAGCCCGTTGGGGGTGACGGCCAGCGCGCGCACAGTGCATGCTTTGTTCAGCAGGCCCTGCTTCTGCAACAGTTGAACCGTCGCCTCCGCGTAGGAACTGGCCTGGCACAGCTTGTAGAGAGGCTTGTCGTGCGAGGTCAGCGCCCCGAGGTAGTTCTTGATGTCGCCGGACAGCTCGAACGACTCGCCGTCGACCTCGGCCGTCACGCGGGCGAAGACGCTGCGCGAGTCGACGATGCGCCGATGCCGCAGTAGCTCGTCCAGATGGGCACCTTGCTCTCGGAAGTCTTGCAGCTGCGGGGGCATGCTGTACGAGTACTCTTGAACGAGCAGGTAGTCGTCTCGCGAGTCCGGGCCGGTGAGCCACAGGGTGAAGTCCGAGTTGGCGGGCTGCCCCTTGCTTGACCAGTCGGAGTCCACGAGGCCGGTCAGCCCGAATTCCTCGTAGAAAGCCTGTCGTGTCTCGGCGCGCGCAGATTGCTCGAGTGTCGATTCCCCCGGCAAGCTCAGCGGACACCAGAGAGCCCGGATCTTGAGGTCGGCCGGATTCTTGAAGTGGGACTTGACCTGCTTCAAGTAGGCGCGCGTCGCCGTGTAGCCGACCCCATACGCTGTCATCGCCAGGTGGCGCACGGCGGCATTGACGACATCGCGACCCGCCGGGTCGATGATGTCCAGCTCGCGGGACAGCTGTCGGGAAACCTCGAGCAGCTTCGTGTCATTCCAGCGGCGCAGCCCGGGACGGTCGCGCGGCACCAGGCGTTGCTCTATCAGGCAGGCCAAGACGCCGCGCTTGACGAGTACCTCGTACGCTTGCCCCCAGAGCACGGCCTGCTGCCGGAAGCCGATTTCGGTGACGGTCTCCATCACGAGACCTCTTTGTGGAGCACCTTGGTGACGTGAGCCAATACCGCAGGCAGTGACAGCAGCACCGAGCGGCTGCCTCGGCGGTTCATGACTTCGATCTCGCCGCTTTGCGTCGTCTTGGTCGGGTTCGCCCAGTCGAAGGGGTCAAGGACCGGCAGCAGCATCGACTTCGCGGCCGGCTTCTCGCTCTCCATGAAGTGAATGGCACGCAGCACGCTGACGAGCGACCTTCGGATGTCGGATGCCTGGCCGATGCCAAGGATGTTCATCTCTGCGGTCTTGGCGGCCTCGATGTTCGTGATGCGCTGCTCGACTTCGTAGAAGTAGGTGCAGAAGCCGGATTGCGGCCGTTCCTTCTCCTCGCCGACAACGGTGAGCGTCGCAAAGGTGTAGACGGGTACGACGCTTCGCAGGACTTCCTGCGACAGCGAGGCGTACATCGCTTGGTGGTCCTTGAAGTTCACGACCTCGAAGCCGCTCTCGGTGGCTTCGCGCTTGCGCAGTCTGGTCGCAGGAAATACATCCCGACGCAGGGTGTAGAGGTGCAGGTCATCGAAGCGCTTCATCGCCGCATCCAGAAACTTGAGAGTCCCGTGCGGTGCGTGCCGCTCGGCCGCACGACCGATGTGGCGACTGCCGAAGTGATGCGACAGCAGCATGACGTGCTTGAAGCCGTCGGCTCGCAGCCGCGCAAGCTCTTCCAGGATCGGCTGGGGATTCTTGAACTCCTGCCGGCTCTCTACCAAACGTGAGCGCATCCGCTGCGCTCGCAGAATGCTCGTGTCCCCCTGCCGTTCGGCTGTATAGGTTCGACTCACGAAGAGATAGCCGTCGGCGTCCGCATACGCGGGGTGGGAGTCGCACGGCCGGGTGACGTAGGTCAGCACCGCCACCTTGTCGAGCGACCCTTCTAGGGCGAACTGCAACGGCTGCCCGCCCAGCAAGGCGTGCAGCGCGCCCTTGCGCTTCCACTCCAGGTTCCGGGTGCTGCCGCCGGCGTCGGCCTGAGTCGTCAGGCCCTGCAACTTCACAGCCCCTTCGCGGGCAAGCGCTCTCTCGAGTGCCTGACTCACGGCATAGACCGCCGTGTTCGGATCCTTGGCGTCGTCCTCTCGCTTCAGCTTTCGTCCGGTGTGCTGCAGGCGCACGATGCTCAGCGCGACATCTGGCTTCTCGGCCCGGACCCGTCGCTGAAGCTCCCAGAGCACGACGTACACCGTCAATGCGAAGGCTACGATGCTCGCGGAGCGCAGCTGCTCGGACCGGGCTTTTTCCTTCTCGTCCCGGTCGCGGCTGAGTTTGAGCATGTCGAGGTCGTACTGGACCTCGATGCCCGCATCGGTCTTGAAGTACTCCTCGTGGGGTAAGTCGGCAACCCACTCCTGTTCCTGTCGCAGCCACCGGTACGGTACGAAGCGAATCGGCAGGACCGGATACGCCATGTCGCGCTTCATCACGACGTCGTGCGCGTCGCCTGCAACGGCCAGCGAACGCTCCATCAGCTCCGTCTTGACCGTGTAGGAGGCGATGCTGCCAGCCACGACCGGCTCCTGCGAGATGGTCAGGTGCTCGAACCACGCAATGGAGTCGTCGCCGCGCTCAGCCTTTACGAGGATGTCGGCCTTCTGACCAATGAAGTCGACGGCTTCCCAGTTCACGATGCCGCGGTGCAAGGACACCGTGAAGCGCTCGGCGTTGTCGCTGGCACGTGCGACGACCTTGTTGACCTTGCTGCGCAGCAGGTCGATGAGCTCGCTGGCAATTGCCTCCACGACGCTTGCTCTGGCAACCAACGTCTTGTGCAGGTGCCGTAACGTTGCTGCGGGGTCCTTCTTGATCTGCTCGGCGACGCGCTTTGCCGCTTCCGCAACATCCAGGCCAGCGACCTGGTCGATCGTGTCCGGTATGACCAGGTAGAGGAAGACGAGCTCGGCGACGTCGCGTCGGACGAAGAGGTCTTTCTCCTCGCCCTCGAACAGGCGTTCCCGAAGGCGGTCGAGCCGCGACTCGAACGCCGATTCCCCAGTCTGTGGGTTGTTGCCATTGACGCGGAACCGGTAGGAGACCTCACGAAGCGTGGCCACGCCCTGGGCGGCCTCGGTGCGCGTCTCGAAGAGCTGCGCTGAGCCTTCGGCCCACACGGGCAGGCACGAGTAGAACAACGCCTTGCGGAGGTGCTCTGCAAGGTCCGACACGTTCTGCTGCCCGTAGATGAGGCTCGGGTCCAGCAAGAGGGCCGCGCCCTTGACGCCAGCAAACCGGGCGAAGCAGTCCTTGACGTGCCGCACGTAGGCCTTGAACCCCGATTTCGTACTCTGGCTGCTGAGGGCGTCCATCAAGCCCATCGTCACCTGGAGCCGGACGCGCGCCAGCGCTTCGTCGTCGAGAAAGTCCAGGAAGTCGCGAATCTGGCTGCCTGGTCGGTTGCGCTGAGCTCGGATGGCGTCCAGCGTCTCGTCGACCTCGTCGTCCTCCATGCCCTCCTTGCGGAGCTTGTTGGCAATGCCCTGGCAGAGCAGCTCGAGGCGGTCGGGGCCCTCCACCGTCTCGATGGCCGTGAGGACCTTGCCGATGTCCTTGAGACGTTCGTCCGCTCGTCGGTCGTTCGAAGCGAACACCACCGGAACCAGCGAAGCAGTCGACGGGGCGGAGGGCTTGCGTTCATTCACCGAGTCAGCCATTCGCTGCAAAGCCTCGTCCATCGAGGCCATTGCCAAGCTCCCCGGTGCAACGCCCTTCAGCACCTCATCCACCAGGTCGGAAACGACCGAGTAGAGCTTCTCCAGACTCTTCGCGGCTGCGGCTTCGGTTCCATGCTGCAGGCGGCCGCCCACGCGCGCTGTGGTCCCACGCGGAGGGGGTTCCATGTCGCGAATGAAGCCACTGCCGTCGCCAGGCTCGAACTGCTTGGCGAACTCAGGGTTGCGAAACAGGCGGGCAAGTACGCCGCGGGTGTTGACGACAACTTGCCCGTCACGAACGCTCACCAACGGAAGGGCCGTCTGCGGCGCATCCTGCGTCGGGGGCAACGCATTGGCGAGAAGTTCAGCCAGCTTCGCAAGCTGGAGGGAGGGGGTGACGGAGCGAGCAGATACGCTCGACCCGCCCCGATAGGGGGAGGTAGACATGGTCGACTCCTTTTCTTGGCAGGTGGGCCACTTCACGCCACAAGCCGACCAAGCTCGTGGGTGGATTTCGACTATTGGTGACGCAGTTTAGCTGCTTCGGCCGTCACTGCTCAATAACTAGGCAGAACCACGCCCCTGGCCAAAGGTTGGTCCAGCAGCTCGATCGCTTCCTTGGCGGGCGCGCTCTCGACTAACCGGGTCTCCGATGCGCCCTTTGTCGAAAGTCCGGCGTCGGCGCCTTCTTCACCCCGTTGCTCCCAGCCTGCCGCCGGCTCTGTAGCCAGGCCATCACCTCGGCCAGGTCCCACACCACGCAGCGCGCGGTGAGATAGAACCGCTGCGGGAATTCCCCGCGGCGCTCCAGCTCGTAGATCGTCGAGTCCGCCAGCGGGACGATCTGACGTAGCTCGCTGCGTCGGATCGTGCGCCGCAATCCCTTGGGATCCGTAGGCGCCGCCTTGTACAGATCCCGGATCGCGCGCGCGTCGAACGCGCCCGTCGGCTCCGTCTCCCGCACCGTCTGGCGAAGCGCCGAGTCGCCATCTCGCCCGGCATCACGATCGTCGGAGACGTCCCCGCCGAGTGCAGCAGGCATCGCCTGCGCCCTCCCGGCGCCGGCCGCGCGCGCCACATTGACGAACTGATTCCCACGTTTCATCCGCACCTCCGTCGTCGGTCCAGGGGCCACCGCAGCGTCCCCGACCGACTCTCCCAACCGTCTACCTCGCGCGCCGCCACCGACTCGGCGACTCGCGAGCCTCGGGGCTCCGACGTGGTTCTGCCGCCTGCCGCCATGGATCGCCGGCATTCGCCAGCTATCGCGAGGCCCTTGGCTTCCGGTTACGGAATCCGGCGCAGAAGTGTCGGGACACATCGACCACCACTGCCGTTGTCGGCCCTACGAACTAGGTCGCCTGTCGCTCTTTTCCTTCCGCTGACCTTCGCTCGATCTCCTCCCCGTCCGGCAACCGACGGGGAGAGCCATGGCGCTCAAGGCAGGAGAGGGTCTCCAGCGATGGGAAATCGCGGTTACGAAGAAGCTGGTGGGTGAGTTCAGGAGGCGGTCTCGAAGCCTCGAGCGGGAGGAGTTCGACGATCTGATGCAGGAGTGTCTGGCGCACTGGATAGTGGTGCGGCGGAAGCTCGCGCCCGATCCCGATGCGCCTCCTGTGGGGTACATGGCACAGGTCATCCGCAACAAGCTCACGGATCTGATCCGCGAGCGGGCAGCCGACAAGCGGGCCGGAGAGCAGGACGCGCTGTCGCTCGACGCCGCGCCCGACGGCTCCGACGAGGGCCTGACGCTCGCCGAACTGCTGGCCGACGACGAGTCAGCCCAGCAGGGCGAGGCCGATGCCGTCGATCGCCAACACGCGCGCATCGACATCGACCGCGCCCTGGCTCGGCTCACGCCGGTCCAGCGGCAGTTGTGCCAGATGCTCGGCGAGGAGGGGCTGACCATCAAAGAGGCCGCCGAGCGGCTCCGAATTCCCCGCGGCACGCTGTACGAGGAGATCAAGCGCATCCGTCGGGTGTTCGCAGATCAGGGGCTTGGCGACTATCTGAAGGAGTAGCCCGACACTTTTTCACGCGATTCCGTATGCCTGAGGACCGACCTGAATCGGCACGGAATCGATGATCAAGTTCACCATCACCAGCACCAAGGGCGGCGTCGGCAAGACGACGCTCACGGCCAACCTCGGCGCCTTGCTGGCCGACATGGGGCTGCGCGTCCTGCTGGTCGACGCCGACGTCCAACCCTCGCTGTCGAAGTACTTCCCGCTGGCGGCAGCGCAGCCGGTAGCCGGCCTCACCGAGGTGATCCTGCGCGGCGAGGTCACCGCTGCGTGCATCACGGCCACGGTCTTCCCGAACCTCGACATCGTCGTGTCGGACGACCCCGAAGGCCATCTCCCCAACTGGCTGCTCAACCGGATCGACCGCGGATTCCGGCTGCGTTTCGCCCTGCAGGCTGCCGTCGTGGCGAACGCCTATGACTGCGTCCTGATCGATACGCAGGGCGCCATCGGCCCTCTGCAGGACGCGGCCCTCATGGCTGCCGACATCCTCGTCTCGCCGATCACGCCGGAGGTTCTCTCCGCGCGCGAGTTCAAGGAGGGCACGATGGAGCTGCTGGATCGGCTGGAGCCGGGCAGCGCCCTGGGCGCCACGCTCGGGCCGGTGAAGGCCGTGATCTACCGGCAGGACCGCACGGCCGACGCCCGTCTCGTCGCGAGCGGCATCCGCGAGGACTTCATCCGCATGAAGGGCAGGGTGTCGGTGCTCGACACCGTCGTGCCGCACGCCAAGGCCTACAAGGAGGCGGCCACGCTGCGGATCCCGGTGCACCGGCACGAGCCTCGGAGGGACGGCGTCATGCCGAGCGCGTCCACGGTGATGCATCAGCTCGCTTGGGAGCTGATCCCCAGCCTCCAGGGCGTTCACGCCGGCGACTCCGCTGCCGAGGAACGGTCGGCATGAGCGGCAAGGTGTCGGTCGACGAGCGGCGGCGACTGGTCGCCGAGTCGTTGCGCGTCGGAAACCCGGGTAACAACGCCCGCGATCTCGCCGGCCAGGTCGACCCGCGAGCGGAATCGCAGGTCGAGCTCGCGGCCGACGAGATCCACCCCTACGAGCACAACCCGCGGCGCGCGACGAACGCGAAGTTCGACGACATCAAGGAGTCGATCCGCACCAGCGGCCTGAGAAGCCCGCTCACCGTGACCCGCCGCCCCGGCGAGTCGCACTTCATCGTCGAGGCGGGCGGCAACACGCGGCTGCTCGCGCTGCGGCAACTGTGGGCCGAGACGCGCGATCCGCGCTTCCGCAAGCTGGTGGTGCTGTTCCGGCCGTGGCGATCGGAAAGCCACGTCCTCACCGCGCACCTGATCGAGAACGAACAGCGCGGCGAGATGACCTTCTGGGACAAGGCGTGCGGCATCGTCGCGCTCAAGTCCCGACTGGAAGCGGAGCAGGGCCGCACCTTGACGCTGCGGCCGCTGGAGGACGCGCTCCACGCGTTGGGCCTGGCGGTCAACACCGCGACTCTCGGTCTCCATCTCTTCGCCACCGAGCGGTTGCGAACCCTCGGCGAAGCAGTGACGGATCTCTCCGGCCTCGACGTCAAGACGATGCAGCCGCGGCTGAATGCGCTGAAGCGCTACGCCCAGACGCGGAGCTCGATCTCCGAAGTCGACCTCTACGCGCAGGTGTTCGAGCCCGTCTTTCGACGCATCGCGCAGCAGTACCCGCACACCGGCACGTTCAGCGTCGCCGCCACCTGCGAGGCCTGCGAAGTCGGCCTGGCTCATCACCTTGGCGAACCCGTCGAGTCGCTACGTTTGGCACTGAGGTCGAAGGGCGAGCGCGAGCCCCAGGCGGACCCGTCGACGCCGGTGGCCGGCTCCGCCGTCGATGGCGCGGAGGTGGACGAACTGCTGACGCGTGCCAGGCGCTTTGCGGACGCCGTCGGCATCTCCGGCGTGATTCAGCCGGAACCGCAGTCCCCCGCCGGCTTGCGCATCGCGACCCTCACCGACGGCGACGCGGAGGATCCCGCGCGCCACCGCGCCTGGTGCCTGCTCGCGGCGCTCCTCGGCCAGCTCGAGCCGAAAGCGGCGTCGTCGAACGCGCCGGAGCCGGCGTTCCTGCAATGGCTCGTCGATCCCGACGACCCGTCGTCAACGGCGTTCTGGGAGCTGCTGGCTTGCGCCAGGCGATCGGGTGGCCTTCGCCGGCAACCCGGCGTCGCGGGCGAGGCGGCTTCTGCCTCGGAGGCGGCGTGATGCTCCCGTTGCAGGACGCCCAGGTGCGGCTCGTCCTACTGAACCACGTCACGGTGCGCCTGGCCGATGCGGCGCTCGATGAGCTCCACGCGGCCGGCATCGAGATGGAGCAGTTGGCCCACCTTCGGCAGCTCTCGGCCGTCGACCTCAGTCGCCTCGCCGCGATGCGCAGCCTGACCATCGGCGTCTTCTTCGACGGCGCGGCCCTCAAGGCCGGGCTGCGCGCGGTGGCCCTCGTCAACGAGGCCAAGGCGCTGGAGACGTACTTCATCCGCCACGGTGCGTCGACGCACCTGATGAGTGCGCTCTTCAAGCTCCGCCGCAAGCTGACGCTCAAGCGACGCCGAGACATCGACGCCCGGCGCCCGGCCGGTCGAGTGCCGCTGCCCGACTACGCGACGCGCGAGCGCATCTACCAGGCGTGGCGGGCCATCGTCGATCCGTCGCCCCGCGTTCGCTACTACCGGCTGCACCAGGAGTTCCAGCACATCCCGATCGCCGTGCTGGAGGCGGTCGTCCGCGAGTTCGAGGCCGACGAATGAACGCTCGCATGGAGAGCCTCGGCATCACGCCGCAGTTGTTGCTCGAAGTCTTCGACATTCCGGTGAGCTTTCATCGCTGCCTGGTGCCGATCACCGGCGGCGTCACATCGGCATTGATGCTCTCGCAGGCGATCTGGACCAGTCAGGCGCTGGAGCCCTCTGCCGACGGCTGGTTCCTCCGCTCCCAGGAGCAGTGGACCCAGGAGACCGGGCTATCGCGCTGGGAGCAGGAGACCGCTCGCCGCGCCTTGCGCCGCTCGGGGCTGCTCGAAGAGCGGCGGGTCGGCATGCCGGCCAAGCTCTGGTTCCGCGTCCGAGCCGATGCGGTCTGGCGCGCGCTGCAGGCCCATGCCGGGGCGGCTGACCGGTGAGCGCCCGAGGAGGCAGCCGCCGTGAGTGAAGAAGCGCGCCGAGAGCACGAGGACTCACGGGCGGCTGGCGACGATCATGCGGCGCCGCTCGCCGTCATCTGGCCGCTGCTGGGCCGTCACATCGCCTTCCATCGGCGGCTGGTGGATCTCACATCCAGCGTCAAGGCGGCGCTCCTGCTGTCGCAGTCCATCTACTGGACGCGCCACGGTCGGGACATCGCCCGGAACGGCGGCTGGTTCCACAAGACGACGGAGCAGTGGGCGATCGAGACCGGACTGTCGCCGAAGGAACAGGCCAGCGCGCGCGAGGCGCTTCGCAATCTCGCGCTCCTGGACGACCAGCGCATCGGCATTCCCGCCCGGCTGCATTTCAGGTTGAGGCTGGACGAGCTCGGCGCGCGGCTCGCCGATCGGATCGCTGGCCATCCGCAAGCGGTCGACTGGAGCGACCGGCTCGTGCTTGCGGAACTGCTCGGTCCGTCGGTGGCCTTCCACCGGGCGCTCGTCGAGGTCGCGGGAGGCGTGCACGGCGGGCTGATGCTGTCGCGCGCGCTGCATCTCACGCGGCTGCAGGTCCGACGTCGTCTGGACCAGTGGATCGTCAGCTCGGCCGCGCGCTGGTTCGAGGAGCTCGGTCTCACGCGGCGCGAACAGGAAACGGCGCGGCGCGATCTCGTGCGTGCCGGGCTCTGGGAGGAGTGCCTGCGGGGCATTCCGCCGAGCCTGGTGGCGCGCATCAGGCTCGACTGCCTGCTGACATTGCTGACCGAAGACGTCTCGCCGGCACGGGCCGCCGACCTGCGCGGCGTCGATCCAGAGCGTGACGTTGGCGCAGCCAACGATTCACCGAAGAGCGATTCAAGACTGTGGCAACCCCGCAGCCTTGCCACGCCGAATCCGCCACGACAGTTCGGCCCGACCGGCGAACACGGTTCACCCGAAAGCGCCGCTCTTCTTATGAATCACAGTACAGGTGAATCACTACAACCACAGAACACTGGCTCGCCGACGCCTGCGCCGGCCGCCGTGGATGGTGGTGGGGAGTTGATCTTCCCCGAGCAGATGCTGCCGGACGAGCGTCAGGCAGCACGCGTGCTGCTTCGCCCCTGCGGCGATCACGCCCAGGCGCTGCTCGATGAGCTGGCCGGCCGCCTGCAGATGGGCGGCGTGCGCAGCAGTCCGGTGGCCTATCTGCGCGGTCTCATCGCGCGCGCCGGAGCAGGGAGCTTCGTGCCGGAGCTCGGCCCACGCGTGGCGGCCGCGCGTGCGCAGCGCCAGAAGGACGCTGCTTTGCGTCGTGAGCGCGAAGCCGAGGAACGGCGACTCGAAGCCGAGCGCGCCACGCCCGAGTACCAGGCCAGGGCTCGTGCGCAGCGCGAGAAGGTCAGGCAGATGCTTGGCGAGCTCAAGACACGCATGAACACCCGAAGCCAGCCATGAGCACGCCGCGCGCCCCGATCCAATCGACACCCGAACACGCAACACGGAGTCCCCCATGACGGCACAAGACGCACTGTCCTCATTCGGTCCTGTGGCCGATGCCGCGCCAGGCATCAGCGCATCGGCGGCGCCAGCACGGCCCGCAGGATCGTTGCTGGGCCAGCTCGTCGACGAGACACCCGATGCGATGACCCTGCACACGCAGGAC
>CAZKHE010000073.1:0-22251 GCA_964552535.1 uncultured Enterobacteriaceae bacterium | reverse complement strand
CCTGCACGCGCCGGCATTCGCCGAGGAACACCTGGCCGGCCCAGGTCAGCCGCGTAAGGCGTGTCCTGCGATCGAACAACCGTACGCCAATCTGGCTTTCCAGGTTACGCATCGCACGTGACACAGGCGATTGCTCGACGCCCAGACGCTCGGCTGCGCGGGCCAGATGCAGCTCTTCCGCAACTGCGACGAAGTAGCGCAACAATCTGAAATCCAAGGCCACCTCCTGTTTGTCTTCTTCTGGTTCGGCCAACTCGGCACCGCCGTCTGCACACGCATCCCGTCGGCACCTCCTTCGATGGCATCGCTTCAAAGCCTCATGCCAATTCGGAACGGCCCCGTCGCCGACGCCTGCGGAGTAGGCAGGCGCACAGCCTGGGCATTGAATGCTCATCGTCAGTGCCTGCTGCTGGCATTCCTGTGCGGCCGGGGCTGCTTCGAGCACCTGGGTGATGAAGATGCGGTTCACCGTCGGGCGCTGCACGCAGACGCTCAGGCGTGCTGGAGTCCGCCATCGGCGCAGTCGACGACGGCACGATGACGTCAGGGCGGCCGGGCCGACTCAGTTTCATAGGGCGTCTTTCGTCGCACCCCGGTTGCCGCCCGGGCCGGTCACGAGGCCCAGCTCCAAGTCCCCGGACTTCTGCGCAGCCGCCAACACCTAAGCGAGGCGCTTGGAGGCCCATCTGGGGGTCACCGGGGATGAAGTCCTCGGGCTGCGGCTGCGCGGCGTTGAGCCCAGCAGCCGCTGCGAGAGTTGCTCGTCGCATTCGTTCGTCGTTCCAAAACATGCTGCCGTCAGTGACAGACGCCTCGCCCTCCCTGAAACCTCGACGAAGGGGGCAGTCACGGACCTGCTTCGATCGGTGACACGTCGGCGTCAGAAACGTCGGCGGATTGGCAAGCCTGCTGCGAACTAATGGGAAACCCTCACCTCCCGGTTGAGTGCCGTCACAGCGTCTGTGCAAGGAAACTATGCACCAGAGTTACCGCCATTGCCCCTTCGCCCACGGCGGAAGCCACCCGCTTGATCGAGTTGTAGCGCACGTCGCCGGCCGCGAACGATCCCGGCACGCTGGTCTCAAGAAAGAACGGTGCCCGCTCGAGCGGCCAGCGCATCGGCAGGCGGCCGCCGCGCAGCAGGTCGGGGCCCGTGACGAGGAAACCCTGGGTATCGCGCACGATGGCGGTGTCTTTCGCCCAGTCGGTGTTCGGCACGCCGCCGATGCAGACGAACAGCCGTCTCGTGTCCGCCCACGTTCGCTCACCGCTTGCGGTGTCCAGTACCTCGATCCGGCGCAGCGTGGCCTCGCCGTCCAGCGCGACCACCTGCGCGTTGAACTGTACGTCGACGTTCGGCGAACCGCGGATGCGCTCGATCAGGTAAGCGGACAGCGACGACGCCAGCTCGGCGCCACGGACGAGCATCGTGACACAGGCGGCGTGGCCGGCCAGGTGCAGCACTGCCTGCCCGGCGGAGTTGCCTCCGCCGACCACGATCACGTGCTCGTTGCGGCACATCGGCGCCTCGCTCGCGCCGGCGCCGTAGTACAGGCCGGCGCCCAGGAAGCGGTCTTCGCCGGCCACGCCCAGCCGGCGCCATTCGACGCCGGTAGCGCAAATGTTCGCGCGTGCGACGAGCTTGGAGCCGTCTGCGAGGTCCACATAGATGCGGTGGTTGCGAAACTCGGCCTTGATGCCCTCGCGCATCATGAGTAGCTCACAGCCGAACTTCACCGCCTGCTGGCGTGCACGCTCGGCCAGATCCGCACCACTGATTCCGCGCGGAAAACCCAGGTAGTTCTCGATCAGTGAGCTCGCCCCGGCCTGCCCGCCGACTGCGTGCCGTTCGATCAGAACGACGCGTAGCCCTTCGGAGGCCGCATAGACCGCAGCCGATAGTCCCGCCGGCCCCGCACCGTAGATGGAGAGGTCGTATTCGTGCAGACGCGGCTGGGCGACCCATCCCAGGCGCTCGGCGATCTCGCGCAGCGACGGGGCGAACAGCCGCGCGCCGTCGGGCAGTTCCACTACCGGCAGACGGACGTTGGCGAGTTCGGGCAGGCCGAGGTGGATCAGACAGTCCTCGTCGCCGGTGAGCTGGACCCACTCGTACTCAACGACGCTGCGCACGAGGAAGTCGCGGATCGCGTACGCCGATGCGCTGTCGGCCTGGCCGAGCAGGCGCACCTTTGCGGACGATCCTTCGATCGGTGACCGAGGGTCGCCTTTTGATGCAATGACCATGCGGTTTCCCGTCATCCCACCGACGCAAAGCGGCGGCCCAAGGCGAGGCCGTAGTGGGACATTGCCCGGCCGGCGGCAAGCCGTTCGGCTTCCCAGTGAGTGAGGGCGGCATCGAAAGCCGTGCGCGGCGATGCGGCAGCACGCGCGAGTGTACGGGCGTCTTCCGCCGCCTTCGCCGTTGCACCGGCGGTGTGCGGGCGCACGATGAACGCGGCGTCGCCTAGCAGACACACGCGTCCGAAGCGCATCTGCGGCACGGCCAGATCGAGGATCGTCTGGATGAACGGCTCCGGCGTCGCCGCGATCAAGTCGGCGAAGCGCGGGTGCAGCTCGCGCACGGCATGTTCGCGCATGGCGCCGGCGATGGCGAGGGACACGCGCCCCTGCGGTACCGAGCCAGTGCGGCGCACACCGGCGTCGTCGGTCAGTAGGCGATCGAGCGCAGGACCTTGTGCGATGTGGACATACCATACCCAGTTCAGCCGGCGTTCGCCCGGCGCGGTCGCCGCATTCGCACCGGGAATGAAGTAGCACAGCGCGTGCCCCCCTGAACGGGCCTCCGAGAACGTGAAGCGGTCGTCAAAGAAGGCGGTCAGCTCCGCAGGCGCATCGCCTTCGTCCAGCGTGCCGCGCCATGCGATGTAGCCGGCATAGGCGGGCACTGCATTGGGCAGCAGATGCTGGCGTGCGGCCGACCGCCAGCCGTCAGCGCAGACGAGAAGATCAGCGTCGACTCTGCGCTCGTCACCGAGCCGCAAGGTCACTGCACGGCCTTCTTCCTGATCGAAGCCCACGACCTCGGCGCCGAGGTGGTAGCGCTCGGGCGGAAAGGCTGCGACGAGCGTGCGGTAGATCGCCTCCCAGGACGTGAAGCGCTGCGGCATGCCGCTCAATTCGCCCGGCCCGCTGTCGGGCAACAGGTAGTGGCGGTGCCGGCAGGCGGTCGTCGGTAGCGGTGCTGCACCGACTTCGCGTAGCAGTGTCATGAGAGCGGGCTGCACGACGATGCCGGCACCGCGGCTGGTCATTTGCTGCGGCGTACGCTCATAAACGTGCACATCGCAGCCGGCAGTGAGCAGCGCCGTTCCGGCCGCAAGCCCACCGATCGACCCGCCGGCGACTGCGACGCGCAGGCGATCCGCCCTAGGATCGTGCACTCGCATCGCCCGCGCTCGCGGAGAATTCCGACGCCGCTGCACTCGGCAGCAGCTCCCGAAGCGCCTGGATCATGAGTGGCGTGCGCAGCGCACCCGAGAAGATCACGCGCCCATCAACAAGTACGCTTGGCACACTGCGAATTCCAGCTGTGCTCGCCTGGAGCTCAAGCTTTAGCACCTCGTCGAGCCCCTCGCTACCCTCGAGCAGGACCTCAACGCGCCTCGCGTCCAGGCCTACACGGGCGCCCAGATCGGCGAGAACGGTCTTGTCGCCAATGTCCCGTCCTTCGCAGAAGTAGGCCGAGAACAGCGCCTCGACCAAGCGGCCTTGAAGCGTCGATCCGCCCAACTCGCCGGCCAGCCAGATCAGCCGGTGCGAGGCGCGCGTGTTGGGCGTGCGAGTTATCAGATCGTGCCGGAACTCGATACCTTCGCGACTCCCTTCGGCAGCGACCTGCGCGTCAAGCGCCTGGCTGTGCTCCCAGCTTCCAAACTTGGCAGAGCGGTACACGCGACGGTCCATGCCACCTTCCGGCATATCGGGATTGAGCTCGAAGGGCAGCCAGCGGATGATCAGCTGCGCGCCATCGGCACGCAACTCTTCGATTGCACGCTCGATCCGGCGCTTGCCAACGAAGCACCAAGGGCAAATCGTGTCCGAGAAGACATGCAGTTCCAGTGGGCCACCGAGCAGATTGGTCGAGGATGATTCCTGCGCCGGCGAGGTGGTACAGCCTTCTGCGCTGCAGCTGGGAGAATCGGGATCAGAAGTCATGTCAGCGGCCCTCGTGAAGAGAAGTTCAGGTTGCCGTCGCGATAGCTGGGCGATCTTCCGCAGGTTCGGACCTGCCTCTGTACCACTCAGTCTTGTGGTGTCGCCCCCGAATCCTTGCCCCGGTTTGCGCTCTTCAGTTCGCGCAATTCAGGCACCCACGACCGTGGCGACAACTCTGCCATCCAATATTCACAGCATCCATGTTTCGAGATCTTGGCGCGTCTACGGGATTGCCGTTCTGTACACAACGTTGCGCAATCTGATGGGACATAGGAAAGCCATGTGCACCATCAGTCCCATCGCCGCCTGTTCTAAAGCCCCTCCTGACATCGCATCGATCGCCCTCGACACTCGGCTCAGTTTGGTTTAAGTTTATGAATTGACAGGCTCCTTCTTTTCTTTTCTGAGCAGGAGCGGTAGCAATGCTGAACCGGCTGCCCACGCACTTCGAGCATTATTCGCGCAGCGCGTACGCGCCGTACCTGCGCCAGCATCGACTGGCCGGCTCGGTCGGGGAGATGCTCGAAGTGGCGCAGCCGCCGGGCGACTTCTCCGACCCGCCGACGAGCGACTTCTGCGTCATCCGCGCGGTGTCCAACGGCATGTACCAGTCGTCCGATCTGGGCGGCGGGCGATTCGAGGGGCGGAGTCGTTCAGGGGATCTGTTCGTCGTGGCGCCGGCAACCGCGACCGACATCCTCGTCCACAACGACCATGTGATTCGCGTCTTCGCGTTCGCGGCCGATGCTTTGCGCGCGCATCTCGAGCAGTTGCGCCCAGGCAGGAGCCCCTTCGACTTCGGCCGGCTGCACGCCGGAGCGTTCCGCAATCCGCTCGTGCTCGGGCTGCTCGACCGGCTGTGGGACGCGTCGGACATTGGCGATCCGACCGGTCGCCTGTTCGCCGAGGGAGCTGCGTTGGCGATCGTGGCCGAGTTGGCTCGGCAGAGCCAGGACTGGGTGGCGCCTCGGGCGGGTGGATTGACGCCGTGGCAGATCAAGCGCGCCGACGCCCTCATCCGCGACCGCCTTGCCGACGACTTGCCGCTGGTGGAGCTCGCGGCTGAGGTCAGGCTGTCGCCCTACCACTTCGCGCGCGCCTTCAAGGTCAGCACCGGCCTGCCGCCGCACCGCTATCAGATGACGCTGCGCGTCGAGCGGGCGAAGGAACTGTTGGCCGACACGCGCCAGAGTGTCACCGAGATCGCCCACGCCTGCGGCTTCGCCTCCTCGCAGCACATGGCGGCGGTGTTCCGGCGCTTGGTCGGCGCGACGCCGAGCGCCTATCGCCGAGAGCGGCGAGCATGAGCGATCAGTCGTCTCAGCTCGATTGGTTCCTGAAGAGCCCCGTATACGCCGGCGTGCCGAAGGAGTTGCGCTTGGCCGGGGCGACCGGCGTGGGCATGATCCGCGTGGACCAGCCCCCCGGCGTCTTTCAGCGCGCCGGCAGCGACGAGTTCTGCCTGAACCTGCTGTTCACCGACGGCGCGGTCGCCAGGGTCGATCACGGGGTGCGGTTCGATTGTCGCAGCGAGGCCGGCGGCTTTGCGCTGACGCCGTGCGACGTCGACCTCGGGTACGAGATGCAGGGTGGGCTGTCCTTCCTCGCTACGATCATCCCCCGCCGTGTGGTGCGCGCAGCGATCGAAGCCCGGACGGGGCGGCCGTGGCGCGGCGACTTCGGACCGCTGCACGGGCAGGTCTTCCAGAACGGCGCGGCTCGAGCGCTTCTGCTGCAGCTCTGGGAGGAAGCGGCATCGGGCTCGCCGTGGGGCCCGCTGTTCGCGGAGAGCGCCATGCAGACGCTTGCTCTGGCGCTCGCCTCGGCAACCGGCCAGCCGTTGGATCCACCGCCCGCGCGCGGCGGCCTCTCGCCATCGCAGACGCGCAGGATCTGCGAGTATCTCCAGGAGCATTTCGATGAAGAGCCAAGCTTGGCCGATCTTGCTGCGCTGATCGACCGCTCGCCCTGGCACTTCGTCCGTGCCTTCAAGGCGAGCACCGGTTTACCGCCGCATCGCTATCTGGTGACACTCCGGGTCGAGCGCGCGAAGGAGATGCTCGCCGGCACCGACAAGAGCATCACCGAGATCGCCCACGCCTGCGGATTCGCTTCGTCGCAACACATGGCGACGCTGTTCCGGCGCGCGGTCGGGACGACCCCCACGGAGTACAGGCGGCAACGCTGCTGCTGAGCGGAGTGTCAGCGGCGCAACGACCCCCGGTCGTCCTCGCGCCCCGCGCCATCGCCGCTCGCTTCGAGCACACCAAAACTGCCGAGGACCGACTCGGTGAGCAGGCCGGTCGGCGGAGACTCGCGGCGGAACGCGGCGAGTGCGGACGTCGCGGCCTCGTGCGCACCGAGGCGCCGGTCGAGCACGAGACAGCTCGCCGTGTCCTCGATGTCTTCGAGCGCCGGTCGGATGCACCGGATCAGCGCCGTGACTCTTGCGTGGTCCGTTTCGAGACGGTGCGCCATCTCGCGCACGACCGGCACGCCCACCTCCTCGGAGAGCGGCGAAAGCGCGACCAGGTCGGCCAGCGCCGCTGGCGCGAAGAAGCCGAGCGCGCGGATGCGCGATGACAATGGGACGAGCGCACGGCGCAGGTCGGTTGCCTGGGTGTCGAGCAGCGGCGCCAGTGCGATGCCGTCGCGGCCCTCGGCGTTCCACGCGAAGCCGAGCGTCTTCATCCAGAGCACCCCGGTCGCGCCGAGCACCTGAGCCACGCCCGCCGCGGCGATGCGTCGATCGGCGGGGGCGATGTTGAAGCTACGGTCCACGGGAGGATTCCACTATGGCCGCGCGCCGGCACCGCCCGGAACGGAGCCGGCGGTGAGAGCCGCAGCGATGGCTCCGCTCGTTTCGGTCAACTGCTCGGTTCGGGACGATGCGTCGGTGTTCGCGCCACCCTCGTGCGGCTCCCATCCGCCGCCCAGCGCCTTGTAGACGGCCACCAGCGCCAGATGCAGATCCGTCTGAGCGGTCGCGACCGCGGACTCGGCGCTGAAGCGCGAGCGCTCGGCATCGAGCACGGACAGGTAGTCCGCAGCGCCTTCCTCGAACAGCACGCGTGCGAGACGGGCGGCATCGGTCGCGGCCTGCGCTTGCTCGACCAGGTGCCGCAGACGGTCCTGCAGCTTCCCGTAGGCAAGGAGTGCCGATTCGGTTTCCTCGAGCGCACGCAGCACCGTCTGCTCGTAGGCGGCAAGGGCAGCGTCGGCGCGCGCTTCGCCGGCGGCGATGCGCGCCCGAATGCGGCCGAGATCGAGGACCGTCCACGTGATCGCCGGTCGGACAAACCACGCGGCAGTACTGCCGGTACCGAGGCTGCCGGCGCTGCCGGCAACGAAGCCCAGGAATCCGGTCACGTCGACGCGCGGAAAGAGCTCGGCCGTCTCCACGCCGATACGCGCTGTTTCCGCCGCAAGCACGCGCTCGGCCGCGCGGATGTCCGGTCGCCGGCGGAGCAGGTCCGCCGGCCGGCCGATCGCGATCGTTTCGATCACGGGCTCGGTCGCTCCCGCTCTGGTCGGCAGCGCGACATCGCCGGGGTTGCGCCCGATCAGCACGGCAAGGCGAAGCGCCGCCGCTTCGATGTCGCGCTCGATCGCGGGCACCGCCGCCTCGGTAGCCCGAAGCTGGGCGCGCGCGCGCAGAACGTCGAGCTCGGTGGCGCCGCCCGCCTCGAGCAGCTTCTCGGTCAGCTCGTAGGTTTCGCGTTGAACGTCGCGGTTGCGTGTCGCCACGGCAAGCCGGATCTGCGCACCGCGCAGCGCGAAGTAGTGGCGGGCGACTTCGGCGATCACGCTGACCCGGGCGTCGCGCAGCAGCGCCACGGCACCGCCGGCGCCCGCGCGCGCCGCTTCGATGCCGCGCCGTGCACGACCGAACACGTCGATTTCCCAGCTCGCATCGAATCCCGTGTCGTAGATCTCTAGGTCTTCGATCCCGCCCAGTGCGCGCGGTAGCTCGACCTCGCTCGCATGTCGCCGCTCGTAGGCCGCGCGCAGCCCCCCGCGGGGGTAGGGCGACCAGGACGACTCGTGCAGCAGGGCGCGGGCCTGGCGCACCCGGGCGGCGGCGATCCGCACGTCGTGGTTCGCCGCCATTGCTTGTTCCATCAGCGTATCGAGCGACGGGTCGCGGAACTGCCGCCACCATGCCGTCTCCACTGCCTCTGCCGACCAGAGAGGGTCGGCCGCATTGACGAACGCGCCTCGGGTCTCCAGTCGAGGTTCGACGTAGTCGGGCCCCACCGTTGCACAGCTCGCCAGCAGCACCGACAGGGTCGTGATTGACAGAAACCGAGGCGTAGCCATGTCAACGCACCTCCCCGTTACTCATCTCCACCGGCACGTCGAACCGACGACGCGAGGTCCACCGCTGGGTCAGCCTGCGCACCACGACGTAGAACACCGGAGTCAGGAACAGGCCGAACGCCGTCACGCCGAGCATTCCAGCGAACACCGCCACACCCATCGCGTGCCGCATCTCGGCGCCCGCGCCGCTCGCGATCACGAGCGGCCACACGCCCGCGGTGAACGCGATCGAGGTCATCAGGATCGGCCGCAGACGCAGCCGGCACGCTTCGAGCACCGCGCGGACCGGATCGAGCCCGTGCTGTTCCTCCTGAGCACGGGCGAACTCGACGATCAGGATTGCGTTCTTGGCCGCAAGACCCACGAGCACGACGAAGCCGATCTGCGTGAAGATGTTGTTGTCGCCCTCTACGAGCCACACACCGGCGAGCGCGCTCAGCAGACACATCGGGACGATCAGGAGCACGGCCAAGGGCATCGACCAGCTGTTGTACTGCGCGGCCAGGATCAGGAACGCGAGCAGCACGCACAGCGGAAAGATGAGATAGGCGGTGTTGCCGGCGAGCTTCTGCTGGTAGGTCAGTTCGGTCCATTCGAACGTCATGCCCGGCGGCAGCGTGTCGGCCGCGATGCGCTCCATCGCGGCGACGGCCTGTCCGGAACTGAAGCCGAGCGCAGGGCCACCGCTCACGTCCGCCGAAGCATAGCCGTTGTAGTGCATCACGCGGTCCGGGCCCGCCTGTTCGGAGACGTTCACGAACGCGGCCAGCGGGATCATCTCGCCGCGGTCATTGCGCACCTTCAGGCGGCTTATGTCGGCCGCCTCCATGCGGAACGGTGCGGCCGCCTGCACCGTCACGCGATAGGCGCGTCCGAAGCGGTTGAAATCATTGACGTAGAGCGAACCGAGGTAGATCTGCAGCGTTTCGAACACGTCGCTCAATGCGATGCCGTGCGCGCGCGCCTTCACGCGGTCGATGTCGAGCCAGAGCAGCGGCACGTCGATCTGGAAGCTCGTCAACAGGCCGGCCAGCTCCGGGGTCTGGGCCGCGCGGGTCATCACGCGCTGCGTGGCGTCGTAGAGCGCCTCGTAGCCGAGTCCGCCGCGATCCTCGATCTGCAGCTTGAAGCCGCCGATGGTGCCGAGTCCCGGGACGGGCGGCGGCGGGAAGATGCCGACGAATCCGTCCGGAATGCCTGCGAACTTCGCCTGCAGGCGGCCGGCGATCGCGCCCGCGGACAACTCTGGGCTCTTGCGCACCTCGAACGGGTCCAGCATCGCGAACAGCACGGCGGCATTCGGCGCATTGACGAAGCCGTTGATCGACAGTCCGGGAAAGGCCACGACGCTCTCGACCCCGGGCTCGGCCAGCGCGATGCGCGACATCTCCTTCACCACCGACTCGGTGCGGTCGAGCGAGGCAGCGTTGGGGAGCTGTGCGATGCCGACCAGGTAGTACTTGTCCTGGGCCGGCACGAAGCCCGCGGGCACCTGCGAGAACCCGAGGTAGGTAAGGCCGATCAGACCCGCATAGACGGCGAGCGCGATCCCGCTCACGCGCAGCAGGCGCTGCACGCCGTTGACGTACGCGTTCGTGGTGCGCTCGAACGCGCCGTCGAACGCACGGGCGAACTTGCCGAACGTGCGCCCGGCAAGGGTCCGCGCGGAATATCCGTGTCCCTCGTGCCGGCGCAGCAGCATGCCGGCGAGCGCAGGTGACAGGGTCAGGGAGTTGACGGCGGACAGGATTGTCGAGATCGCGATCGTCAGCGCGAACTGGCGATAGAACTCGCCCTGCAGGCCGCTCAGGAACGCGGTCGGCACGAACACGGCGGCAAGCACGGAGGTGATGGCGATGATCGGGCTCGTGACCTCGGCCATCGCGCGCCGTGCCGCCTCGCGGGGCGACTCGCCGAGCGCGATGTGCCGTTCGACGTTCTCGACGACGACGATCGCGTCGTCGACCACGATCCCGATCGACAGCACGAGTCCGAACAGCGTCAGGGTGTTCAGCGAGAAGCCGAGGACGTGCATCACGGCGAAGGTGCCGACCAGCGATACCGGAACCGCCACCAGCGGGATGATCGAAGCGCGCCAGGTCCGCAGGAAGACGAGCACGACCAGCACCACCAGTGCGACCGCCTCGAACAGCGTGACGATCACGGCCTTGAGCGACGCGCGGACGAAGATGGTCGGGTCGTAGGCGATGCGGTAGTCGATGCCAGGCGGGAAGTCCTGCTTGAGCTCGGCCATCGCGGCGCGCACCGCGTCCGCCACGTCGAGCGCGTTCGCGCCCGGGCTCTGGATGATCTGAAGCGCCACCGCCGGCTCGCCGTCGAGCAGGCTGCGCAGCGCATAGGTGTCGGCGCCCATCTCGATGCGCGCCAACTCCGACAGTCGCGTGATCTGGCCGTCCGGACCGCTTTTGACGACGATTGCGCCGAACTGCTCCTCGCTCGCGAGACGACCAGTGGTGTTCACGGCGATCTGGAACGCCGAGGTTGCCTGCGGCGGCTGGCCGATCACACCGGCGGCGACCTGCGCATTCTGCTCGCGGATCGCGCGCACCACGTCCGCAGCGGTGAGGCCGCGCGCAGCGACCTTCTCCGGGTCGAGCCAGATGCGCATGCTGTACTCGCCTGCGCCCCACACGAGCACGTCGCCCACGCCCGGCAGGCGAGCAAGCACGTCGCGCACCTGCAGGATCGCGTAGTTCGACACGTGCAACGGGTCGAAGCGGCCGTCCGGCGACAGCAGGTGCACCACCATCAACACGTCGGGCGAGGTCTTCTGCGTGACGACGCCGAGACGCTGCACCTCTTCGGGCAGACGAGGCAGTGCGCGGGCGACGCGGTTCTGCACCTGGATCTGGGCGATGTCCGGATCGACGCCCTGGGCGAAGGTGACCGTCAGCGTCATCCGCCCGTCGGTGGTGGCCTGCGAGGCCATGTAGAGCATGCCCTCGACGCCGTTCACCGCCTGCTCGAGCGGCGAGGCCACGGTCTCGGCGATCACTTGCGGGTTGGCGCCCGGGTACTGCGCGGTGACCTGGACGGTCGGCGGCGTGACCGCGGGGTATTCGCTCAACGGCAGCCGCAGCAGAGCGATGGCGCCGGCAACCAGCAGGAGCACCGACAGCACGATCGCGAAGATCGGGCGGTCGACGAAGAACTGGGGAAACTTCATGGACGCTCTCCCTGCTCGCCAGCGCCTTGGGTTGCCTTGGCTCGTGTCGGAGCGTCGGAACCCACGGAGGACTGCTGCGCCATGGGCGTCAGCCGAGGCCGGATCGTCATGCCAGGACGCACCAGCCCTTTCAGCACGATGCGATCGCCCGCCGCCAGGCCCTCCGTCACGACCCGCAGGCCGTCAACGCTCGGGCCGAGCAGAACCGGGCGCTGTTCGACCACGTTCTTGTCCGTGACGGCGAGCACGAACCG
Source organism: uncultured Enterobacteriaceae bacterium (assembly GCA_964552535.1). Classification (GTDB taxonomy): domain Bacteria; phylum Pseudomonadota; class Gammaproteobacteria; order Burkholderiales; family SG8-39; genus CAZKHE01. The sequence goes on along the minus strand of CAZKHE010000073.1, from coordinate 10,311 downwards.
CTTGCCCTGGGCTGTGCCGATCGCCTCGTCGGCGATCAGCACGGTCGGACGTGGCGATCCCGTCGTGAGCTCGACGCGGGCAAAGGCCCCCGGCATCAGCAGTCCTTCGGCGTTGCGCAGTACGGCGCGGGCGCGGACCGTGCCGGTGGTGCGGTCCACACGGTTGTCGACAAAGTCGAGTCGGCCGGCATGCGGCAGTCCGTCTTCGTTGACCAGACCGACGCGCACCGGCAGGTCGCGGTCGGCACGTCCGGCGGACGGCAGGCTGCGGGCGGTGCTGAGCCAGATCGGCTCGCCGATGTCGAAGTGCACGTGCACCGGGTCGACCGACACGATCGTCGTCAGCAGCGTGGCACTGCCGGCCGCGCCGCCCGCAACGAGATTGCCTTCCGTCACCAGCGCCCGACTGACGCGGCCTGCGATCGGCGCTCGAACCTGGGTGTAGTCGAGATCGAGTTCGGCCGCGGTGACCGCGGCGCGAGCCGCCTGCACCGCCGCTGCCGTCTCGCGCCGTGCGGCTTCGGCAGCGTCGTAACGCTCCTGTGAAACCACCCGCCGTTCGAGCAGCCGCTGCGCACGCTCGAACTCCGTGCGCGCCAGCGCATGCTGCTCTTCGGCGCGTGCAAGATTCGCTCGCGCTCCGTCCAGCGCGGCGCGGAAGGGGCGTGCATCGATCTGGAACAGCACCTGCCCGCGCTTGACCAGCCCGCCTTCGGGCACGCTTACCGAGTGCAGATAACCGCCCACACGCGGGCGCACTTCGACGCTCTGGACCGCCGCAACATGGCCCGTGAGCTGCACTGTCGGCGCAATCGGACGCATGATGACTTCGGAGACGGGCACTTCCGGCGGATCTGCTGGCGGGGCTTCTGCGGAGGCGGCACCGCCGCCTTGGCTGCCGAACAGGTAGAGGCCGGCACCAACGACCAGGAGCCCGCCCAGTGCAGTGAGTGTGGCCTTCCGGATCATCGCCATCACCTCCGAATGCTTGACTGCGTTTCTATCGCCTCGTAGCCGCGTTCATGGCGGTGATGGGCGATGGAGCCTGGCGCATCCGGCGAGGGGACGAGCCTCTCCCCCGGACGTTCGACGAGCGTCCGCGCGCGTTCGAGGAGCTGCGCGTTGATCGCGACGATCACGGTCGACAGAGACATCAGCGCCGCACCGACCGCCGGCGACAGCAGGAGGCCCCAGCCGTAGGCGACGCCGGCCGCGAGCGGGATGGTGAAGGCGTTGTAGCCCGTCGCCCACAGCAGGTTCTGGACCATCTTGCTGTAGGTCGCGCGCGACAAGGCGAGGATGGCGAACACGTCCATCGGGTTCGAGCGCACCAGCACCACGTCGGCCGATTCGATGGCGACGTCGGTGCCCGCGCCGATGGCGATGCCGAGATCGGCCTCGACCAGCGCCGGCGCATCATTCACGCCGTCGCCGATCATCGCCACGCGCAGGCCCTTGGCCTGGACCTCCCGGACCTTGGCGGCCTTCTGGTCGGGCAGCACCTCGGCGAAATAATCGTCGAGGCCGAGCTCGTCCGCCACCGTCTTGGCGACCGCGCGCGCGTCGCCGGTCAGCATCATTGCCCGGATGCCCATCGCCTTTAGGCGCCGGACCGCCTCGTAGGATTCGGGGCGGATGACATCGGCGAGCGTGATCGCCCCGACCGGCGCCTCGTCGACGAGGACATGCACGACCGTCTTGCCCTGCTCAGCGAGACGCGCGACCGCCGCGTCGAGCGGAATGCCGCGCTCGCGCAGGTAGCCGGGGCTCACGACCTTGACGTCGCGCCCTTCGACGACCGCGGCGACGCCGCGCCCGGTCAGGCTCTGGAACCGCTCCACCGTCTTCGGCCGGACGCCGCGTTCGGCGGCCCCGCGCAGGACGCCTTCGGCGATCGGATGCTGCGACTGGCTCTCCAGCGCCGCCGCGAGCGCCAGCACCTCGGCCTCGCTCCGGCCCTCCAGCGCCACCACGTCGGAAACGCCGAAGCGGCCCTCGGTCAGCGTGCCGGTCTTGTCGAAGATCACGGCGTTGAGATCGCGCGCCCGCTCGAAAGCCGCGCGGTCGCGGATCAGGAGCCCGTTCTGCGCCGTAAGCTTGGTGCTGACCGCCACGACCAGCGGCACGGCAAGGCCGAGCGCGTGCGGGCAGGCGATGACCATGACCGTCACCATCCGCTCAAGCGCGAAGGCGAGGCTCTCGCCGACGGCAAGCCAGACCGCGAGCGTGCCGAAGCCGACCCCGATGGCGATGTAGGTCAGCCAGGAGGCGGCACGGTTGGCGAGGTCCTGGGTGCGCGAGCGCGTGGCCTGCGCCTGGCGCACCATCTCGATCACCTGGGCGAGATAAGTCTGATCGCCGGTCTTGCGCACCTCGATGGTGACCGCGCCCTCGCCGTTGACCGCGCCGCCCACCGCCTCCTGGCCCTCGCCCTTCTCGACAGGGCGCGACTCGCCGGTGAGCATCGCCTCGTTGAAGCTCGACTGGCCCTTGAGGATGACGCCGTCGATCGGCACCTTTTCGCCCGGTTTCACCAGCACCCGGTCGCCCGGCTTGAGCGCCGTCACGGGGACTTCCTCGGTCTCGCCGCCTGCCGTGACGCGATGGGCAGTCGCAGGGAGGAGGCGCACCAGGGCCTCGAGCGCGCCGGAGGCGCCGAGCACCGAGCGCATCTCGATCCAGTGGCCGAGCAGCATGATGACGACGAGCGTCGCCAGCTCCCAGAAGAAGGTCTCGCCGGGAAGCCCGAAGACCACTGCAGTCGAGTAGAGATAGGCCGCCGTGATCGCTACCGAGATCAGCGTCATCATGCCCGGTCGGCGGTCCTTCAGTTCGGCCACGAGCCCGGTCAGGAACGGCCATCCGCCGTAGAAGAACACGATGCTTGAGAGCGCAAACAGGACCAGGAGATCGCCCGGGAAGCGCAGCGTCTCGCCGAACCCGGCCCAGTGCTGCAGCATCGGCGAGAGCGCGACGATCGGCACAGTGAGGACGAGCGACACCCAGAAGCGGCGGCGAAAATCGTCGATCATGGCAGCATGGTCGTGACTCCCGCCGTGTCCGCCGTGACCGGCCGCTGCATGACCGTCATGATGACTCGAATGGTCAGCATGGCGAGCCGGGGGCCCATTGTGCGAATCGGCCGCACCCGCTGGCCTGTGTCCGTGGTGCCGGTGGTGGTGTTCATGATGAGCAGGTGTGTTCGCCATCGCTCGCTCCATTTCGTTGACGTGGGCCGCTCCACCGCGTCGATGATTGGCGGCGGTGGGGCAACTCACATCTCCAACGGGCCCGACGCGCTTTGCGCCGTTCTCCATGCTTCATTTGGACACGACGGAGTCGCTGGCGACGTCCGTGAAATTGCCGGCAAGTTCATGTCCTTGCGCCATCGCAAGACCGGCGCATGGGGCGACGCGGCCGCCGACAAGCGGGGCGAGGGCACGGCACTCATGTGCGAGTGGCGCGCAGGCCGGTTCGCGCTCGCTTGGCCCGTGAGGCGTCGCGTTGCACGCCCGGCACCCCGCCGCTCTTGCCGCCTCTGCCTACGGGGATGTGCTTTATCGCGACGGGCGCGATTTGTTGAGATGAAAGCGCAAGGTCCTCGAGGATCGGACACTCAGGACGCTCGTCGCCGTGACAATGATCGGCCAGATGCTCCAGCGTGCGCACCATCGATTGGAGTTCGGCGATCTTCGCCTTCAGTCCGTCGACGTGCGACTTGGCAACCGCCTTTACTCTGGCACTGCTGCGGCTGCGGTCGCGCCACAGTGCCAGCAGTTCGCCGATCTGCTCGACCGAAAAGCCGAGGTCGCGCGCCCGTCGGATGAAGCGCAGCGTGTGGACGTCTGTTGCTCCATAGCGGCGGTAGCCAGCATTGGACCGGGCCGCTTCCGGAATGAGTCCAATCTGCTCGTAGTAGCGAATCATCTTCGCCGAGACCCCGGAGGTCTTGGCGGCCTGACCAATGTTCACGTCACGCTCCTCATGCAGTCACTTGAACTTTTCCGATCCGATACGCTGTACCGGGCGCTTCCATTTTTTCAAACACCCGTGACGCCGTCCTCGCCCGCGGAGCTGAAGAGCCGCTCAAGATCCAAACGCTGCTTGCCGAACGTGCCGGAGGTGAACCAGTCTCCGACCACCGTGATCGGCGCAATGCACACGCCGTAGCGGCTCTTGACCTCCGCAATGACCGCAGGTGCAGACAGATCCCCCTCTTCGTACGCTGTCCCGTGCCGCGAAAGCCACTCTTTCAGCGCTGCACAATCCGGGCGGCCCGGCGCGGAGTAGACGATCACGGGTCGTTCGATGCGCATGAAAGCCCCGATCGGCGTGGGCATCGCATGCGTGGTGCCCGCGCTCAGTTGGGTTGAGCCGCGCCGATCCGACCGCCGCTGAAACGGGAGGGCGCGCGCTCCACCCCGGCTTTGGCCGCCAGCGGTGGCCGAAAACCCTTCAGGCGCAGCGCGTTGCCGAGCACGAACACGCTCGACAGCGCCATTGCGGCGGCCGCAAACACTGGCGAGAGCAGCAGCCCCCAGGCCGGATAGAGCACGCCGGCCGCCACCGGGACCAGTAGCGCGTTGTAGGCGAAGGCCCAGAACAGGTTCTGCCGGATGTTGCGGATCGTGGCCTGGCTGAGTGCGATGGCGTTCACCACGCCGCGCAGGTCGCCGGACATCAGCACCACGTCGGCCGCCTCGATCGCCACGTCCGTGCCGGTGCCGATTGCGAGGCCCACGTCGGCCGCCGCGAGCGCCGGCGCATCGTTGATGCCGTCGCCGACGAAGGCGACGCTGCCGACACGCGCACGCAGCGCCTGGATCGCTTCCACCTTGCCCTCGGGCAGCACCTCGGCGACGACCTCGTCGATGCCGAGCTCCTGGGCGATCGCGCGCGCCGTCGCCGCGTTGTCGCCGGTGATCATCGCAACCTTCAGGCCGAGCGCATGCAGCGCCCGGATCGCCTCAGGCGTGGTCGGCTTGATGGGGTCGGCCACCGCGATCACGGCGGCCGGTCTGCCGTCCACGGCGGCATACAGTGCGCTCTTGCCGGCAAGTGCGAGCCGTTGCGCGGCGGGGGCGAGGTCCGCTACGTCGTAGCCAAGCCGCTTCATGTAGCGGTCTGCGCCGACTTCCACCTCGTGGCCCTGCACGCGCGCCGCAACGCCGAATCCCGGGATCGCCTCGAAGCGTTCGACCGCGGCGAGCTCGAGACCGCGTGCGCGGGCGCCGCTTACGATCGCCTCGGCGATCGGATGCTCCGAGCGCGCCTCGACCGACGCAACGAGCGCGAGGACTTCATCGGCCACAAAGCCGGGTGCCGGCACGAAGTCGGTCAGCTCCGGACGCCCGTGGGTGAGCGTGCCGGTCTTGTCCAACGCGATCACCCGGGTGCTGCGCAGCGTCTGCAGCGCCTCACCTTTGCGGAAGAGCACGCCCATCTCGGCGGCGCGGCCCGTGCCGACCATGATCGACGTAGGCGTGGCCAGGCCCATGGCGCAGGGGCACGCGATGATCAGTACCGCGACTGCATTCACCAGCGCAAAGGTAAGCGCCGGGGCCGGCCCGAAGGCAAACCAGATGGCGAAAGTGAGCGCCGCGACAGCCATCACGATCGGGACGAACACGCCCGTGACCCGGTCGACCAGCGCCTGGATCGGCAGCTTCGCTCCCTGCGCCTGCTCGACCATGCGAATGATCTGCGCCAGCATCGTGTCCGCGCCGACCTTGGTGGCACGGAAGCTGAAAGCGCCGGTCTTGTTCACAGTGCCGCCGACGACCGCGGCGCCGACCGCCTTGGCGACCGGTACCGGCTCGCCCGTGATCATGGATTCGTCGACGTAGGAGCCGCCTTCGACGACCTCACCGTCCACTGGGACCCGCTCTCCCGGGCGCACCTGGACGAGATCGCCGACCCGCACGTCCGCGAGCGGCACCTCGACGCTCTGACCGGCGCGGACGACCCGGGCGGTCTTGGACTGCAACCGCAGCAGGCGCTTGATCGCCTCCGACGTGCGACCCTTGGCGCGTGATTCGAGGAAGCGGCCGAGCAGGATCAGCGTGACGATGACGGCGGCAGCCTCGTAGTACACGTGGTGCGTGCCGGCCGGCAGCAGCCCGGCCGCGAACGTGGCCACGACCGAATAGCCGTAGGCGGCGCTCGTGCCAAGCGCGACGAGGGAGTTCATGTCGGGCGAGCCGCGCAGCAGCGCCGGCACCCCCTTGCGGAAGAAGCGCAGGCCGGGCCCGAACAGCACGAGCGTGGTAAGCGCAAACTGCAGGTACCAGCTCTCGCGATGTCCGAGGGTGCTCATCACCCAATCGTGGACGCCGGGCACCAAGTGCGAGCCCATCTCGAGTACGAACACGGGCAGCGTCAGGATCGCGGCGACGAGTACGGCGCGGCCCAGCGAGCGCAGCTCATGCTCGCGGGCCTGCGCCTCCCGATCCATGGCGCCGTCCGTGGCGATCGCGCGCGCCTCGTAGCCGGCTGCGCGCACCGCATCAAGCAGCGCGTCTGGAATGACAGTGCCGGCAATGAAGCGGACTTGCGCCCGTTCGGTCGCGAGGTTGACGGATGCGCTCAGCACGCCGGGAACGCGCGCCAGCGCCTTTTCTACGCGCCCGACACACGAGGCGCAGCTCATGCCCTCGATCACCAGCTCCATCGCCTCTTCGCCAACCGAGTAGCCGGCGTGCTCGACGGCCTGTTTGACGGCGCCCGGATCTGCCGTGCCGGCGAAGGCGACTTCGGCACGCTCGGTAGCGAGGTTGACCGAGGCGCGCGCTACACCGGGAACGGCCTTCAGTGCCCTTTCGACGCGACCGACGCAGGATGCGCAGGTCATGCCCTCGACACGCAGGCTGAGCGTGGTGCTGTGGGCGGCAGGGGCGTCAGTCTTGGGTCTCATTTCAACCACAGAAGTCATCTCGTCACTCCTTTCAAAAGAGGTTGGACATGACTTTGGAGCTTCCAACGATGGGAAGGTCAAGCGCAATCCGCCGCGAGCGGCGGACGGAGTGACCCCAGATCCAGCAGTTGCCGGCCCCTGATCGCCGGCTGAGCCAGCACTGGCGAGGCTGTTGACGGTCTTGGCACGCTCGCCCGATGGGTGAAGCGAGACGCAAGGCGCTGGCGGCGCGCCGAGGGGCCGGCGAGGGGTTGGCCGATCGCATGCATGTGCGCTGGCACGACGGTGCGGCTGCCACCGCACGGCCAGGTGGTGTTCTTCGCTCAGTTTCTGGCCACCACTGGCGTGTTCGTCCGTTGGGTGTCGAGCGGCCCGTTGCAGTACCGCAGCGGCAACGCGTCGCACTAGCGCAACGTGCCAGGCACGCTGCTGCTGGGCCTGCTGGCTGGGCACTGGCGCTACGCCCACATCGTGTCGCTGCGCGTGAACAAGCTCGCCAGCGAAGACGCGCTTCGCCGTGCGCTGGAGCGCATCGACGCAGTGGCAAGCGCAGCGTGGTAGAGCCCGAGCCTGATGCACTCGTTGCGCCTATCGCTCGATCACCCCTGGGTGCTGAACATCGACGCGAGCATCGAGCCGTTGTATTGGCGCCAAGAGGGTGCCCAGATCGGCTACAACCAGAGCAGGCCAGGCGCCCCAGCCACGTGTGCTGCACACCTCCACGGTGAGCAACCTGCGCCTCGCGCTGGACGTCCCGGTCATCTCGGGCAAGCAGCACACCAGCAGCCATGCCAAGGCCGGGCTGGGCCGGCTACTCGACGAGCTGGGCGACAAGCGCACAGTGCTGGTGCACGACGACTGCGGCTACGGAAGCGAGGGCATCCTCGTGGATCTGGAGAGCCACGGCCAGCGCTACCTGCTGCGGCTACGGCGCGACCTCGTGGCACGTTCGGGCCACTGCGGAGCAGTTCAAGGGCCTCGCCCGTTGGGGCAGCCTACTGCGCCACAGGAGCGGGCACATCGCGTCCATCGTAGGTCAGCCGAAGCTGCCCACGGCCCTCGTGCAGGCCGGGCAACTGCCTGATTTGTCAATAGGATATCCCGGTCCTGCTTGAACACTCGCCACCTTGTGCCGACGACAGACGGCCGGATGGCAGCGACTGGAAAGTCTTTGTGACCAGCATCGCCACCGCGAAGCAATCATGCGGTTGCCTGCGGTCACAGGAATGGACGCCATCTTCTGGGGAACATAGATGAACTTACGCCATCTTCGCTGTTTCATTGCCGTGGCCGAGGAGTTGCACTTCGGCCGGGCGGCGCGGCGGCTGCATGTGGAGCAGTCGCCCCTGTCGCGCACGATTCGCCAACTGGAGACGGACCTGGGCGTGACGTTGCTGGAGCGCACGCCGCGCGGCGTGCGCCAGACCCCGGCCGGGCAGGTGTTCCTGGAGGAGGCCCGGCGCGTACTGCTGACCCTTGAGCAAGCCCAGACCAAGGCGCGGGCGGTGGCGGCGGGACACCGGGGCGCCCTGCGCATCGCCTTGGCCGGCGGCGTCGGGCGGACCCGGCTGTCGGCGCTGCTCGCGCTGTGCCGGGAGGAGGCGCCGGAAGTGGGCATCCGGCTGTTCGAGGCGCCGCTGTCGCAGGTGGTGGGCGGGCTGGGCAACGACCTGTACGACGCGGCCTTTGCGATGGCCGGCGAGATGGAGGCCGGGGTGGTCGCCATGCCGGTGTGGCAAGACCCACTGGTGGTGGCCATACCCGCGCGGCACCCCTTGCTGGCGCACAAGCGGGTGCCGCTGGAAGAGGTGGTGGGCTACCCGCTGGTGCTGTGCCACCCGCAGGTGTGTGAGGAGTGCAGCCGGCAATGCGAGCGCCTGCTGCGCCTGGTGGAGACACCGCCGGTCGTGGCCGAGTACGTGACGACCCACTCGTTGATGCTGGCCCTGGTGGCGGCCGGCTATGGCGTGGGATTTTCCACCGCGGCGCACGCGGTGGCATGCCGGCAGGCGGACGTGATCGTCCGGCCGCTGGATGAAGACTCGGCGGCGTTGACGACCTACCTGCTACATCCCGAGGGCGCGATGTCGGAGCCGCTGCGCCACTTCATCGACCGTGCGCAGCGTGTCGGCCATATGCCGTTGGATGCGCAACGGCTCGCATGAGGCTGCCTCAGGCAGGTTGACCGATTCCATTTTGGTCAAAGCGCCAGACCTGTTTTGCCACAGCGGGATTCCATTGCAGCGGTGCACGGGCGCGCTGCACTCAGGCGTTGCTCGCGGTTGCGGTTGGCATCCTGCGTGAAACTCGCATGCCCAGCGTGGCGCGTCACAGCGAAGACGCGCGGCGCAACAGTGCTTGCCGTATGCGCATCGGCTCTGGCGTGTTGAGCTGATCGCGCTTTACTGGGCCTTTTCCCCTGCAAAGACTTTGGCCTGGTTATCCGGGTCAAGCATGGCGCCCGCGAATGACGCTGGTGACAGCATGTTTCGCGGCTTGCGAATTGTGAGTGATGGCGCCATGCGCGGCAAGACGCACATCTCGCAACGAAACCGGCGGCATCGTCGATGCCACGGTCTTCGCCGCTTCGCCACTTGCTCGTTTCGCCCGGAGATTCCTGGACAGCCACGCACGTCGCCTGTACGGCGGGTGCGTGTGCGTGGACTCGGTGCGATGACGAATGGAGGCGCGCGATATGCCGAAGTCGAGCAGCCTGGCCGATGGCGCCAAGACCTACTACCGCCCGATCGAGGCGGCAATCCGCTGGAGCGGATTGCTGCGCTTCGAGCGGCGCATCCTGGCGACCTTGGGACAGCGGCCTCTGCCGGAGGCAACGGAGTTTCCGCGCTGGCCGATGCTGCGGTTGAACGCCGAAAGAATCTTCGATGCGCTGGCTCACGGCGAGATGCCGTATGGCAAGGAGGGCTTGGTGCGGGACACGCAGGGCCTGGCGATGGACGACCCGTCGCTGACGGTGCGGCACGTCGATCTGAAAGCCTGGATGGCGCACTACTACCCCGGCGAGAAACCGGCGTTTCTGTTCGATGAGATCGAGCGTGCGCTTCACCCGGCGATCAGCCTGGACACAGTGGGCGCATTGCTGGCCGAGCGGGAAGCGATCAAGGCGCGGCTGGCGGAACACTTGGGCGTGCACGAGACGCTGCGCGCCGAGCACGAGGCGCTGCGGAAAACGCACGCCGCCTGCGCGGCCGACGCGGAGCGTGCGAACACGCTGGGGCCGCGCAGCGAATCGACCTACCTGAACATCGTTGGCGGGTTACTGACGCTGCTGCTGGGCAAGTCGCCCAGCGGCATGCCGTATTCCAGCTTCCTGACGCAGGAGGCCATCATCAGCGCGATGGTGGCGCACCACGGCAACGCGATGGGCATCACCGAGC
>CAZKHE010000072.1:0-22528 GCA_964552535.1 uncultured Enterobacteriaceae bacterium | reverse complement strand
GCGTCGGAGACGATGTCGGAGAGGTCCATGGTGCGGCTCCTGGTGAACCCGTAATCCTAGGGGCCGCGATGGCGAATTTGGTTCCGTTATGCGGGGGGACGGCGGCCTTCTTCAGCAAAATGTGCTTCTTTTTTTGCTTGATGCAGCACAAAATGCCGAGTTCAACCGTGCGACAAGGCCTCGCATTCAGCCTTGGTCAGCGCGTCGCGGCAGGCGCCTCATTCGCGCCCGGCGCGCGAGCGCCCCTCGAGCTCGCGCGCGAGGCGGCCGACCGTTCCGATGGCATCTGCCAACGTGCGGGTCCACGGGTGCGAGAAGCTCAGCCTGATGCAGTGCTCGAAGCGCTTCGCGCTCGTGAACAACGGGCCCGGCGCGATCACGACGCCCGCGGCACGGGCCCGGCGGAAGAGCGCCACGGCGTCGACTTTCGCCGGCAACTGGATCCAGAGCACGAAGCCGCCGGCGGGGCGCGTCATGCGGGAGCCCGCGGGGAAGGATTGCCCGACCGCTTCGCGAACGCGCTGCTCCTGCTCGCGAAGGGTGACGCGCAATCGCCTCAGATGATGGTCGTAGCCGCCGTTCGCGACGAACTCCGCGAGTGCGAGCTGCGCGAGCTGCGAGGTGAACAGCGTCGCCGACAGCTTCAAGAGCTCGATCTCGCGCTGCAGGCGACCCGGCACGATCCAGCCTATCCGCAGTCCCGGGGCGACGGTCTTGCTGAACGACGAGCAGAGCAGCACGTTCTGGGCAGTGTCCCACGCCTTGAGCGGCCGCGGCCGCGAGCCGTCGAACGCGATTTCGCCGTGGACATCGTCCTCGATCAGCGGGATGTCCCGCTCGGCGCACAGCTCGACCAGCCGGCGTTTCGCCTCGTCGGGCATCGAGCTGCCCAGCGGATTCGAGAACGTGGGCATCACGAGCGCCGCGCGCACGGCGCCGGCTCTTCGCGTCGCAAGCTCGAATGCGTCCACCGACATCCCGTCCCGCGGATGAGTGGGGATCTCGAGAGCCTTGAGGCCGAGCCCCTCGATGATCTGGAGCAGCGGAAAGTACGTCGGCGACTCGAGCGCCACCGTGTCGCCCGGCCGCGCGACGGCACGCAGCGCGAGCGTGATCGCCTCCATGCAGCCGCCCGTCACGATCACGTCGTCGGGCGAGATGCGCACGCCGCTGTCGAGCGAGCGCCGCGCGATGAGCCGGCGCAGCTCCGGCGCTCCGCTCGAGTAGGCGTGATACGTGACGGCCAGCTCGGGGTTCTTGCGAGCGACCGCCGCGAGCAGGCGCGTGATCCGCTCGGCCGGAAACATCGACGGCTCGAGCACCACGGCGCCCAACCGGACCACGTCCGGGGTCGCCAGCGCCTCGATGTACTCGCGCAGCAGCGGCGGCGTGCCGACGTAACGTGCGGTCGCCGGCGGGCGCGATGGCGTGGGCTCGGGGAGCTCCTGCGGCTGGCGGGCCACGAAGAAGCCGGACTTGGGCCGCGCTTCGATCAGCCGCTGGTTCTCCAGATGGCGGAGCGCCTGCATGGCCGTCGAGATGCTCACCGAGTGCCGGCGGCTCAGCTTGCGAACGGACGGCACGCGGTCGCCGACGCGCAGCGCCCCGGCGCGCATGGCGTCGGCCAGCTCACGCGCAAGCGTCTGATAACGAAATTCCTCGCGTGCTTCCATCCCCCTCGCCCCGCTTCCTCGCCTGACCGCATCTTCCGCCTCGCCAAGCACGCTTCGGCAGATACAGCGCGCACCCGATCGCACCGGCACACCTCTCGGCGCGTCCGAAACTGTACCTGCTCAGATCGCGTACTTCTATGTCTGTTACGGGTCAGACGCACGACGCACACTGCACGCCTCATGGAGGTGCTCGAATGAACGTCTTGAGTCTGTCTACTTTCCGGGAGGCGGCCGCGCCTCCCGTCATGCGCGATTCGGTCCCGGCAGGCGTTGTGATCCGCACGGCCGAGTTCGCGGACCTCGATCGGATCGAGGCGCTGCAGAGACTGTCGATCGCGGAACTCGGGAGCGGCTATTACAGCGCGCTCGAGATCGAATCCTTCCTGCGCTTCATGCCGATGATGGACCGGTATCTGATCGCGGACCGCACTTACTTCGTGGCCGAAGCGGAGAGCCGGATTGTCGGTTGCGGCGGCTGGAGCCGCCGCGCGCCGGGTTACAGCGGCGCCATCGGGAATCCGCACGACCCCGCCGCGCCCCCGCGGGTCCGCGCCATGTACGTCCACCCGCGCGCGGCCCGGCGCGGAATCGGACGTGCGCTGCTCGCCGCCGTGGAGCACGCAATCGCCGGCGCCGGCTGCGAGGAGGTGAGCCTCGACGCCATTCTGCCGGGGGTGCCGCTCTACGAGCGCTGCGGCTACGAGCGAGTCGGCGATACCTGCGTCGACTTCCCCAACGGCATCCGGCTGGCCGTCGTGTCGATGCACAAGCGGCTCGAATGCAGTTCCGTGGCCGCGCCATGAGCGCCGTCGGAACGGACGTCGGCGCGTACAGCGCGCCGGGGCAGCCGGGCGCGCGCCCCAACTGGTCGTCGCGGCTCGCGTTCGTGCTCGCGGCCGCAGGCTCCGCCGTGGGTCTCGGCAGCATCTGGAAGTTTCCGTACATCACCGGCGTGAACGGCGGCGGCTGGTTCGTCGCGATCTATCTTGCCTGCATCGTGTTCGTGGCCCTGCCGATCATGATCGCGGAGCTGCTGATCGGCCGCACGACGCAGCGCTCGACGGTCGGTGCGATCCGCGCGCTCGCCGGACGGTCGCGCGCTTGGCGTGCCGTCGGCTGGCTGGCGGTGGCCGCGGCGTTTCTGATCCTGTCCTATTACTTCGTCGTCGCCGGCTGGACACTCCATTACGTGGTGCTCGCCGTGACCGGCAGGCTGCCCGTGGCCGGCGGCGTGTCCGAGCTGCGCGCGACCTTTGCCGAGCTGCATGCAAGTGCCGGGCTCAACGTGTTCTGGCAACTTGTCTTCGTCGGGCTCACGGTCGCCATCGCCGCAGGCGGCGTACGCGGCGGGACCGAGCGCTGCTGCCGCGTCCTGATGCCGTTGCTGCTGGTGATCCTCGCCGCGCTGGTGATCCAGGCGGCGAGCGGCCCCGGATTCACCCGCGGGCTCGACTTCGTATTCGGTTGGCGGGCCGCGGAGCTTACGACGAGGGGAGCGCTCGAGGCGCTCGGCCACAGCTTCTTCACGCTCAGCCTCGGCATGGGCGCAATGCTCACGTACGGCAGCTACCTCCGCCGCACAGACGACGCGGTCGCGACTTCGATGGCAGTGGCCGGGCTCGATACGGTGGTGTCCCTGCTCGCTTGCGCAAGCATCTTCCCGATCCTGTTCGCGGCCGGTCTCGCACCCGACGGGGGCCCCGGCCTGGTTTTCGTCTCGATCCCGGTGGCGCTCGCCGACTTGCCGGCGGGCGCCCTGTGGACCCCGCTGTTCTTTGCCCTGCTCGCGGTGGCGGCGCTCGCGAGCACGGTCGGCGTCTTCGAGGTCCTGGTCGCACACCTCTGCGACGAACACGACATGCGCCGGACTCGCGCCTGTCTCGTTGCGGGCGCGGGCGTGCTCCTCGCCGGCGTTCCCGCGGCGCTCTCGGGCGGCACGCAGCTGTTCGGGTCCTCGTTTGCGGAGCTGACGGCCCGCTGGTTCGGCACGGGCCGCAACTGGTTCGATTTCGTCGATCACGCCGCGAGCAACTGGCTGCTGCCGTTCGCCGGCCTGGGCGTGGCGCTGCTCGCCGCGTGGCGCGTCGGGGAACCCGCTCGCGAGCAGGCGTTCAAGTCCGGCTCGCGGTTCGGCCGGCTCTACTGGACGTGGGTGTGGCTGCTGCGCTGGTTCGTGCCGCCGGCCGTGATCGCGATCTTCCTGGACGCGGTGGGCGCCATCTGAGGCGCCAGCGCTGCGCGAGCCGTGCCGACCCGCACCGCCCGTCCGTGCCCCGCCAGGGCCCGGACGGCCTGGCAGCCCTCGAGGACGAGCAGGTCGGTTCATCCCACCTATACTCTCGTCGCCCGGCGGCATCACCTGCACCGGACGCGGGGCTCGCCCGCGCCTCGGCGCAACGCGACACGTCCTTCGGGCGCTTGAATCACTGGACCAACCGATGACGTTGCACCGCTGATCTTCACGGAACCACGCCATGCCGGAGACCGCCCTCGACGCCACCGACTGGCGCATCCTCGACCGCCTGCAGGACGACGCCCGCCTCACCAACGTGGAGCTGGCGAAGGCGGTGCACCTCTCGCCCTCGCCCTGCCTCGCCCGCGTGCGCGCGCTGGAGGAGGACGGGCTGATCAGCCGCTACGTGACGCTGCTCGACCCGGTAAAGGTCGGCCTCACCGTGAGCGTGTTCATCAGCGTGTCGCTGGAGAAGCAGGTGGAGTCGGCGCTGGAGATCTTCGAGCGTGCCATCCGCGACCGGCCCGAGGTGATGGAGTGCTACCTCATGACCGGCGACGCGGACTACCTGCTGCGCGTGGTAGTGCCCGACGTGCCGGCGCTCGAACGATTCATCCTCGACTTCCTCACCAAGGTGCCGGGGGTGGGCAACATCCGGTCGAGCTTCGCGCTCAAGCAGGTGAAGTACAAGACGGCGCTGCCGCTGCCGCAGGCGGAGCGGCCCCGGGTGGGGGCGAAGCGGAGGCGGCGCTGACATGAGCGCAACGCCGACAGTATGATGACCGCCCGGCCGCAGCAGTCGCCGGGGCAAGTGCATCGTCCAACCGCATGGTGTCGTGAGGAGGCGTACGGCATGGGCCAGCTCGAAGGCAAGGTGGCGGTGGTCACGGGGGCCGCGCAGGGCATCGGCAGGGCGATCGCCGACGGGCTCGCCGCGCAGGGTGCGCGCATCGTCGTCGCCGACCTGCGGGGCGCCGAGGAGGCGGCGGCCGCCTACCCGGGCGGCGTCGGCCTCACCGGGGACGTCGCCGACGAGCAGGCGGTGCAGCGGATGGTGGACGAGACGGTGACGCGCTGCGGTTCGCTCGACGTGCTGGTCAACAACGCCGGGCTCTACGCGACGCTCGCCATGCGTCCGTTCACCGAGATCCCGCTCGACGAATGGCGTCGCGTGATGGACGTGAACGTCGCCTCCATGTTCCTCACCTGCCGCGCGGCGGTGCCGGTGATGCGCGCGCAGGGCGGCGGGGCGATCGTGAACATCTCCTCCGGGACGCCCTTCCGCGGCGTGCCGTTCCTGCTCCACTACGTGACCAGCAAGGGCGCGATCGTCGCGTTCACGCGCGCGCTGGCGCGGGAGCTCGGCAAGGACGCCGTGCGCGTGAACTGCGTCGCGCCGGGGTTCACCATGTCGCAGGGCGTGCTGGACAACCCCGAGGTGGTGAAGAAGCTGCGCGACGTATCGGTGTCGGCGCGCACCATCCAGCGCGACCAGGTCCCGGAGGACGTCGTGGGCGCGGTGGTGTATCTCGCCAGCCCCGCGGCGTCGTTCGTGACCGGGCAGACGATCGTCATCGACGGCGGGCAGTACTTCCATTGAAGCTCTCCCTCTACGAATTCAGGCAGGGCGTCGCGACGAGCGCGGGCAACCGCGTGGTCTACGACATCTCGGCCGGCGTGGCGCACTTCGGGGCCGCGACCGTGCAGGGCCACGCGCTGGTGTGGCAGGTCGAGGATGACGCGGACGACGCGGCAGGCGCACTGCTGTCCGCACCGGTGCGACTCGACGCTGCCGCGGACTGGATCATGCGCTGCGACCGCGTCGACTTCCCGCCCGGCGGCATCGCCTACCGCCACGTCCATCCGGGCCCGGGCATCCGCTATCTCCTCGCCGGCGGCATCGAGATCGAGACCGAGGGGCACACGAGCGCGTACGCCCCGGGCGGCGCGTGGTTCGAGAGCGGCCCGGACCCGGTGCTCGCGCGCGCCTCGGCGCAGATCGACACCGCGTTCGTGCGCGTGATGCTGCTGCCCGCCGAGTGGACGGGCAAGCGCACCATTCGCTACGTCGATCCCGCGGATGCGGATCTGCCTCGGCTGCAGCGGGCGACGGTGTACTTCGATCAGCCGATCACGCTGTCCCGCTGATCCCGCGGCGCGCGCCATGCCACCGCGCGTAATCAGCCCCTCCGGCGCGAAGACGCACTGAGCGGCGCCGGCGCAGCAGCGAGCGGCGCGGTGCTGCGCAGGAAGCCGTCGGCCATCAGGCGGCGCGCGATGGACTGGATCGCCTGCGTGGCCTCGCGGGCGAGCGGCGTGGGCGGCGAATCCGCCCGCGTGTAGCTGCCCACCACCAGCGGCAGCAGCGGCTCGCGCAGGGGAATCTCCTGGAGCTTGCCGCTGTGGATGCAGTCGCGCAGCACGACCGGCGGCAGCACCGTCACCAGGTCGCTGGACGCGACCAGGTCGAGCGACACCGAGTAGGAGCCGCAGTGCACCGCCGGCACCGGCGCCGGGATGCCGAGCTTCGCGTACGTGAGGTTCACGATGTCCTCGGAGCTGCCGGGCGCGGTCATGGCGAGCCACGAGGCGCTCGCGAGCTCGCGCAGATCGCGCACGCCCGACAGCGGATGGCCGGGCCGCGCCGCCACGCGCATCTGCAGCTCGAACAGCGGACGGAACTTGAGGCCCGCGTCGAGGCCGAGCGCCGTGCGCTGCGCGATGCCGAGATCGAGCAGCGCATCGCGCACGAGGGGCAGCACGCCGGTCGGCGCCATCTCCATGATGCGGATGCGGCACTCGGGATGCGCGCCCCGGATGGTGGTGACGAGCTCGGGCAGCAGCAGCGCCGCGCCGACGGGCGAGACGCCGATGGAGAGCAGACCGCGCTCCGTCGCCACCATGCGGCGCGCCTCGTCGGCGGCCTTGCGCATCTCCTCGCGCGCCACGCGTGCGTGCGAGAGGAACGAGCTGCCGGCGCGGGTGAGCGCAACACCGTGCGACGTGCGCTGCAGGAGCTGCACGCCGAGATCCTGTTCGAGCTGCTGCAGCCCGCGCGTGAGGTTGGGCTGCGACACGCCGAGCTGTCGCGCCGCGGCGCGGATGCTCCCGGTGTCCACGATGGCGACGAACTGGTCGATCTGGGCGAGACGCACGCTGAGCTCCCTGAAGCCTGACGGCGATGCGCAAAGCGTATCGCGTTGCCGCTTGCGGAATCTATCGCGGCGCCCGCGGCCCGTGCGCTAATCCGCTCCACACCGAGCACGCACACGATCCAGGAGGCCGGAATGAACGCGACACTGACAACGGCGGCGACGGCGCTGCGGACCTGCGAAGCGCCCCCCGTGCGCGCGGCTTATCTCGCCGTGCTCACCTGGGCGTTCACGCTCTTCAGCCTGGTGCGGTTGGTCGCCTACGTGCCGACGCTCTGGGTGATCTGGGCGAGCGGCGACTCGAGCCAGCATTCGCTGTGGACCTGGGGCACCTGGTTCGGGGCGAACGTCACCATGGCGGCATGGCTGTACGAACAGAACGGGCAGCGGGCGGATCGCGCCGTCCTGGTGAACCTCTCGAACGCGACCATGTGTCTCGCGGTGACGGTGCTCATCGCCGCGCACCGGCTGTTCTAACGCCGCCCGGCGGCGGTGATGCGCAAAACGTATCGACTTGCCGCTGGCGGAATCTGGTGTGGCGCCGAGGGCCTGTGCCCTAATGGCCTCGGCAACAGGAAGTGACCTTCCATCAGGAGACCCGTATGAATGCAACGAGCACCATCAGCCGGCGCCGGGCCCTTCGCATCCTGGGCGGCGCAGTCGCCGCCGCTGCCCTCGGGCGGGCGCCCTTCGGCCACGCCCAGGCCCATGCACCGCGAATCCTCGTCGGCTCGACCGCCGGCAGCATTCCGGACGTGGTCGCACGGCGCTACGCCGAGCGCCTCTCCGCGCAGGCCGGCCGCCCCGTGCTGGTCGAGAACCGCGTCGGCGCCGCGGGCCAGGTCGCGATCTCGGCGCTGCGCGCGTCGCCGCCGGACGGCAACACGCTGCTGCTCGCGCCCGGCGCGGTCGCCACGGTGTACCCCGCGATCTACCCGCGCCTCGGCTACGACGCGGCGAAGGACCTCGTGCCGGTGTCCCTTGCGGCCGAGCTGCACCTCGCGTTCGGCGTCGGGCCGGCGGTGCCGGAAAGCGTGAAGAGCGCCGCCGACTTCGTCGCCTGGGCACGCACGACGGCTTCGGGACAGGCGACGTTCGGCTCGCCCGGCGCCGGCACCCCGCCGCATCTGCTCGGCGCGCTGTTCGCGAGCCGCGCGGGCATCGCCCTCCAGCACGTCCCCTACCAGGGCGGGCCGCCCGCGGTGGTCGATCTCATCGGCGGGCGCATCAGCGCCGTGTTCCTGCCCGAGGGCCTGCTCCGCCAGCAGCACGCGGGGCGATCGGTGCGGGTGCTGGCGACCTCGGGCACGGAGCGCAGCAGGTTCCTCCCCGATGTGCCGACGTTCGTCGAGCAGGGCTTCGCCGACGTGGTGCTGCGCGAGTGGTTCGCCTTCTTCCTGCCGGGCGGCGCCTCCGATGCAACGATCGAGCGCGCCGCGGCGTCGGTGCGGCAGGCCGCGGCCGATCCCGAGCTCGCCGGCGCGCTGGCCGGGCTCGCGATGGCGGCGGCGGCGAGCTCGCCCGCGCAGATGGCCGACCGGATCGCCGCGGAGCGGCAGCACTGGACGCCGATCATCCGCGCCGCGGGCATCACCATCGACTCGTGACTCCGCGTGCGACGCCCGCGCCCGTTCCCGCCATGCCGTCGTTCGACGACGCGGCGGCCTACGAGCGGTTCATGGGCCGATGGAGCCGCCTGCTCGCGCCCGCGTTCCTCGCGTTCGCGCGCCCCGGGGGCGCCGGGAGCGCGCTGGACGTGGGCTGCGGCACCGGCGCGCTCGCCGAGCTCCTCGCGGAGCGAGTGCCCGGCTGCCGCATCACCGGCATCGATCTTTCCGGGAACCTGATCGCCGCGTGCCGGGCGCGCTTTCCGGCGAGGGGCTTCCGCTTCGAGTGCGCGGATGCGGCGGCGCTGCCGTTTGCCGACGGCGCGTTCGACGCGACGCTGTCGATGCTCGTGCTGATGCTGCTGGACGACCCTCACCGCGCGGCCGCGGAGATGACGCGCGTGACGCGGCCCGGAGGAACGGTCGCGGCCTGCACCTGGGACGCGGACCACATGGCGCTGATCAACGTGGTCTGGGACGAGGTGCGCGCGCTGGATCCCGACGCGCCGTGGCAGTCGGGGCGGACGCACTGCGCGCGGCCCGGCGCACTGGAAGCGCTGTGGACCGCGGTCGGGCTGCTGGACGTGCGCGAGTCCGCGATCGACCTCACGCTGCGCTTCGCGTCCTTCGAGGATTTCTGGGCGCCGCTTGCGGCCGGCGTCGGGCCGGCGGGCGCCTACGTCGCGCGGGCGCGCGAGCCGGTGCGGTCGGCGCTGCAGACGCGGCTGCGACGTCGCCTGGGAACAGGCGACGGCGAACGCGGGTTCGCCCTGCCCGCGCGCGCGTTGGCGGTGCGCGGGACGGCGGCGCCGCGCAGCGCTACGACCGCGCCCCGAACTTGTACTTCTCCGGATCGACCGGCTTCGCCGCCGGCGCGGCGGCCGGTGCGGGCACGCTCATGAGCCCGAGCTTCTCGTGCAGCTGCAGCGCGAGCATCACCAGCACCTCGTTGTCCGAGTCCTCGCCGGCCTTCACCAGCTCGCGTGCATAGGCCGGCTCGGCCATCAGGCGCTCGAAGTCCACCCCGATCCCCTTCTCCTTCTTGAGCAGGATCCGGAACTGCGCGAGCACCTTCAGCATCTCCTGGTCCATCTTTGCTTCCCCTTGTTCGCGGACCGCGCCGCCCAGCGACGGCGCACGGCGCTCGCACAGTGATCCGCGCCCTCGCGGCGCGCGAGGAACTTCACCACGGCGCGATGCTGGGATCCAAGATGGCTGCCACGTGCTTCACGCGCTGGCGCGCGTCGGCCTCCCGCAGGCGGCCCGCGCACTACGCGGGTGCCGATGCACCGCGGCTCGTGCGTCCGATGGATCGGTGCAGATCTTGCTGCGCGTCGGTGCGGTTGTCCGAGGGGAGGGCTGCGCCACCCGATCGAAGGAGGTGATACCCGTGCCGAAGGGTCTGCACGAGCCGGGCGCTGCCCGCAGAAGCGAGCCCGCGGACGGGGCAAGCGACCCGCCCGGGTTCTTCCGGCGCGTCCTGTTCTCCGTGGCCGTCGTCACCGGCGTCGTGCTGCTCCTCGCGTTGCTGTGGGCCGCCGGCAACGTGCTGCTGCTGGTCTTTGCCGGCATCCTGCTCGCGGCGCTGCTGACCGGGATGAGCGAGTGGCTCCAGCGGCTGACGGGACTGTCGCACGGCTGGGCGCTCGCCGCGGTCTGCATCGCGCTGCTCGCCGTCACCGCCGCCACCCTGTCGTTCCTCACGCCCAGCATCGCAAGCCAGATCGACGAGCTGCGCGAGTCGTTGCCGAAATCGGTGGAGCGGCTGCGCGAGCGGGCGGACGACTATCGCTGGAGCCGCGAGCTGCTCGCGCAGGCGCCGAGCGGCGAGGACCTGCTGCCGGAGCGACGCGATGTCCTCTCCGGCGTCACCGGCGTGTTCTCCAACACGCTCGGGGCCGTCGCGAACATCGCCATCGTCCTGTTCCTGGGCCTGTACCTCTCGGTCGATCCGGCCCTGTACCGCGAGGGGCTCGTCCGCCTCGTGCCGCCCGCGCGCCGCGACCGCGCCCGCGTGGTGCTGCTCACGGTCGGCTACACGCTTCGCTGGTGGCTCGTCGGAAAGCTGATCGACATGGCCGTGGTGGGCGTGCTGACCTGGCTCGGGCTCGTGCTCCTGGGCGTGCCGCTGGCGCTCACGCTGGCCTTGCTCGCCGCGCTGCTCACGTTCATCCCCAACATCGGCCCCGTGCTCGCCGCCGTGCCCGCGGTGCTGCTGGCGCTGCTCGAGGGTCCCACGCAGGCGCTGTACGTCGTCCTGCTCTACCTCGCGGTGCAGACGGTCGAGAGCTATCTGATCACGCCGATCGTCCAGCAGCGGACGGTGTCGCTGCCGCCGGCGCTCACCATCACCGCGCAGGTCCTGCTCGGCGTGCTCGCGGGTGCCCTGGGGCTGCTCCTCGCCACACCGCTGGCGGCGATGGCGCTGGTGCTGGTGAAGATGCTGTACGTGGAGGACGCGCTCGAGGATCGGACGATCGAGGTGAAGGGCGAGCGCGAGGCGGTACGCGCAGCGGCGGACGGCTAGGAGCGGACGCCGCATGCAACGAACCCGCGTCACGTCGCCGGCCCTGTGGCTGTGCTTCTGGCTTCTGGCGACGGCCCCCGGGGCGCTCGGCGATGAACGCGAGCTCGCCGTGGAAGCCGTCGGCCCCCTGGTCATCATCGGCGGCGCGGAAAGCGCCGACGGCCGGGTGCTGAGGCGCGTGGTGCAGATGGCGGGCGGCCGGGACGCGCGAATGGTCGTCGTTCCAGTGGCCTCGCGACGGCAGCAGGCCGCAGCCGATCGCTACGAGCGCGCCTTCCGCGAACTCGGCGTGCGGCATGTGCGATCGCTGATCGTCGACACGCCCGAGGATGCGAGCGACGCGGCGGGCATCAGGGCCGTCGGGCAGGCGACCGGGGTGTTCTTCTCGGGCGGCGATCAATCGCGCATCGTGCGGCTGTTGCGGGACACGCCGCTGGCGAAGGCCATTCTCGAGCGCAACCGGCAGGGCGTCGTCCTCGCCGGAACCAGCGCGGGGGCGGCGATGATGTCGCGGCGGATGATCCGCTCGGGCGCGGCCGACTCGGTCCCTTCGCCCGGCATCGCCGAACTCGGCCGCGGCATGGCGCTGATCCGCGGCGTGATCATCGACCAGCATTTCTCCCAGCGCGGCCGGCAAGGCCGGCTGCTCTCGGCGCTGGCCGAGCGGCCGCAATCCCTGGGCGTGGGGATCGACGAGAACACCGCGCTGGTGGTGCAAGGCGCCGAGTTCCAGGTCGTCGGCGCAGCGGCGGTGTACATCTACGATGCGGGCACCGCCGGGCATTTCGTGCGCGGCACGGGGACGGACGAAACCCTCGCGCTGGCCGGCGTCGGTCTGCACGTGATTCCGGGCGGATTCCGCTTCCACTTCGAGGGGCGCACGCCGGTGATCACCGGCGAGGCGACGCCGTATCCCGCCACGCGCTGACGCATCGATCGCTACGCCAGGAACGTCATCGCCACCGCCCCGGCATACAGCATCAGGATGCCGAGGCTCTCGAACCCGATGTTGCCGACGCCGAAGGTCTCGCGCCGGAGCAGGCCGAGCAGCAGGATCGCCGTCATGAGGATCGCGAGCAGGCCCCAGCCGAGCTCGGCCGGGGGAATCGCGTGATAGATCGATCCCTCCCGGAAGCCGACGTCGGCGGCGGCGATCACGGTGGTGTTGAAGCAGTTCGTGCCGACGATGTTCGCCACCGCGAGCGTCAGCGCCCCCCGGCGCACCGCCGCGATGGTGGTGACGAGCTCGGGCAGCGAGGTGGCCGCGGCGGTGAGCACGCCACCCGCCTGGTTCTCGGAAAGCGCGGTGCGGTCGACGAGCACCTGGGCGGCGTCCATCAGCGTCCAACCGGCGAGCGCCGTCAGCGCCGTCAGGGCGCCGAAGCCGAGCCAGAGCCGCGCGAGCGACTCCCCGCGCGGCGTCTTCTCCGGACGGTCCACGACGGTCTCGGCGGTCTGGCGCGGGCGCCACATCGGCAGCCGATGCGAGTGGCGCACCAGGCGGATGCCGAAAAGATAGGCGGCGAGGAGGATCGGCGTGGCCGGGTGCACGCCGAGCACGTGGACGTCCGGCGTGACCGTCGCTATGAGCGGGATGGCGAGCAGGCCGACGAGCAGCGCGGCCTGCATGAGGTTCGAGGCGGACGCCGCGGCGTGCTCGAGATTCGCCTTGCGGTAGACCAGGTCGCCGACGCCGAGGAAGGCGAGGTTGACGGCCATGCTGCCCATCACGTTGCTCATGGCGAGCGAAGCGCGCCCGTCCACCGCCGCGGACAGCGTGGCCGCGAGGTCCGGGAGGGAGGTCGCGCCGGCGAGCACCAGCATCCCCATCAGCGCCTCCCCCATCCCGGTGCGGTCGGCGAGCCGGTCGGCGAGCGCGGACATGAACGTGCCCGCGATCGCGATGGCGATCGCCGCACCGGCGAAGACGGCGAGGGCGGAGGGAAGCGAGTCGATCACGCCCGCCGCCGGGAGCAATGCGCGTGCCGTCTCGCCGCGGCGAGCCGCTGGCCGCGCGGGCGTACAGGACGCGATGGCGGGGCCGGGCGCCCGCCGGGTCCCCTCAGCCGGGGAGATCGAGCGCCGGCGTGACCCGGTCGTAGGGGATCTTCGCGGTGTCGTTGACGGCCTTGACGTCGTCGGCGCTGGCCGCGGAGAAGAGGCACATGCAGCGCCCGTCATCGGGGACGAAGGTCGAGCGCAGGTACTCCACCGGCCGACCCTGGCTGGTGAACTGCTTCGAGGTCTCGATGGCGGCCCGCTGGGCCGCGGCCAGGTCGTCCATCGCGATGCCTTTGAGCGAACGCTCCACCATGAACACGGCCATGGGGCTCTCCTCGGGGGTGGCGGGAATTCACTCTAGGACGGGCATCCGCCGCTTGCAAGGTGAAGGACCGTGCCGCCACGGTCGGCGAGTCCGCCAGGGCGGGGCGCCGCCGTTCCGGGTGTTATAGTCGCCGTTCCACTCGACGCCCCCTCCCACAAGAATCGCTGGCGCACCCTCCCCGGGTTCCCGCCGCCAGCCGGGGATCCGCTGCAACCCCGCCGCGGCGCGCCGCCCGCCGGCCGCGGCCCATGCCAGGCCAAGGATTCGATGATGGACACCCCTACGCCGGGCGCGGTCACCGCCGCCCCGCTCGACCTCGATCGCGACGTCTTTCTCCGCGCCCTCGTCCGCGAACTCGCGGGCACGCTCCAGGACGTGGTCGGCCTCCCCGAGGCGGCCGGCTTCGTCAGCGTGGTCGGACAGCGCGTCGGCGAGTGGATCAACGACGAGTACCGCCGCGCGCTGCACGTGCAGCCCCTCGATCGCGCGCAGGTCGCGGCGGTGCTCGTGGACCTGAAGCGCCGCATCCAGGGCGACTTCTACGTGGTGGAGGAGACCGATCGCAAGATCGTGCTCGCGAACCGCGCCTGCCCCTTCGGCGACAAGGTGCGCGACCGCCCCGCGCTGTGCATGATGACCTCCAACGTGTTCGGCAGCATCGCCGCGGACAATCTCGGCTATGCCAAGGTCGAGCTGCGCGAGACCATCGCGCAGGGGGCGCCGCAGTGCCGGGTGGTCGTGTACCTGGACGCCGAAGGCGAGGCGGCGAGCTCGCCCGGGCGCGAGTACGTGAAGCCGTAGGCGGCGCGTGGCGCGCATCTCGGCGAGCTACCTGCGCCTGCTGCCGGAGCCGGCACTGCTGGTGCGCGCGACCGGGGAGATCCTCGCCGCCAACGGGCCCATGGAAACGCTCACCGGCCGGGCCCCGGGCGCGATGGAAGGCGTGATGCTCGCCACCGTCATCGCCTCGCCGGCGGACAAGGTCGGCGCCTATCTGCGCCTGTGCGCGCGCAGCGTCGATCCGGTGCCCGGCGCGTTCGACTGGCGCACCGCCGACGGCAGCGTGCTCACGATGCGCTGCGACGGCGGCGTGCTCACGGCGCGCACCGCCGGCGAGCCGGCCGTCGTGCTGATGCGCGGTCGTGCCCGCAACGACGAGGCGCAGCGGTTCACGCTGCTCACCCGCAAGATCGAGGAGCTCTCGCACGAGGTGCTCGAGCGGAAGAAGGCCGAGCGCGAGCGCGACGCGCTGCTCGAGCGCGAACGCGCGGCGCGGCTGGAGGCCGAGCGCGCGAGCCGGGTCAAGGACGACTTCCTCGCCACGCTCTCGCACGAGCTGCGCACGCCGCTGCACGCCATCCTCGGCTGGACGCAGGTGCTGCTCAATCCGCGGACGCCGCCCGAGCACCTGCGGCGCGGCCTGGAGGCGATCCATCGCGGCGGCCGCGCCCAGTCGCAGATCATCGACGACCTGCTGGACATGAGCCGGATCGTGTCGGGCAACATGCGCCTCGACGTGCAGCCGGTGATGCTCGCGGAGATCGTGCGCGCGGCGGTGGAGACGGTGCGCCCGGCCGCGGAGGCGAAGCGCATCCGCCTGCAGCTCGCGCTCGACCCGCTCGCCGGCCCGGTCCGCGGCGACCCGGGCCGACTGCAGCAGATCGTGTGGAACCTGCTCTCCAACGCGATCAAGTTCACGCCGAAGGACGGGCGCGTGCAGGTGTTTCTCGAGCGGGTGCGATCGCACGTGGAAATCACCGTGAGCGACACCGGCGAGGGCATCGCGGCCGACTTCCTGCCGCACGTGTTCGAGCGCTTCCGCCAGGCCGACGGCTCCATCACCCGCGTGCACGGCGGCCTCGGCCTCGGGCTGTCCATCGTGCGCGAGCTGGTGGCGCTGCACGGCGGCACGGTCCAGGCGCACAGCGACGGGCCCGGCGAGGGCGCGACCTTCATCGTGGACCTGCCCGTCGCGGTCCTGCAGGAGCCCGGCGCGGCCGCCGTCGCCCCGCCGCCCGCGGCGCCTCCTGTCGGTGCGGGCTCCGGTGCCAGGTTGCCCGCCGACACGCTGCGCGGCCTGCGCATCCTGGTGGTGGACGACGAGCCCGACGCGCGCGACCTGATGCGCGCACTGCTCGGGAACCTCTCGGCCTCGGTCGAGGCGAGCGACTCGGTGGACGCGGCGCTGGCCGTGCTGGCGTGCTTCCGCCCCGACATCCTGCTGTGCGACATCGGGCTGCCCGGCCGCGACGGGTACGCGCTCATCCGCAGCGTGCGCGGCCGCGACGATGCGCTCGCGCGGGTGCCCGCGCTCGCCATCACCGCCTCGGCGCGCGCCGACGACCGCACGCGCGCGCTCCTCGCGGGCTTCGACGGGCACCTCGCGAAGCCCATCGACGCGGACGAGCTCATCGTGACCATCGCGAGCCTCTGCCGCCGCGTCTGAGCAGGCCGCTCGCACGCGAGCGGTGCACGCGCACCACGTCGGAACGTGCACTATGACCGCGGCATACGGCCCGACGTGACCGCCCGATGACAGGCGCCTCGCACCGCTTTGCGCTGCCTCAAAAGCCGCGGGCGCGGCGCACGCGATGATCGGGGCGTCATCCGCTTCGAGCGCCCGCCGTGCCCGTTCCCACCTTCGCCGATCGCCGCCGCCCGCGCGTGGCCGTGCACAAGTTCAGTTCGTGCGACGGCTGCCAGCTCGCGCTCCTCAATCTCGGCGAGGGGCTGCTCGACCTCGCCGCGCAGGTCGATTTCGTGCACTTCGCCGAGATGGGCCCGATGGACGAGGACGCCGAGGTCGACATCGCGATCGTCGAGGGCAGCGTCGCGACGCCGCACGAGATCGAGCGCATCGCGCGGATCCGCCGGCAGTCGAAGTACCTGATCGCGATGGGCGCGTGCGCGACCAGCGGCGGCATCCAGGCGCTGCGCAATCTCGCCGACGCGCCGGCATGGACGCGCGGCGTGTACGCGAGCCCCGAGCACATCCACTCGCTCGACCGCTCCACGCCGCTCGCCGATCACGCCCGCGTGGACCTCGAGCTGTGGGGCTGCCCGGTGAACGCGCGCCAGGTGCTCGGCGCGATCCGCGACCTGCTGTCGGGCGTCGCGCCGGTGCAGAGCCGCGACAAGGTGTGCGTCGAGTGCAAGCGCATCGGGCACGTCTGCGTGCTGGTCGCGAAGGGCCAACCGTGCATGGGCCCGGTGACCGTCACCGGCTGCGGCGTGCTGTGCCCCTCGCAGGGGCGCGACTGCTACGGCTGCTACGGCCCGGCCGAGCGCGCGAATCCGGCGTCGCTCGCGGCGCGCTTCCAGGCGCTCGGGCTGTCGGACCGCGACGTCGCGCGGCGCTTCGCCTCGATCAACAGCAACGCCGAGGCGTTCGCGCCGGCGGCCGAGGCACTGCGTCGCGAGGACCTGCGCCATGAGTGAAGGCCGCTCGCTGTCGGTGCGCGTACCGGTGCTCGCCCGCGTCGAGGGCGAAGGCGCGCTCGACCTCGACATCGTCGACGGCACCCTGGAGACGGTGCGCCTGCGCATCTTCGAGCCGCCGCGCTTCTTCGAGAAGCTGATCGAGGGACGCAGCTACGAGGAGGTCCCGGACATGGTGGCGCGCATCTGCGGCATCTGCCCGGTCGCCTACCAGATGAGCGCGCTGCACGCGATCGAGTCGATCTTCGGCGCCGATCCCGGGCCGTGGGTGCGCGAGATGCGCCGGCTGTTCTACTGCGGCGAGTGGATCGAGAGCCACTGCCTGCACATCCACCTGCTCGCCGCGCCCGATTTCCTCGGCTTCCCGAACGCCGTGGCGATGGCGCGGGAGTACCCCGACGAAGTGAAGCGCGGGGTGCGGCTGCAGACCCTCGGCAACGACATCATCCGGCTGCTCGGCGCGCGCTCGGTGCACCCGGTGGGAGCGAAGGCGGGCGGCTTCTGGCGCGCGCCCGCGCCTGCGGACGTCTCGGCGCTGCGCGCGAAGCTGCACGACGCGGTGCCGATGGCCGAGGCGCTGGTGCACTGGACGGCGCAGCTCGCACTGCCGCACGTGAAGCAGCAGTTCGTCAGCGTGGCGCTGCGCCATCCCGACGAGTACCCGATCAACGAGGGCCGCATCGTCGCGAGCGACGGGCTCGACATCGGCATCGAGGACTACGAGCGCCACTTCACCGAGTGGCACGCGCCGCACTCGACCGCGCTGTACTCGCACTACCGCGGCGCCGGGTACATGGTGGGCCCGCTCGCGCGGCTCAACCTCAACCTCGACCGGCTGCCGAACGGCGTGCGCCGCACGCTGGAGCGCGCCGGCGTGCCCTTCCCGAGCGCGAATCCGTACCACTCGATCGTAGCGCGGGCGGTGGAGGTGCACTACGCGCTGCTCGAGGCGCTGCGCATCCTCGACGACTACCGGCTGCCCGATGCGCCGTGCGTGCCGGTCGAGCCGCGCGCGGGCACGGGCTACGGCTGCACCGAGGCGCCGCGCGGCCTGCTGTGGACACGCTGGGAAACCGACGCTGCCGGCGACGTGGTGCGCGCGAAGATCGTGCCGCCGACGAGCCAGAACCAGGCGCGCATCGAGGACGACCTGCGCCACGCGGTCGAATCGGCGGGCCTCGACGCCCCGGCCGAGGCGCTGCGCGCGCGCTGCGAGCGGGTGATCCGCAGCTACGACCCGTGCATCTCCTGCGCGACGCACTTCCTGCGCCTGAACGTGAACCGGAGAACGACATGAGTGCAGTACGCATCATCGGCGTGGGCTCGGCGCACGGCGACGACCGCCTCGGCTGGGCGGTGATCGACGCGCTGCGCGACGTGCGGCTGCCCGACGAGGTGGAGCTGCACTGCATCGGCGCGCCGGCCACCGAGCTGCTGCCGCTGCTGATGGACGCGCGCCGGGTGATCATCGTCGATGCCGTGGCGAGCGACGACCGCCCCGGCCGCCTGGTGCGCTGCGACCCGCGGGACCTCGCGCGCGGGGACGGCGAGGTGTCGGGGCATGGGCTCTCGGTGGACACGGCCCTGGATCTCGCCGAGGCCCTGGGCATGGCACCCGAGACCCTGCTCCTCGGCCTTGCCGTGAACGCGCGCGCGACGCGGCCCGGCGGCGGCATGACGCGCGCGGTGTCGCGCGCGCTGCCCACGCTCGTCGCCGCGGTGGCGCAGGAAGCGTATCGAGAGGCGGTACCCGCATGACCGAAGGATTCCTCCCGCGCTCAGGCCTGCAGTCGCTGCTCGACGCGCTGCGCCGTGGCTACAAGCGCGTCGTCGGCCCGACCGTG
Organism: uncultured Enterobacteriaceae bacterium; assembly: GCA_964552535.1. Taxonomy (GTDB): domain Bacteria; phylum Pseudomonadota; class Gammaproteobacteria; order Burkholderiales; family SG8-39; genus CAZKHE01. Next base: position 3,728 of record CAZKHE010000072.1, on the reverse strand, counting down.
CGCGACGGCGCGATCGTGTTCGACGACGTCGAGCGCGTGGCGCAGCTGCCGACCGGCTGGCACGACGAGCAGGCGCCGGGACGCTACCGGCTCGCGCACGACCACTCGCCGCGCTGCTTCGCGTGGGCCAACGGCCCGCAGGCGCTGAAGCCGCTCACCTTCGCGCCCCGCGAGGCCCTGTGGCGGGTCCAGCGCAACGACCGCGGCGAGATGAGCTTCGCGGAGGTGCAGCCGGAGAGCGTGCCCACCGCGGTGATCGGCGCGCGCGCCTGCGACCTCGCGGCGCTGCACCTGCAGGACCGGCACTTCGCCTACAACACGTATCCGGATGCCTACTACAACCGGCGGCGGCGCGCGCTCTTCGTCGTGGCCGTGGACTGCGCGGCGCCGGCTGCGACGTGCTTCTGCCACTCGACCGGCGACGGGCCGCAGGCGGTGTCGGGCTTCGACCTCGCGCTCACCGAGCTCGACGAAGGCTTCCTCGTGCGGGCGAAGAGCGATCCGGGCCGCACGCTCGCGGAGAGCCTGCCGCTCGAACCGGCGACGCCGTCGCAGCTCGCGCGTGCGGAGGCGGAGCGTCAGGCCGCGATCGCCGCGCAGACGCGCACGCTGCCCGGGCGCGATCTCTACGCCCCGCTGATGGCGCGGCTCGACCATGCGCGCTGGCAGGACGTGGCGGCGCGCTGCCTCGCGTGCGGCAACTGCACGTCGGTGTGCCCCACCTGCTTCTGCCACGCGGAGGGCGACGCCCCGGCGATGGACGGGGCCAGTGCCGAGCACTATCGCGCGTGGGACTCCTGCTTCACCGCGGGACACAGCTACATCCACGGCTGGGTGGTGCGCGGCACCACCCAGCTTCGCTACCGCCAGTGGCTGGTGCACAAGCTCGGCACCTGGCACGAACAGTACGGGCGCTCGGGCTGCGTCGGCTGCGGGCGCTGCATCGCCTGGTGCCCCGCGGCCATCGACATCACCGAGGAAGCCCACGCCCTCATGAAGGATCCCGACGATGCGCGGCCATAGCATCACCCGCACGCGCCCCAACGCCTACGTGCCGCAGGAGGCGGAAATCGTCCGCCGCGTGCAGGAATCGAGCACCATCTACACGTTCTACCTGCGCTTCACCGACCCCGCGGCGCACGCGGCCTACACCTACGATCCGGGCCAGTTCAACATGCTGTACCTGCACGGCATCGGCGAAGTGCCGATCTCCATCGTCTCCGATCCGGAGCACGAGGACCTGCTGGTGCACACCATCAATCGCGTCGGCCGGGTCACGCGCGGCCTGGAGCAGCTGAAGGAAGGCGACCGCCTCGGCATCCGCGGGCCGTACGGCCGCGGCTGGCCGCTGCGCGAGGCCGAGGGGCAGGACGTGATCATCGTCTCCGGCGGCCTCGGCTGCGCGCCGGTGGTGAGCGTGATCAACCACATGATCCGGCGGCGCGAGCGCTTCGGCCACTTCACCATCGTGCAGAAGGTGAAGAAGGTGGACGAGTTCATCTGGCCGGAGCGCTACGAGCGCTGGAAGCAGGTGCCGGACACGACCGTGCTGGTCGCCTCCACTGAGGGCTCGGCCAACTGGCGCTGGCAGGTGAGCCCGCGCATCCAGGTGCTGGAGCAGGTGGAGGTCCGCAGCGAACGCACCATCGCGATGCTGTGCGGGCCCGGCGGCTTCATGGGCTCGGCCGCGGCGCACCTGGAATCGAAGGGGGTGCCCGCGGAATCGATCTACATGAGCCTGGAACGCAACATGCAGTGCGCGGTGGGCCACTGCGGCCACTGCCAGTACGGCCCGACGTTCATCTGCAAGGACGGGCCGATCTACGCCTACCCGCAGGTGCGCGACCTGCTGCAGGTCGAGGGGTTCTAGGCGTCGAGACTGCGGGCGGCTTGCGGTAACATCGGCCCTACCCCGGCCGCCTAACCCACTTCGAGAGGCCCGCGTCCGCGCCCGCCGACGCCGCGCCCAGCTCCCGGTCGCCCCGCGCCGCGTGCGCTGTCCTGACGATCGGAGGAAGGTGATGCCGCCCCACGGGTCCGCACAGCCCGCCGCTGCCGGCGCCACGGCCGTGCCGCCGCGGGCGGTCTGGCACGACGAAGGCTTCCGCGTCTGCATCGAGACGCTGCTCGACTGCTTCGGCGTCTTCACCGCCGTGCGCGATGCGGAGGGCCGCATCGTCGACTTCCGCGTCGACTTCCTGAACGAGGCGGCCTGCCGCAGCAACGGGCTGGGGCTCGAGGCGCAGGTCGGACGCGGCATCGTGGAGCTGTGGCCGGTGCACGTCGAGACGCGGCTGTTCGACGCGTACGTGCACGTGGTCGAGTCCGGCGAGCCGCTGCATCGGGTCATGCAGCTCGTCCCGCACGACGGCGGCCGCTGGTTCGACATCCGCGCCACGCGGCTCGGCGACGGCTTCGTCGCCGCGTGGCGCGACATCAGCGAACGCGTCCGCGATCTCGCTCGCCAGCGCGCCGCCGAGGCGGCGCTGCACGCCAGCGAGGAGCGCCTGCGCCTGGCCCTGAGCGGCGCCGGGGCGGCGGTGTGGGAGTGGGACGCACGCGCCCGCACGATCCACTGGTCGCCCGAGAACTTCGCGCTGTGGGGCCGCGATCCGGCGGCCGGGCAGCCGTCGCGCGAGGAGTGGGCGCGCGGCATCCATCCCGACGATCGCGAACGCGCGGCACGTGCGATCGACGACGTGCTCGAGGGCCGCGCCGAGGAGTTCCGGGTGGAGGCGCGCGTCATGCGACCCGACGGCGAGGAACGCTGGCTCCTCGGCACCGGCAAGCTGCTGCGCGACGCGCAGGGCGCGCCGTCGCGCATCGTGGGCATCAACATGGACGTGACCGAGCGCCGGCGCCGCGAGGTGCAGCGCCAGCGGATGCAGGACACGTTCTATCGCATCATCAAGAACGCGCCGTTCGGGGTGTACCTCGTCGACGCCGACTTCCGCCTGCGCGAGATCAGCCAGGGCGCGCAGAAGGTGTTCAGCGGCGTGCCGGATGCGATCGGGCGCGATTTCGCCGAGGTGATGCGTTTCCTCTGGACCGAACCGTTCGCGAGCGAAGCGATCGCCCGCTTCCGCCACACCCTCGCCTCCGGCGAGCCCTACTTCTCGCCGTCGATGATCGAACGCCGGCGGGATGTGGATGCGGTGGAGGCCTACGACTGGAGCATCGACCGCGTCGTGCTTCCCGACGGGCGGTACGGCGTGGTCTGCTACTTCTACGATCTCTCGGAGCGGCAGCGCTGGGAGGCCGCGCTCCGCGAGAGCGAAGAGCGGCTCCGGCTCGCCAAGGAGGCCGGCGGCCTGGGCATTCACGACTACGACCTCGCCTCGGGCGCCATCGAGTGGGACGCGCGGGTGCGCGAGCTCTGGGGCGTCGATGCGGACAGCGTCATCACTTACGCGACCTTCGCGGCCGGCGTGCACCCGGACGACTTCGAAGCGACCGAGCGCGCATTGCGCCGCGCCCTCGACCCGGCGGGCGACGGGCGCTACTACGCCGAGTACCGGGTGCGGCAGCGCGACGGCGGCGTGCGCTGGATCGCCGCCACGGGGCAGACGACCTTCCGCGAGGGACGCGCGGTCCGGCTCGTCGGCACGGTGCAGGACGTGAGCGCGATCAAGCACGCCGAGGCCGCGCTGCGCGAGGCGGACCGGCGCAAGGACGAGTTCCTCGCGATGCTCGCGCACGAGCTGCGCAATCCGCTCGCGCCGATCCGC
>CAZKHE010000071.1:0-22585 GCA_964552535.1 uncultured Enterobacteriaceae bacterium | reverse complement strand
AGAACACGAGGCTCACGTTCGCCGAGTACTGGATGCGCTCGGCTTCCTCGCGGCGTTCCTTCTCGTACTCGGCCAGCGCCGCGCGCGAGTTGCGCGGGTGGCGCATCACCGCCTGGTGCAGCGCGATCGCGTCCTCCAGCGCGAGCTTGGTCCCCGAGCCGATCGACCAGTGCGCGCTGTGCGCGGCGTCGCCGAGGAGCACGACGTTGTCGTGGTGCCAGACCTTGCAGCGGACCACGGGGAACTGCCGCCAGTGGGAGCGGTTGGTCAGCACCTCGGCATCATTCAGCTCCTCGCGGAAGAGCTTGCGCACGTAGTCGGCGGTGGCGCGCTCGTCCGTGACGCCCAGGCCGGACTTCAGGAACGCCTCGTTGGTCGTCTCGACCACCAGCGTGCACTCGCCTTCCTTGTACATGTAGGCGTGCAGGTTCCAGATCCCGTCTTCGTTCTCGCGGAAGCTGTAGGTGAAGCCCGGCAGGTTGGTCTTCGCGCCCAGCCAGACGAAGCGGTTTGGGCGCATCTCGATGGTCGCGCCGAGCTCGTCCCTGATGGACTCGCGGATGCGGCTGTTGATGCCGTCCGCAGCGACGACCAGGTCGGCCTCGCGGTGGCCGTCGAGACTCGGCGCCTCGGTCTGGTACTTCACCTGGATGCCGAGCGCGGCGGCGCGCCGCTGGAGGATCTGCAGCAGCGTGAGCCGGTTGATGCCGGAGAAGCCGTGCCCCGACGACTTCATCACGCTGCCCTTGTACCAGGTGTAGATGTCGTCCCAGTAGGCGAAGTTCGCGGCGATGTCGCGGTACGAGGGCTCGTCCGCGAGGCGCAGATTGTTGAGCGTCTCGTCGGACAGCACGATGCCGAAGCCGAAGGTGTCGTCCGGGCGGTTGCGCTCGACGACGTTGATCTCCGCGTGCGGCAGGCTCTTGCGGGTGAGGATCGCGAAATAAAGGCCGGCGGGTCCGCCGCCGATCACGTCGACGCGCATTGCATTCGCTCCAGTCGATAGAGGCCTCGGCCGCATTCTGCACCGGGTGCGGCGCGAGGGGATTGCTTGAAAGTACGAGGTAGTTTACGCTTGAAGCCGCCTTAGTCAAGATGTCAATTATTGAGGTCTGAAGGATTTTCCGAGACCACCGATGGCCGCCAAGCCCGCTCCCGCCCGCCGCTCCGCCTCGCACCTCGCCGCCTCGCCGCACGAGCAGGCGGTGACCGAGCTCGAGCAGGCGCTCATCTGCGCGGCGCAGGCGTTCTACCGCTTCATCGGCGAGTCGCTGGGCCCGGAGGGCGCGCACCACAACCTCTCCGGCGAGGACAACCTGATCCTGCAGCAGCTCATGGCCTCGTCGCGGCCGCGCGGCGTGCTCGACCTCGCCCGCTTCGCCAACCGCGACGACATCGCCAACATCCAGTACAGCCTGCGCAAGCTGATCAAGGCGGGGCTGGTGGAGAAGGCGCCGGGCTCCACCAACCGCGACACCGTGTACCAGGTGACGCCGCGCGCGCGCGAGCTGACCGAGCACTTCCTCCGGCTGCGGCGCGAGCTGGTGATGGGTCCGTCGGAGGCGATTCCCGGATTCGACGAGCAGCTCCGTGCCGCCGCGCGTGCCATGCAGCTCATCACCAGCTTCTACGATCACGGCACGCGGGTGCTCGCCGGACGCGAACCGGAGTAGGCGCTAGAAGGGCACTTCCAGCCCGGCCACCACGCGGAAGCGGGGCGCGCTTTCCGCTCCCCAGCCGTGCCCGACGCCGAGCGATGCGGTGGCATCGCGACGCACCCAGTCCACGGCGTGGCGAACGCCGGCCTCGACGAGGTTCGACATCGCGCCGCGGCGGCGCTCGTGCTGGCGCACGACGTCGACGATCAGCGCGGTGTGCTCGCCGAGCAGCAGGCTGTAGCCCGCGATGAAGCGCCCGCGGTCGGCGCGCTCGTCCGGCATCGGCGCCGCGTTGCGCATCCAGACCGCGTTGACGTGCAACTGGTGCAGCCCCGGGCGCGCGGCGATGCTCTTGGTGGCGACGAGCGACATGCGCGTGTCGGTGCCCGCGGACCGGTAGCCGGTGGGCAGGTCGGCCTGGACCACGGCGGCGAAGGCCGGCGCCAGCCGCGACTCGTCGTTGAACCGGTGCATCAGCTCGAGCAGCACGTCGCCGCTGCCGGTGCGATCGGCGCTGCCGGCCAGCCCGCGGACCCCGACCGCGGCGTGCCACCGCGGCGCGAACCCCCACTGGTAGTCCGTTTCCGCGTACAGCTCGTCCGCGCCGGCGCGGTCCTGGTCCCAGCGCAGGCGCAGCTGCAACTCCGTCGCGCCCGGCTCGGCGGTGATGGCGTCGGCAACTTCCGTCGGCAGGCCGGCATCGAGGTCCGCCACGTCGGCCTGCACGCCCAAGCATGCGCCGGCGAGTACGCTGCCCGCGACCAGGTTTCGCATGGTCTCTTCTCCTCCGCTCGCTCCCGCCGCCCGAGCAAGAGCCTTGCCGAGGCGGCCGCGTAAGCCCGACGGGCTATTGACCCGCGGTGGTCCGGTGCGCGTAAGCTGCGCGCAACGCACGAGGGAGAGCGCCGCATGGCGACAGCCAAGCCGAAGCGCACGGCGAAGCGGGCGCGCGCGAAGCCGCCGGCCGCCGCGAAGCGCACCGCAACGAAGGCGCGCACCCGCGCAACCACCGCCGTCAGTGCGCCGCGGACGCGCGAGCCGCGCGGCATCCTGTCCGAGATCGTGCTGCGCACGCCCCAGCGCGAGATCCGGCTCGGGCAGGGCGAGGCGGCCGGCGCCAACCTCGCCCGCGCCGCGATGCAGTGGACCTACATCGTCCGCAGCCGCAGCCGCTGGTCGGCGAAGCCCGAATCCGCGGAGCGCCAGGCGCGCGAGGCCGGCCGGGTGCTGGCGAGCTTCGGCGTGGGCGACGCGGACATCGCGGCACTGGCGCGCGCCGGCATGGTGGAAGTCGACATCCCGTGGCGCGAGGAAGCGGTCGGGTGGGAAGCGCGCATCTTCCCGTGGGAGTACGTGATCGGCGCCGCCACGCGCGACCTGCGCGCCGGCGCGCCGCTCACGGTGATGCGCCATTTGCAGGCGCGCGGCGGCAAGCCCCCGGAGGGCAAGGTCGGCGTCGTGCTCTTCGTGGTCTCGGAGCCGGGTCCGCTGCACGGCCTCTACGACTTCGCCTCCGAGCGCGAGCTGGTGCGCCGCCACTTCGGCATCGAGAGCGAGGACAACTGGCACGTGCTGTCGAGCCCCACCGCCGACGAGCTGCACGACGCGGTGGTCGCGCTCCGGCCCGAGGTGATCCACCTCGCGGGGTTCGACACGCACCTCGCCGTGCGCGAGCTGGCGGCGAACGATCCCGAGCAGGCGGCGCGGCTGGAGATGCTGCTCGACGAGCGCCTCGGCGACCAGCGGGACCTGCAGGACGGCTACGTGCTCGCCGGCACGCGCGGGCGGCTCGACCCCATCGACCCGGAGACGCTCGCCGCGATCCTCACCGCCGACAGGCATCGGCCGCGCCTCGTGTCCTTCAACGTGCCGAGCTCCGCGGCGCGGCTCGCGCCGCTGGTGGTCGCGGCCGGCGCCTGGAGCGCGGTGGGCTTCCAGGATCTCTTCGACGAGGATCTCGCCGAGCTCTTCTATTCGGTGCTGTATTCGACGTGGCGCCGCGCCGAGTGGGACCTCGGCAACGCCTTCCGCAGCGCCTGGGAGACCGTCCGCGCGCAGCCCGGCCCGCTGCAGGGGACCGGCGTGGTGCTGTGGAGCGGCGCGCCGCTCTTCCCCGAGTCGCGCGACGAGACCGCGCGTTCCTCGGAGCAGCGGCGTGCGCAGCTCAAGCGCGAGCTCGCGGCCGACGAGGGCAAGCCCGTGCACGCGCACGAGGTCGATGCCGCCGCGGTGCACGAGTGGCTGGCGGTCAACGTGAAGCCGGTCGAGGACTTCAACTACTCGCTGCTGCACAACGGCCGGCCGCTGTTCGAGCACTTCTCGCTCAACCGGCGGAAGCCCGGGGCGTTGCGCGGCGTGCACGTGAAGGTGAGCCTCTCGGCGGGCGCCGAGACGGCCACGTTCGAGCGGCTGCTCGACGTCGACCTCCCCACGCTCGACCTGAAGCGCGAGATCCACGTCCCGCTCACCTCGTCGCTCACGCGCTCGGTGCACGAGAGCGTGCGCACGAGCCTCTACGTCGAGGTGAACTGGGGGCCGCACGCGCTGATGCGCAATACCTACAAGGTGCGCCTCGTGCCGGTGGACCAGTGGCGCGACACCGCGACCGACCGGCTGTGGCTGCCCTCGTTCGTGTTCCCGCGCGATCCGGCGATCACTCGGCTCGTCTCCGTCGCGCACCGCTACGTGCGCGTGCTGCGCGACGATCCGGCCGCGGGCTTCGACGGCTACCAGAGCTTCGATCCGGCCGATCCGTCCACGGCGGCGGAGATCGACCTGCAGGTGCGGGCGATCTGGTCCGCCATCGTGCACGAGCTGCGTCTCGGCTACATCAACCCGCCGCCCGGCTACAGCCGCGACCTCGATTCACAGCGCCTGCGCATCCCGTCGATGGTCGCGCGCGACCAGGCGGGCACCTGCATCGACCTGGCCCTCTTCCTCGCCGCCTGCCTCGAGCTCGTCGACATCTATCCGGTGATCTTCCTGCTGAAGGGCCACGCGTTTCCCGGCTACTGGACCTCCGACCTCTACCACGCCGAGTTCGCGCAGGCGCGGCCCGACGCGATCCAGGACATCGCGCGCGCGGACTCGCGCGCCACGGCCGCGGGCGGTACCCAGCGTGAGCCGTGGATGCTCGGCAGCGGGACCTATCGCGAGATCGTGCAGCTCGTGAACGCGGGCAAGCTCGTGCCGCTGGAGTCGGTGCGCCTGACCGAGAACTGCGGCTTCGCCGAGGCGATCGAGGCCGGCCGGCAGAACCTCGCCGATCAGCGCGAGTACGACGGCCTCGTGGACATCGCGCTGGCCCGCGAGGCGCAGGTGACGCCGCTGCCGCTCTGGGACGATCAGACGTGAGTGCGGCCGACGCGAAGGTGGCCGCGTCGCTGGACGAGGCCGTCGCGCGCCTCGGCCTCGGCGACCCCGAGCCGGGGGCGGCGGCGAGTCCGGCGATGCGCCGCCGGCGCGGCTACGACGCGCGACGCGAGGGCGGCCTCGCCACGCTCGCGCTCGTGCGCGAGGACGGGCTGGTGCGCTGGATCTACGAGCCGCCGGCCCGCGCCGGGGTGCGCCGCACGCGCCGCGCCACGCTGCCCGCGGTGGGCGCCGAGCAGGTGCATGCCTTCAGCTTCCGGGAGCTCCCGCCCAACGAGCTCCTCGCGGCCCTGGATGCGCTCGACGCGAGGCTCACGCCGCAGCCGGGGCTGCGCCGGCTGCGCAACGGCGCCTTCGAGCCGGCGGGCGCCGCGAAGATTACCGGCCGCGCCCTGCTCCTGGTGCATGGCACGTTCAGCAAGTCGGAGATGTATCTCGACGAGCTCGCCGCCACGCCGGAGGGCCGCGACTTCCTTGCCCATGCGCTGAAGGCCTACGATGCGGTGCTCGCGTTCGAACACCCGACGCTGTCGGTCAGCCCCTGGATCAACGCCCTCGACCTGGAGGCGGCCACCGCGCACGTCAGCGCGACGCTCGACGTGATCGCGCACAGCCGCGGCGGGCTTGTCACGGCATGGTGGCTGCGCAATGGCCCGCGCAAGGTGGGCAGCGTGGTGCTCGTCGGGTCGCCGCTCGCCGGGACCAGCCTCGCCTCGCCGGCGCACCTGCGCCAGGCGCTCGACATGCTTGCCAACACCTTCCGCGCGCTCGAGCTCGCCGGCGCGGCGGCGTCCACGGTGATGCCGATGATGGGCGCGGTCGCCGGCATCGCCAAGATCGTCGGCGGCGCGATGCGCCTCGGCGCGCGGATGCCTCTCGCCGATGCCGGCGTCGCGATCGTCCCCGGGCTCGCGGCGCAGTCCCGGGTCGGCAACAACGCCGAGCTGCTGCGCCTCGCCGACGCCGCCTGGGGATCGTCGCCGGACATCCACGCGGTGATCTCCAACTTTGAGCCCGCCCCGAGCGGCGCGCCGTTCTGGCAGTTCTGGAAGCACTTCCGCGGCCTCGGCGGCGCCCTCCTCGACAGCGGCGCGGACGCCATCTTCAAGGGGCCGAACGACCTGGTGGTGGACACCGACGCGATGACCTTCCTGCGCCACGCGCGCATCCCCGCATCGCGGGTGCTCGACTTCGGCACCAACGGCACCGTCCACCACTGCAACTACTTCCGGCAGCCCCGCACGCTGGCGTTCCTCCGGCGCGTCCTCGGGCACTGAGCGCCCTAGCCGCGCGCATTTTTTCCGCTTGCCTCCTGTTCTGGACAGATTCGGCGGTCGATAACGCCTGGGGAATTCCCCGACCGGCAGGCTCGCGGAATCCACGGCTCCCGTGCGCGGTGCGCGGGAAGCGGCCGACCGCCGTCCGCAGCGGGCGGCCAGCAGACAGCAATGAACACCCGCCGGCGCCCGCCGGCGCTCCAGGAGACTCCGATGCGTGCGCTTCACAACGTTTCGTTCGCCCTGCGTCTCGCGCTGGGCTTCGGTCTGATCGCGCTCGTCGCGACCGCGATGGGGCTTGCCGGCGTCGTCCTCACCGGGCAGTCGGCCGAGCTCACGCGGCGCGTGATCGAGGAGGACTTCCAGAAGGTGCGGCTCGCCAATGCGGTGGCCGAGGCGGCGCAGGAGAACATGCAGATCGTCGCCGAGGTGATCCTGTCCGACGACCCGACCTTCGTGGACCGCGCCGCGGCGCGGCTCGAGACGAACCGCCAGCGCAATGTGGAGAGCCTGAAGCGCCTCGACGCGCTGATGGCGGGGCAGCCGGCCGATCGGGTGAGGCGGTACGAGGAGGTCAAGGCACGCCGCAAGGCGTTCATCGACGGGCGCAACGCCGTGCTCGAGCCCGCGCGTACGGCACGGTTCGAGGAAGCCCGGGTGCGCTACCAGGACGACCTCCTGCCCGCCGTCGCCGCCTATCGCGAGGCCCTCGCCGCATTCCGGCAGACCGTGGAGCAGGACGCGAAGGACGCGGGCGACCGGGTCGCCGAGGTGGCCGTCATCAACCGCAACGCCCTGCTCGGCGGCCTCGCGGTCGCGCTGCTCCTGGCCACGCTCGCGGCCGTCACCATCATCCGCTCGCTCGCTCGTCCGCTCGGCGCGGCGATGAAGGTGGCGGAGAGCATCGCCGCGGGGCGCCTCGACAACGACATCGCGGACGCGGGCCGCAACGAGGTGGGCAAGCTGCTCGCCTCGCTGGCGCGCATGCAGACGAACCTGCGCGAGCGCGCCGACAGCGACGCGCGCGCCTCGGCCGAGAACCTGCGCGTGCGCACGGCGCTCGACAGCGCGTCGACCAGCCTCATGCTCGCCGACGGCGACGGCAGGATCGTCTACCTCAACCCGGCGATGCAGCGCCTGCTGCGCGATGCGGAGGCCGACCTCCGGCGCGCGCTGCCCGGGTTCGAGGCCGGCACGGTACTGGGCGCGAGCTTCGACACGTTCCACCGGCATCCGGGGCACCAGCGCGACCTGCTCGCGCGGCTCGCGGCCACGCACCGCGTGCAGATCGAGATCGGCCCGCGGACGTTCGCGCTGACCGCCAATCCGATCGTGGATGCGCAGGGCCGGCGCAACGGCACGGTGGTCGAGTGGGTGGACCGCACCGCCGAGCTTGCCGCCGAGCGGGAGATCGCGGAGCTCGTGCAGCGCGCGGCGGAGGGCGACTTCTCCGCGCGCGTGGACGCGCACGGCAAGCAGGGCTTCCTGCGCACGCTGGCCGAGGCCATGAACCGCCTGCTCACCGACGTCCAGGCCGCGCTGGAAGCGATCGGCGCCGTGCAGCGAGCCGTGGCGAGCGGCGACCTGACGGCACGCGTCGCGGGCGACTTCAAGGGTCAGCTCCGCGCACTGCAGGAAGACACCAACCAGTCCGCCGAGCGGCTGGCCGCGATCGTCGCGGACATCCGCGCCGCCGCCGCGGCCATCGACTCGGCCGCCGGCGAGATCGCCGCGGGCAACCGCGACCTGTCCGGGCGCACCGAGGAGCAGGCCGCAAGCATCGAGGAGACCGCGAGTACCGTCGAGGAACTGACCGCCACGGTGAGGCAGAACGCCCAGAACGCGAAGCAGGCGAACGCGCTCGCCGCGGGCGCCTCCGACGTCGCGGTGCGCGGCGGCGACGTCGTGGGTCAGGTGGTGGAGACGATGGAATCGATCACCGGCAGCTCCCGGCGCATCGCCGACATCATCGGCGTGATCGACGGCATCGCCTTCCAGACCAACATCCTCGCCCTCAACGCCGCGGTGGAGGCCGCCCGGGCCGGTGAGCAGGGCCGCGGGTTCGCGGTGGTGGCGAGCGAGGTGCGCAGCCTCGCCCAGCGCTCGGCGGCGGCCGCGAAGGAGATCAAGACCCTCATCGGCGACTCGGTCGACCGCGTCGAGGCGGGCTCGAAGCTCGTGGACGCGGCGGGACAGACGATGAGCGAGGTCGTCGCCGCGGTGAAGCGCGTGACGGACATCATGCGCGAGATCGCCGCGGCGAGCGAGGAGCAGTCGGCCGGCATCGAGCAGGTGAACCGGGTCATCACGCAGATGGACGAAGCGACCCAGCAGAACGCCGCGCTCGTCGAGGAGGCCTCGGCGGCGGCCGAGTCGATGAAGCAGCAGTCGGCGCATCTCGCCGAGTCGGTGAGCGTGTTCGTGCTCGACGGCGCGTCCTCGGCCGTCGCGCCCCCGGCGGGTGCCGCCGCGAAGCCGGGCGAGCCGGGATTCACTGAGCGCCGCGGCCCGCACCGCGCGAAGAACGTCGCGCGGCTTCCGGGGCGCGCCATGACGCGGGCCGCGGACGGCCGGGCACCGGCGTTCATCATGCGGTCGCCGGCGACGTGACGTTTGACGCGCGCCATCCTGCGGCGGAACAATGGGCGCTCCCAGCACCCACCCCGAAGGAGAGAACATGAATAAGTCGATCACCTTGATGGGCGCGCTCACCGCCGCCGCCCTCGCCGGTTGCGCCACTACGGGGACCCCGGGTGCACCCGATCCGAAGCAGATGACGTTCTTCGTCACCAGCGTGAACCCGGGCAAGGGCGCGAACTTCGGCGGCATCGACGGCGCCGACGCGCACTGCGCGGCGCTCGCGAAGGCGGCGGGTGCGCCCCCGGAGCGCCAGTGGCGCGCCTACCTCAGCACGCAGGCGAACGCCACGGCCGGCGCCCAGCTCAACAACCCGGCCTTCGTCAACGCGCGCGACCGCATCGGCACCGGCCCCTGGCAGAACGCCCGCGGCGTGGTGGTGGCGACGAGCGTGGAGGACCTGCACTCGCCGCGCAACAACCTCACCAAGGCCACCGCGATCGACGAGCGCGGCAACATGGTCAACGGGCGCACCGAGAAGCCCAACCGGCACGACATCCTGACCGGGTCGCGGCCCGACGGCACCGCATTCCCGCCCGCGCCGTTCTTCCCCGACATGACGTGCGGCAACTGGACCAAGGACACGCCCGACGGCGCGGCGATGACCGGCCATCACGACCGCGTCGGACCGCTCGATGCCGCCTGGGCCGTGTCCTGGAACTCCGCGCATCCGTCGCGCGGCTGCGGCATCGACAACCTGCGGCCGACCGGCGGCGAGGGCCTGCTCTACTGCTTCGCCGCACGGTAGCGAACGACGCGCGCGGTGGGTCAGAACGCGTGGAACATGCCCACCGCCCAGACGCGCGGGTCCGCCCCGTAGGGGACGGCAACGGGTGAGGCGACCGAGGTGTAGCCCGCGGACACGTAGTCGGCGAACTGGTTGCCGTCGTTGTCCACCTCGTTGTAGGAGGCGTACAGCCAGGTCCGCTTGGACAGCAGGTAGCGCGCGCCGAGCATCCACGCCTTTGCTTCCGAGTCGGCGCACCCGATGCCGGAGTCGCAATCCTTGAGGCCGTTCAACATGCCGAACTGCGCCATCGCCTGGACGTTCCGGAACGTGTGCTCCCAGTTGATCGTCCACGCGTCCTGCTTCGCCTCGTCCCCGGCAGAGAGGCCCTGCACGGCGTTGCTCTTCGCCCACACGTAGATGAAGCTCAGGTTCGCTCCGGGCAGGTACTTCCAGCCGATGCCCGCCTTCACCGCCTCGGTCTTCGCTTGGTCGGTGCCGCCGGAGACGGCCGCGCCGAGCGAGTTGACGGTCGCCAGCGGCGAATTGCCCCGGTTGTCGACATAGTCCACCTGCCCGTGGAAGGGCCCGAAGGCGCCGCGCACGGTCGCCCCCCAGATCCTGCCGTCGGCGTCCTGCCCCGTCCCGGCGGCGCAGGAGGTGGCGGCCGGCGTCGCGAGCACGCAGCCGTTGTGCTGCACGGCCTCCTGTGCGTTGGGGGAGTAGTACAGCGACGCGTTGAAGCCGGCGAGACGCGGCGTGGTGTACAGCACGACGTTGCTCGTGCGGCTGGCCGGCGTGGGCATGCGGCCCAGGCCGCGACCGTCGGTCCAGGGCACCTCGGTGTTGATGTAGTTCGAGGCGAACTGCGCGAGCTCGCCGTTGGAATACCAGATGGACTGCCTGCCGAACGTGAGGCGCCCCCATGCCGAGTCGAGGCCCACGAACGAGTCCCGGGTCGCCCAGGTCCCGGTGCTGCCGTTCGGCCGGCCGTTCTGGCCGTTCGCCGACCCGGTATCGACGTTCGCGCCACTCTCGATCTGGAAGATGGCGCGCAGGCCGCCGCCGAGGTCCTCGGAGCCGCGCAGACCCACGCGCGAGCTGTTGTCGAAGACGCGGTTGCGTCCCTCGTACTCGATGGCGCTCCCCGGGATGCCGCCCTGGTCGCGGGCACCTTCGGCAGAGTAGTGATCGAAGCCGAGGTTGACGCGCCCGTAGAGCTGGACGGAACTGCCTTGAGCGAAGGCGCCGGCGGCGCCGAGCGCGGCGCCGATGGCAACCGCGATGCGCGATGCTTGCTTCACGTGCTGGACTCCTGGATGGATCCCCCGGAGCGTGCGCGCTTCCCGGCCCGCGAGCCTGCGCGTCTCGTCGCGACTGCGGTGGACTATCGGCGAGCGGCGTTACGGTGCCATGACGCGGGCACCGTGGCGGTGGCGCCGCCCGGCGGTCGAGGCGCCCGCAACCGCCTAATGGACCGGAGTAAAACGCTCGTCGCGGGTGCGCATCGCGCGCCCCGCTGAGCGGCGCATCACTGCAAGGCTCGGGCCGCGAGGTACGAGGCGCCGGCCAGCACTCCCCCGGCTGCGGCGATCGGCACGAGCGGATGGAGGTTGTTCAGCGCCCGCGCCGCGTTGCAGACCAGGCCGACGACGAACTGCGCCGGGTTGCGCGGGCTCTTGGAGTACTCCATCGCGGCCTTCACCACGTAGAAGACGCCGGTGTTCGCCGCCAGCAGGGCGCGCGTGAGGGCGCGGCCGTTCGGCGGGGCGATCAGGTAGTTGCACTTGAGCAGGATGCGCTGGCGGTCCTCCGGGCGATACTCGCCCTCGACCCAGTGCAGCTCGCGGTGGAAATCGAGGATCCCGAACTCGTAGCTCGCGAACGCCTTCTCCACCTTGCTGTCGCCGAAGACCACCTTGTACGTCCCGTCTGACTGCAGGTAGATGAGCGCGCGCACGACGGCGCCGAACGGCACGAAGCGCAGGTTGCCGTCGTAGTGCTTCGCGAACAGGCCGTGGTCGCCGCCGTAGTCCTTGTTGTAGTGC
This sequence comes from uncultured Enterobacteriaceae bacterium, assembly GCA_964552535.1. Lineage (GTDB taxonomy): Bacteria > Pseudomonadota > Gammaproteobacteria > Burkholderiales > SG8-39 > CAZKHE01. Next base: position 10,866 of record CAZKHE010000071.1, on the reverse strand, counting down.
GAGAGGTACAGCTCGTCGGTGTGCGGCATCGCGGTGAGCGACCAGTCGGCCGGGAAGTGCCGCATGATCGCCTCGCGGACCGCCTCGTGCCCGCGCAACCGATCCACTTCGGCAACGACCTCCGGCGGGAGCAGCCCCACGTAGACGTGCTTCGACGGCCGCTGCGCCAGGTCCTGGCGATAGCGCTCCTCCACCCAGCGCGCGAGCGCGTCGATGCGCGCCCGGTCCGCCGGCGCGTCGAAGCGTCCCAGCGTGGCCGGATAGCGGCGCGACGGTGCACGCGGTGGTGCTGCGGCGGTCTCCGGATGTACGGCATGGTTCATCGCAGTGCCCTCCCGTATGGAACGTACGAAACCAGGATCGAGGCGCCGAAGGCCCCGATCAGGGCGCCGAGCGCCGCGCCGAGTCCGGCGCGCTCGACGACGATCGTCCCCGCCAGCGCGCCGACGAGGGCGCCGACCAGGGCAGCGCCGCCGATTGCCACGGCAACCGAGTCCGCGGTCCACGGCCGCGGCGCGCGGCGCAGCGGCCGCAGCCGGGTCTCCATCGCGAGCAGGCCGACGTTCAGCGCCACGTGTGCGCACGCGAGCGGCCACCACTCGGCGCGGAACGGGGCATTGAGCAGCAGGCCGCCGTACGCCGCCATGTTGCCGATCAGCATCGGGTGGGCGGTGAGCGAGTAGGGAAACCACGTCACGCGCAGCGGCGGCAGGCCCGCGAGTTCGTGGCCGTAGTAGGTGCGATCCCCGCCGAGCGCATGCGCGGCGGCGATGTTCAGCCCGAACCCCGCGGCGACGACGGCGAGCGAGAGCGCATCGGGCGCCCCACCGAGATACGCGTAGCCGAGCACGCCCAGGGCGCCCGTCTTGGCCGCCACGGCGTCGCGCTTGAATGCGGACAGGGGGACGGCGCCATGACGGTATGCCGCGGCATAGAGCAGGTAGTGCCAGAAGCTGAGCCCGTACACCGCGATCGCCGGCGTCGCGTCGAGGGCCGCGAGCAGCGCGACCGCGGCGGCGAAAGCCGCGCCTTCGCGCCATACGCCGGCGCGCGGCACCGACAGACCGCCCTGGATCGCCGCCCGCTCCGAACCCATTCCCGCCCTCCCTGGCGCCGCGCAGAGTACGTGGCGCCGCCCGTCCCGCGCGGACTGTAGCGCGCGAAATCGGCATTTCGATGACAGCGCGCATAGAATCGCGCTTTCGCCACCGGGAGAGCCGCATGCACGCCATCAGAAAAGCCGTTGCCGCCGCCGTCGCCGCCCTCGCGATTGCCGCGCCGGCCGCCGCCGCCGACAAGGTCAAGGTGGGCTTCATCAGCACCCTGTCCGGCCCGAATGCCGCTATCGGCATCGACATCCGCGACGGGTTCAACCTCGCGGTGAAGCTGAACGGGGGCAAGCTCGGCGGCCTGCCCGCCGACGTGCAGATCGTGGACGACCAGCTCAATCCCGAGGTGGGCAAACAGGCGGCCGACCGCCTCATCAAGCGCGACCGCGTGGACGTGCTGACCGGCGTGGTGTTCTCCAACATCTTCGTCGCCGTCGCGCCCACGGCGATCGACGCGAAGACGATCCTGATCGGCCCCAACGCCGGCCCCGCGCAGTACACCGGCGCGGGCTGCAACCCCTACGTGTTCTCCGCGTCGTGGCCGAGCGAGGCCTACAGCGAGGCCGCCGGCGAGTTCATGAACCAGCGCGGCATCAAGAGCGCGATCTTCCTCGCGCCCAACTACGTCGGCGGCAAGGACGCCAACACCGGCTTCAAGCGCATGTACAAAGGGAAGGTGCAGGAGGAGATCTTCACCAAGCTCGGGCAACTCGACTATTCGGCGGAGCTTGCGCAGATCCGCAACGCCAAGCCCGAGGCGCTGTACGTCTTCCTGCCCGGCGGGATGGGCATCAACTTCATCAAGCAGTTCGTCGCCTCCGGCATGTCGAAGGACACGCAGCTGGTGGTGCCGCTGTGGGGCGCGGACCAGGACATCATCCGCGCGGTGGGCGACCCGATGCTCGGCCTCTTCTCGGTGGGCCACTGGACGCTCGACCTCGACAACGCGGCGAACAAGCGCTTCGTCGCCGAGTTCGAGAAGGAGTACAAGCGCCTGCCGACGAGCTACGCCGCGAGCGCGTTCGACACGGCGATGCTCATCGACGCGGCGGTGCGCGAGGTGAAGGGCAGGGTCGAGGACAAGGAAGCCTTCCGCAAGGCCATCCGCAACGCCAAGTGGCAGAGCGTGCGCGGCGACTTCAAGTTCAACGCCAACCAGTTCCCGATCCAGAACTACTACCTGCAGGTGGTCGGCAAGGACGCGAACGGCCGGCTGGTGCACAAGACCATGGGCACGGTGCTGAAGGACCGCGGCGACGCCTACGTGCAGGACTGCAAGATGAAGTGATCCGGGTAGGGCGGAGGCTGCGGCCTCAGTGGCCGGCCGCCTGCAGCTGGGCGTGCAGCGCCGCGGCGAGCTCGGCCAGCGTGTCGGCTTCGGGATTCAGTCCCGAACGCGCCTACGCGGTGGAGTCGACACCGCCTGCCGGCGGCGCAGCCGCGCCCGGCGCCCCACCATTGCCCCGCCGGTCGCGCGCAGCGTCAGGCTGCGGGTGCGGCCGGGCCTCGCCGTGGGGGTGCTTCCGGGAACGCGATGCCCGAGTCAGGGTACCGGCGCGCCCAGCGACGACCGCGACGCAAGCGGGGGAATCCGGGGGCAATTCCCGGCGTGACGGCGACGTGCGCCGGGCACCATGAAGCGCGCTCGAGCCGGGTTGCGAGGCCCATCAATGCGCTTTGTGGAGCGCATATTGCTCTCTTCAGGGCTGTTCCAATTCACCTGGAGAGTCCAGTGCCCCTGAAAACCATCGCCATCGTCTTCGGCGCCATCTTCGTCCTGATCGGCATCGCGGGCTACATCGACGCGGTCACGCCCGAGGGCCGCCTGCTCGGCCTGTTCGCCGTCAATGGTCCGCACAACATCATCCACCTCGCCACCGGCGCCGCCGCCATCGCGGCCGGCGCCATGAGCGAGCATGCCTCGCGGCGGTTCTTCCAGATCTTCGCGGTCGTGTACGGCCTCGTCACGGTGCTGGGCCTGTTCGTCGGCCAGGGCATGCTGCTCGGCGTGGTCGCGCACAACAGCCACGACATCTGGCTGCACGCGCTCATCACCGCCGTCTCGGCGTGGCTCGGCTTCGGCACGAGCAAGCGCATGGCACACGCCTAGCGGAAAGACCCGGATTCGCTGCAGCAGCGAATCCGGGTTGCTCGGCGCCGGGCCGGCGTCAGTCCCGGAAGCCGAGGAACAGCGTCGTGAGCCGCACTTCGTCGCTGATCGAGGGAATGCCGTACTTCATGCCGAAGTCGGACCGCTTGATGGTGGCGGAGACGTTGCCCCCGCAGGCGGGGCGCTTGTACACCGCGTGGTCCTTGCACACCCAGCGATCGACCTTGAACGTGACCGGCTTCGTCACGCCGAGCAGGGTGAGTTGACCGTCGATCTCGACCGGCGTGTCGCCGTTGAAGCGCACGTCGGTGGAACGGAAGGTCATGCGGGGAAACTCCGCGACGTTGAAGAAGTCGACGCTCCGGAGGTGCTCGTCGCGGGAGCGCGGGCGGGACCCGCGTTCGCCGTCGCCGGTGGTGAGCGACGCGGTCTCGATGGCGAACTCCAGCGCGCCCTTGCGCGCCGCACGGTCCACGCTGAACTTGCCGGACGTCTTGTCGAAGCGGCCGGCGAAGGTGCCGAACCCGTGGTACTCCAGCGAGAAGTGCGGGATCGTGTGGTACGGATCGATGGTGAAGTTCTCGACGTTCGCGACGGCGGCCGCGGGCAGTGCGGCGACGAGGGCGCAGATCAGTCGTTTCATCATGGTTCTCCTCCTGTGTGACGGTCGTGGTGGGGGTTCGATCGCTCCGGTGGGGCGTCGCCTTCAGCCGCCGCGGGTCGCCCACCAGGCGACACCGCACGCGGCGATAGCCGGAGCGGCGGCATAGAGGGCGGCGAGCGCCGCCCGCAGCCACGCACCGGCCGACCCGGGCAGCGGCAGGCGGACCGCGAGCGGGATCAATGCGAGCGGCAGGAGCGCGAGCCAGGACAGGTGCGCGACCACCGCGGCCCCCAGCGCCAGCAAGCCGCCGCCGGCACCCGCCGTGAGCGCGAGCGCCGCACAGGGCGTGGACCGTCCGCCGCGCACCACGAAGACGAGCAGGAATGCGCCGCAGGCCGCGCCGAGCGCAATGCCGTACTGCGCGAGCAGTGCAGAGCCGCCGAGCATCGCCGCCACGCCGGCGCCGAGCGAGAGCGCGAGGCTCGCCGCGCCGGCGCGCGCCGCATCCGCGCCGGTCGCCGCCATCGCCCCCACGAGCCAGGCGACCAGCGCGAAACCGCCGATGCCGATCGCGAGGGCGGGGGCGAGGGGCTTCTGCACGATCACCGTCCAGAGCATCCAGAGTGCCCCGGCGCCCGCGAGCGCACCGGATGCGATGCGACCCCGCGTGCCGAGGGTCCCACGGGCGACGTCGAGCAGCGCACCGGCGAGCGCCGCCGCGGCGACGAGCACGACCAGCTTGCGTGAAGCGGTGAGCGGCTGCAGGGCGAAGTTGCCGATCAGCCAGACCGCGGCGGCGAAACCCGCGATGCCTGCGAGTCCCGAGAGACGCAACGGAAGCAGCAGCGCGGCGGCAACGAGGCCGGCGGCGAAGGGAATGACGCCGCTCTGGACGAACGGATCGTGCAGCCAGTCGGACAACAGGCGCTCCGCGATTTCACGAGGCGCCGCATTCTAGGAACAAGGCAGCGCCGCGCGCATGTCCGCAGCGCCGTTAGCTGCTATGCCCGGCCGGCATGACGCGGCACGCGTCCTGCTCGCGGAGGAGTGAATCGCGGGGACCCGCCGGCGCCGTGCCGGCCGCCGTCCGCGTCTGCTCGCGCGTCCCTCCATAATCCCCGACCATGACCACGCCCCCTCGAACCACCGTCACGCTGCCGTCCGGCGAGCGCGTGCCCGCGCTTGGCCAGGGAACATGGATGATGGCCGAGGACCGGCGCCGCCGCGCCGACGAGATCGCCGCGCTGCGCGCCGGGCTGGACCTGGGGCTCACCCTCATCGACACCGCCGAGATGTACGGCGACGGGGCCGCGGAGACGCTCGTCGGCGAGGCGATCGCCGGACGTCGCGACGAGGTCTTCCTGGTGAGCAAGGTGCTGCCGGAGAACGCGTCGCGCCACGGCACCGTCGCCGCGTGCGAGCGCAGCCTCGCGCGCTTGGACACGGACCGCATCGACCTGTACCTCCTGCATTGGCGCGGCCGCCCGCCGCTCGCGGAAACCCTCGCCGCATTCGAGCGCCTGCAGCGGGACGGCAAGATCCGGCACTGGGGCGTCAGCAATCTCGACATGGCGGACATGCGCGAACTTGCCGGCCTGCCCGGTGGCGCAGCGTGCGCGACGAACCAGGTGCTGTACAACCCGTCACGACGCGGAATCGAGTTCGACCTCCTGCCGTGGTGCCGGACACGCGGGATGCCGGTGATGGCGTACTCCCCGGTCGAACAGGGACGGCTCTTGCGGCATCGCGAGCTGGCGGCGGTGGCGGCACGGCATGGCGCGACGGTCGCGCAGGTCACGCTCGCCTGGGTGCTGCGCCAGGACGGGGTGATCGCGATCCCCAAGGCGGGACGGGTGGAGCACGTGCACGACAACGCCCGGGCACTCGAGATCGTGCTCACCGACGCCGACCTCGCCGCCTTCGATCGCGCGTTCCCGCCGCCGACGCAGGCACGCCCGCTGGAGATGCTCTAGCGCCCCGACGGTGGTCCCGTGATGCGGTCGCGGTCGGGGCGGCGCGCCGCCCGCTCGCCCGCTAGTGCCCGGCCGGCGTGATGGCGTGCAGGCGTACCGTCGTGCGAGGGCCCGCGACCTCTCGCGCCCGCAATTGCCCGCAGCCCGCGTCGACGTCCTGCCCCGCCGAATTGCGCAGCTTCGCCAGCACGCCGCGGCGATGCAGGGCACGCACCATCTCCGCGGCGCGTTCCCACGACGGGCGGCTGAACCCCGCGCCCTCGACCGTGTTCCAGGGAATGAAGTTCATCACGGCGTACTTGCCGGCGAGCAGCCGCGCGATCGCCTCGACCTCGTCGTCGCCGTCGTTGACGCCCTCGAGCAGCGTCCACTGGTACTGGATCGGATAGCGCGTCGCCTCGGCGTAGCGGTGCGCGAGCGCCACCAGCTCGGCCGGATCGATGCGCGGCGCGCGCGGCAGCAGCTTCTCGCGCAGCGCCGCGCGCGTCGTGTGCAGCGACAGCGCAAGCGCCGGCTTCACCCGCCCGGCCGGCAGGCGTTCGAAGACGCGGCGATCACCGACGGTGGAGAAAACGAGGTTCTTGTGCGCGATGCCGCCCGCGGTGGCCAGGAAGTCGATCGCCTCCATGACCGCGTCGAGATTGTGCGCGGGCTCGCCCATGCCCATGAAGACCACCTTGCGGACCGGGCGCCGGGCGCGCGCAAGCGCCACCTGCGCGACGATCTCGGCGCTGCCCAGCTGGCGCACCAGGCCTTCGCGCCCGGTCATGCAGAACACGCACCCCACCGCGCAGCCGACCTGCGTGGAGACGCAGACCCCGTCCCGCGGCAGCACGACGCTCTCGACGGTGAGGCCGTCGGCGAGCGCGACGAGCATCCGCATCGAGCCGTCCGTGGCGGGATGCTCGGTGCGCACCCGGGCCATGGCATCGAGCTCGCGCGCGATCGCCGGCAGCGCCGCGCGCAGCGCTCCCGGCAGGAACGTCTCCGCACGACGTCGGCCGTGATCCAGCGGCCGGCCGTGCGCCCACGCCTGCAGCACGACTTCCTCGTGGCAGGCGAGCGCGCCCGCCTCGCGCAGGCGTTGCCGGAGATCGTCGATGCGCATGGCGCCGATGCTAGCATCGCCCGCATGCAGGAGCCGGATCCGCGCAGCGCGCTCAACCGCGCGTCCTACGATGCCATCGCGCCGCACTGGGACGCCGCGCGCACGGGCTTCTCCGGCCGCGAGCGCGCGTATCTCGACGCCCTGCTCGATGGTCTCTCCGCGGGCGCGGTGGTCCTGGATCTCGGGTGCGGCACCGGCCGGCCCATGGCCGAGCACGTCGTCGGCCGCGGTCATCGCATCGTCGGAGTCGACCAGTCGGCGGCCCTGCTCGCGCTCGCGCGTTCGCGCTTTCCCGCAGAAACGTGGATCGAGTCGCGCATCGAGGACTACGTGCCGGACCGGCGCTTCGCCGCTGCAATCAGTTGGGACGCCCTTTTTCACGTGCCGCGGGAGCGCCACGAAGCGATTCTCGCGCGCGTGACCCAAGCGCTGGCGCCCGGCGGCCGGCTGATGCTCACGGCCGGCGGCTCCGCGCATCCCGGCTTCACCGACGAGATGTTCGGCGCGCGGTTCTTCTACGACTCGCACGCGCCCGACGACACGCGCGCACTGCTGCGGCGCCTGGGGCTGCGCGTCCTGATCGACGAGTTCATGAACCTGCCCGACGGCGGCCGCGACAAGGGTCGGCTGGCCTTCGTGGCGCAGAAGGAGGACCGCGCATGACCGATCCGGTGATCCAGCGCCTGGCCGACCTCGGCCTCGCCCTGCCTGCCGCGCCGCAGCCGCTTGGCGCCTATCGCGCCGTGGTGCAGTCCGGCGCGCTGCTGTTCCTCTCCGGGCAGCTTCCGATCCGCGATGGCGCGGTGGTGTACCGCGGCGCGGTGGGTGCCGCGCTCACCGCGGCAGAGGGACGGGCCGCGGCCGAGCTCTGCGCGCTGAACGCACTGGCGCAGATCCACCGCTTCCTCGGCGGCTTCGACCGGCTGCGCCAGATCGTGCGCGTGGAAGGTTACGTCGCCAGTGCGCCGGGCAACTTCGACCAGCCGAAGGTGCTGGACGGCGCGTCGGACCTGTTCGCCAAGGTGCTCCAGGACCGCGCCGGCCACGCGCGTACCGCGTTCGCCCTGCCGCAGCTGCCCGCCGATGCCGCGGTGGAGCTCGCGGTGATCGTGGAGGTGGCGGTCTAGCCGCCGCTGCTTCGCCGGTCGGCGAACCGCGGCGCTTTGCCCGATCACGCTACGAGGGGGCAAGCCCCCTCGCGCTCCCCGAAGTCAGCCGCCGCTGCTCCGCCTGTCGGCAAAGCGCGGCGCCTTGACACTGGCCTCGAACTCCCGCGCCAGCGTGCCGGTCTCGAGCACGGCGACCTCGGGCGTCACCTCGAAGGTCCGCTTGATGCGCTGGGTCAGTGCGGCGGCGACAGCCGCGGCGTCCGCTCCGCGCTTCACCTCGATCGACACGCGCAGCACGTCGTTGCCGTCGGCGGCGAGAAGTTCGCACTTGAAGTCGTTCACCGCGGCGTCGCGGAACATGAAGTCCTCGAACTCGGGGTGATTGATGTTCACGCCGCGCACCTTGAAGAAGCCGGTGGTGCGATGCGCGTGCTTCACCAGCGGGAAGACCGAGAACGGGCCACGCCCGTCGTCCGCCTCGCGCAGCGTGACGAGGTCGCCCGAGAGCCAGCGCAGGAACGGCGTGCAGTGGTTCGTCCACAGCGGCGTGACGACCAGCGCGCCCACCTCGCCCTCCGCCACGGGCGCGTGCGTCTCCGGATCGACCACCTCGATGACGTACATGTCGGTCCACACGCGGAAGCCGCCGAGCGTGTCGTCCTCCGCGCCCATCATCCCCGCCTCGGTCATGCCGAAGGTGTCGCGCACCCGCGCGCCCCAGCAGCGCGCGAGCTTCTCGCGCTTGGCGTCGGAGAGCGGCTCCGCCGAGCAGACGATGTGACGCACGCTGCCCGCCGCGAGGTCGATGCCGAGTGTCTCGGCGAGATTGGCGAGATGCAGGCCGTAGCTCGACATGCCCATCCACACCGTCGGCCTGAGGCGCCCGATGAGGTCGACCTGCACCTGGGAGGGCGTGGTGGTCCCGGCGCCGGCCCAGTTCACGCCGATGCCGCGCAGCTGCGCCGCGCGCGCGAAGACGTGGCCGACCGGATGGATGCCGAGCGGAAACGAGTCGTGCAGCCGCTCGCCGCGCGCGATGCCGAGACAGTCGAAGGTGCGCGCGAACGACAGGAGCCCGTAGCGCATGTCCTCGTGGCTGCGCGGATAGAAGAGCGGCTTGCCGGTCGCGCCGCCGGAACGCCAGTACTCCGCGACACCGTCGCCCGGAGGAATGCAGAAGCGCTCGTAGAACTCGGCGTCCGACAGCGCGCGCAGCATCTCCTTGTCGAGGATCGGGACCTTCGCCCACTCCTCCGGGTCGTCGAGCCGGCGCGCGTCGACGTGCGCGAGGCGCTCGCGATGGAACGGTGCGCGCCGCGCCTGCTCCACGGCGACGCGCTTGCGCGCCGACTGGATGCGGCGGATCTCCTCGCGCGAGGTCGGCAGCGCGAGCGGCATCACTTCGTCTCCGTGACCACCTTCAGCCGCCCGATCCACCGGCCCTGTTCGCGCCGGCCGGCGCCCGCTTCGCCCCGCGCCTCGAGCGCCTGCATGGCGGCGAGCCGCGCGGCCTTCGCGTCGGTCGCCTCGGGAATGGCGTCGAGCGCGTCGCGCAGCATCCGATCGTAGTCGGCGCCGACCGGGCACACGTCGGCGCAGCGCCGGCAGCCGGTGATGACCCCGGCACCCCGCAGGATGCTCTGCCACAGGTTGAACGTGGTCTCGGAGCGCAGCAACTCCTTGCGCGCCTGCGGGTCGGCCGCGTTCACGATGCTTTCGATCTGCCCGGTGAGCTTGGCGAACCCATAGGGCGAGCGGTACTCGTCGCAGCGCTCCCAGTCGCGTCCCCAATGCTGCACCGTGTCCCCGGGGCACGCCTGGAGACAGCGTCCGCACGCGGGCCCGAGGCACAGCGCGTCGGTCATCGGCCGGTCGCACGCGACGTCGACCGAGCACAGCACCGCCGTGAGGATCACGCGCGGCCCGAACTCGGGCGTCAGGAGCTGGAGATTGAGCCCGAGGGTGCCGAGCCCCGCCTCCACCGCCGCGTGCGGCAGCGAGAGCAGCGTCGTCTGGTGTGCTTTCGGATCGTCCTGGTAGCGCCACGGATCGACGTGCGTGGGCGGCACGATCACCGCCGGATAGCCGGCGTCCTCGAGCCAGTAGACGAGCTCGAGCGAGGCTTCCTCGAGCGCCGTGAGCGCGAGCTCGTCGTTGTAGTACTTGTGCCGGTCGCCCCACGCGGTGATGCGCGTGACGCCGGCAGACACGCGCTTCGCGAGCACGATGACGCGGCCCGCGTCGAGCGCCGTGATGTCCGACGGCCGTCGCGGATCCGCGGGGTCCGGCGGGTTCGCGTCGAGCACCGCACCGTCCGCGATGCCGACCAGATCCGCGCCGAGGGCCTTCGCCTGCTGCTTGATTTCCGCCGCCGTCAGCGGCCGCTTGAAGGCGCCGACCATAATTACTCCTTCTCCCCCTCCGCCGCGGCGCGCGCCTTCTGCGCCTGCTTGAACGCCTGGAGCTGCCTGGCGACCATGCCCTGGTAGCCCTCCGGCCCGACCCAACGCCGGTTCCATTCGGAGAGGCCGGGCAAGGGTTCGCCCGCGCCCTGTTCGTGCGCCGCACGCGCGGTCTTGTAGCCCTTGGCCAGCTCGACCTTCTCGGCGGTCTTCTCCGGAATCACCTTCTGCGGCTCGGCGAGGTGCGCGTGGTAATCGTTGCCCACCGGGCAGACGGCGAGGCAGCGCGGGCAGTCGCCGAACGAGCCCACCACGCGCAGCAGCCCCTGCCAGAACCCGAAGAAATCGCGCGACGCGAACGTCCGCATCTTGTCGTCCTCGGGCCGCTCGATCATCCGGTCGAAGAACTTGAGGATCTGCGCGAAGCCGAACTCCTGCGCCTCGGTGGCGC
>CAZKHE010000070.1:0-22796 GCA_964552535.1 uncultured Enterobacteriaceae bacterium | reverse complement strand
GTGCTGAAGGTCGAAGCGGGGACGCTGCCGGCGATCACCTTCGGGTCGCTCGACGCCGTGCAGACCGGGGACGTGGTGCTCGCCATCGGCAATCCGCTCGGCGTCGGCAAGACCGTCACCATGGGCATCGTCTCCGCGCTCGGCCGCACCGGGCTCGGCATCAACACGTTCGAGAACTTCATCCAGACCGATGCGGCGATCAACCAGGGCAACTCCGGCGGCGCGCTCGTGGACACCGCCGGCAATCTGATCGGCATCAACACGGCGATCCTCTCCGGCTCGGGCGGGTCGATCGGCATCGGGTTCGCGATTCCGGTGAGCACCGCGCGCACCGTCATGCAGCAGATCATCGAGAGCGGCGCGGTCACCCGCGGGTTCATCGGGGTGGAGGCACGCGAGATCACGCCCGAGCTGGTGCGCGAGGCCAAGATCGCACCGGGTGCGGGTGCGTTCGTGGCGCGCGTGCTGCCCGACGGGCCGGCCGAGCGCGGCGGTGTGCGTCCCGGCGACGTGCTGGTGGCGATCAACGGCAAGCCGGTGGCCGATCCGGCGGCCATGCTGAACATCGTCGCGGAACTGTCCCCGGGCAGCCAGGCCACCATGAAGCTGCGCCGCGGGGATCGCGAGGTGGACGTCGGCGTGACCGTCGCCCGGCGCCCGGCTGCGCCGACGGTCAAGCGCCGCTAGCGGCGCCCCCGCCGAAGGCGGGCTTCACTTGAGGGACTTGGAATCCTCCGCCGCGCGGTCGAGCTCGGCGCTCATCTCGGCGTCGCTCGGCGCACGCCAGTCAGTCTGCCCGGCCGGGGGCCGGAAGAAGCGCGCCATGAAGATGCCGAGCTCGTAGAGCAGGCACATCGGGATCGCGAGTGCGAGCTGCGAGACGACGTCGGGCGGCGTGACGATCGCCGCGATGACGAATGCCGTGACGACGAAGTAGGGGCGGAAATCCTTGAGCTTCTGCACATCCACCACGCCGAAGCGGACCAGCACGATGAGCGCCACCGGCACCTCGAAGGTCAGGCCGAACGCGAGGAACATGGTCAGCACGAACGACAGGTACTGCTCGATGTCCGGCGCCGGCGTGATGCTCTTCGGCGCGAAGCTCGCGATGAACTTGAACACCTGCCCGAACACGAAGAAGTAGCAGAACGCCACGCCCAGCACGAACAGGACGGTGCTGGTGACGATGAGCGGCACGACCAGCTTCTTCTCGTGGGAGTACAGCCCGGGCGCGACGAACGCCCACGCCTGGTACAGCACGAACGGCAGCGCGATCACGAACGCGACCATCGCCGTCACCTTGACCGGCACCATGAAGGGCGTGATCACGCCCGTGGCGATCATCTTGGTGCCCTCGGGCAGGTGCGCCACCAGCGGTGCCGCGAGGATGTCGTAGATCGTGCCGGACCCGGGCCAGATGAACAGCACCACGAACACCACCGCCACCGCGAGCAGGGCGCGGATGAGGCGGTCCCGCAGCTCGACGAGGTGCGAGATGAAGGTGTCCTGCACCTCGCTCATGGGCTGCCGCTCGGGATGCGCGGCGCCGGGCCGGAATCGGCGGGCGGCGCGGGCGTCTCCCCGCCGGGGACCGGGCCGGTGATGGCCGCGCTGCTCGTGGCCTCCTTCGTGAACGCGTCCTGCGCGGCCTGCACTTCGGAGGAGATCGCGCCCACCTGCTGGTTGACCGACTGCTCGACGTCGCGCGCCGCCGACTCGAACTGCGTCTTCATCTTGCGCAGTTCGTCGAGCTCCATCTCGCGGTTGATGTCGGCCTTCACGTCGTTCACGTAGCGCTGCATGCGCCCGAACAGGTGCCCGGCCGTGCGCGCGACCTTGGGCAGCCGCTCGGGGCCGATGACGATCAGGGCCACGATGCCGATGACGAAGAGCTCGGAGAAGCCGATGTCGAACATGGGGGACTTACCGAGGGGCCAAAAAAAGACGCCGGGTCGCGCCCGGCATCCTTTCGCGGCAGACGCCCGGGACGGCGGCCGTTCAGGCCTTCGTCTCCTTCTTGACCTCGGCGTCGATGGTCTGGCCGGTGACCTGCTGGGGCGGCGGGGCATCGTCTGACGCCCCCTTCATGCCCTCCTTGAAACCCTTCACCGCGCCGCCGAGGTCCGACCCCATGTTGCGCAGCTTCTTGGTGCCGAACACCAGCATCACGATCAGCAGAACGATCAGCCAGTGCCAGATGCTGAACGAACCCATGGACGTTCTCCTTCACTCTCGCGTGAGCATGGGCCCCAACGGCTGCGGCCCGCCGACGACGTGGACGTGGAGATGATACACCTCCTGCCTGCCGACCCGCCCGGTATTGATGATCGTCCGGAAGCCGTCGGTGGCGCCCTGTTCGCGGGCCAGCCGCCCCGTGAGGGCGAGCAGGCGGCCCAGCAACGGCGCGTGGGCCTCCTCCGCTTGGGCAAGCGACGGGAGGTGAAGTTTCGGGATCAGCAGAAAATGTACCGGTGCGGCCGGACGGATGTCATGAAAACCGAGGATCTCGTCGTCCTCGTACAGCTTCCGGGCGGGGATCTCCCCCCGCACGATCCGGCAGAAGATGCAGTTGGGATCGCCCGACACGCCGCCTCCTAGCGCCGCTCGGCCTCGATGCGCACCCCGTCGGCGCCGCGGGCCGCCTTCTCGTCGATGCCGGAGATCCCCTCCCGACGGCGCAGCTCCATGAGCACGTCCGACGGCCGCAGGCCGTAGTGCGACAGGGCGACGAGGCAGTGGAACCAGAGGTCCGCCATCTCGCCGACGATGCGCAGCCGCTCGCCGTCCTTGCCGGCCATGACCGTCTCGGTCGCCTCCTCGCCGATCTTCTTGAGGACCGCGTCCTCGCCCTTGGCGAGCAGGCGCGAGACGTAGGATGCGTCCGGATCGCCGCCCTTGCGCGATTCGATGGTGTCCGCGAGGCGTTCGAGGATGTCCTGGATGCCCGTCATGTGTCGTAGATCTCCCGAGGGTCCTTCAGCACCGGCTCGGTCTCGACCCAGCGGCCGTCGACCAGCCGGCGAAAGAAGCAGCTTGCCCGGCCCGTGTGACAGGCGATGCCGCCGACCTGTTCCACTTCGAGCACCACCACGTCGCCGTCGCAGTCGAGGCGGATCGAGGCGACCTTCTGCGTGTGCCCCGACTCCTCGCCCTTGTGCCACAGGCGGCCGCGCGAGCGCGAGAAGTACACCGCCTCGCCGAGCTCCCGCGTCCTCGCCAGCGCGTCGCGGTTGGCCCAGGCGACCATGAGGATACGCCCGGTGCCGACCTCCTGCGCGATGCAGGTCACCAGGCCGTGGTCATCCCACTTGATCTCGTCGAGCCAGGCGTCGGATGCGCTCATGCCGGGGCACTCAAGTTCGCACCTCGATCCCCGCGCGCGCCATGAAGGTCTTCGCCTGGCCCACGCTGTACTCGCCGTAGTGGAAGATGCTCGCGGCGAGCACCGCATCCGCGTGGCCTTCGGTCACGCCGGCGGCGAGGTGCGCGAGATGGCCGACCCCGCCCGAGGCGATGACCGGCACGTCCACCGCGTCGCTGACCGCGCGCGTCAGCGCGAGGTCGAAGCCCTCTCGCGTGCCGTCGCGGTCCATGCTGGTGAGCAGCAGCTCGCCCGCGCCCGCGGTCTGCATGCGGCGCGCCCACTCCACCGCGTCGAGGCCGGTCGGCTTGCGCCCGCCGTGGGTGAAGACCTCCCAGCGGCCGTCCACGCGCTTGGCGTCGATGGCGACGACGATGCACTGCGAGCCGTACTTGCCGGCCGCGTCCTCGACGAGCCGGGGATTCTGCACCGCGGCAGTGTTGATCGAGACCTTGTCCGCGCCCGCATTGAGGAGCCGCCGCACGTCCTCGACCTTGCGGACGCCGCCGCCGACCGTGAGCGGAATGAACACCTGCGCGGCGACGCGCTCGATCACGTGCAGGATGATGTCGCGGTCGTCGGAGCTCGCCGTGATGTCGAGAAAGCACAGCTCGTCCGCGCCCTGCTCGTCGTAGCGCCGCGAGATCTCCACCGGGTCGCCGGCGTCGCGCAGCTCGACGAAGTTCACGCCCTTCACCACGCGGCCCGCCGTGACGTCCAGGCAGGGAATGACCCGCTTGGCGAGGCCCACGTCAGGCCTCTTCTTCGTCCGCGTCCGCGGGCGGGTTCAGCCGGTCCGCCGTCTCCTGCGCCTTGCGGAAGTCGATGGTGCCCTCGTACACGGCGCGCCCCGTGATCACGCCCTCGATGCCCTCCGCCTCCACCGCGCAGAGCTTCTCCACGTCCGCGAGGTCGGTGAGTCCGCCGGAAGCGATCACCGGAATGCGCAGCTCCCGCGCCAGGCGCACCGTCGCGTCGACGTTCACGCCCGAGAGCATGCCGTCGCGGCCGATGTCGGTGTAGATGATCGATTCGACGCCGTAGTCCTGGAACTTGCGCGCGAGGTCGATGACGTCGTGGCCGGTCATCTTGGACCAGGCCTCCACCGCCACCTTCCCGTCCCTGGCATCGAGCCCGACGATGATGTGGCCGCCGAACGCCGTGCAGGCGTCCTGCAGGAATCCGGGGTTCTTCACGGCCGCGGTGCCGATGATCACGTACGCCACGCCGTGATCGAGATACCTCTCGATCGTGTCGAGGTCGCGGATGCCGCCGCCGAGCTGGACCGGCAGCTCCTCGCCCACGGCGTCGAGGATGCCGCGGATCACCGCCTCGTTCTTCGGCTTGCCGGCCGCCGCACCGTTGAGATCAACCACGTGCAGGCGCCGCGCGCCCTGCGCCAGCCAGTGGCGCGCCATGGCCACCGGGTCCTCGGAGAAGACGGTCTCGGCGCCCATGTCGCCCTGCTTGAGGCGCACGCAGCGCCCGTCCTTGATGTCGATCGCCGGAATGATGACCATGGGTCGGCCGCCGTGCTGGAGAGGGGTTTGCGGACGCTGCGGAGGGACGCGTGGCGCGACCGGTCAGGGCCGCCAGCCGACGAAGTTCTGCAACAGTCGCAGACCGGCGGCGTGGCTCTTTTCGGGGTGGAATTGGACGGCAAACATGTTATCCCGCGCCACTGCACAGGTAAAGGGGAAGCCGTACACCGCGAACCCGCCCACCAGCGAGGGTTCGGCCGCCTCAACGAAGTAGCTGTGCACGAAGTAGAAGCGCGCGTCGTCCGCGATGCCCTCCCACAGCGGGTGACGCTCCGCCTGGTGCACCTGGTTCCAGCCCATGTGCGGGACCTTCAGCTTCCCGCCCGCAGCGTCGTGCATGAGCTCCGCGGGAAAGCGCCGCACCTGTCCGGGCAGGAGACCGAGCCCCGGCACGTCGCCCTCCTCCGAGCGCTCGAAAAGCATCTGCAGCCCGATGCAGATCCCGAGGAAGGGCTTCTCGCGCGCCGACTCCTCCACCGCCTGGCGCAGGCCGGAGGCCTCGAGCTCGCGCATGCAGTCGGGCATGGCGCCCTGGCCGGGGAAGACCACGCGCTCGGCCGCGCGCACCTCGAGCGGATCGGCGGTCACGCGCACCTCGGCGCCCGGCGCGACGTGTTCCAGCGCCTTCGACACCGAGCGCAGGTTGCCCATGCCGTAGTCGACGACGGCGATGCGTGCCACGCTACAGCGTCCCCTTGGTGGACGGCACCGTGCCGGACGCCCGCGGGTCCGGTTCGACCGCCGCGCGCAGCGCCCGGGCGAACGCCTTGAACACGGTCTCGCACTGGTGGTGCGCGTTCTGTCCGCGCAGGTTGTCGATGTGGAGCGTCACGAGCGCGTGATTGACGAAGCCCTGGAAGAACTCGTGCACGAGATCCACGTCGAACTCGCCGACGAGGGCACGGGTGAACGGGACGTGAAACTCCAGCCCGGGGCGTCCGGAGAAATCGATCACGACGCGCGACAGCGCCTCGTCGAGCGGCACGTAGGCGTGGCCGTAGCGCCGGATGCCCTTCTTGTCGCCGACCGCCTTCGCCACCGCCTGACCGAGCGTGATGCCGACGTCCTCCACCGTGTGGTGGGCGTCGATGTGCAGGTCGCCCCTGGCCACGACGTCGAGGTCGACGAGGCCGTGCCGCACGATCTGGTCGAGCATGTGGTCGAGAAACGGCACGCCGGTCTCGAGCCGGCCCTTGCCGGTGCCGTCAAGATTCACCGACACGGTGATCTGCGTCTCGGTCGTGTTGCGCGCGACCGTCGCGGCGCGTGGCGTGTTCACAGCGATTCTCCCAGCGCGGCCATCATCAGTTCGTTCTCGCCCGGCGTGCCGACCGTCAGCCGCAGGGAGTTGGCGAGCAGCGGATGGCCGCCGTTGAAATTGCGCACCAGCACCTTGCGCGACTTGAGATGCGCGTGCACGCGATCCGCGTCGGGCACGCGCACCAGTACGAAGTTCGCTTCGCTCGGGAACGCGGTGACGCCCGGCAGGTCGACGAGGCGCTCGAACAGCCCGCCGCGCGCTTCGCGGATCGCGGCCGCCTGGCTCTCCAGCACGTCCACGTGGTCCAGCACGCGCTCGGCGACCGCCTGGGTCAGCACGCTGACGTTGTACGGGGGACGCACCTTGTCCATCTCGTCGATCCAGGCCGGCGCGGCTGCGGCGTAGCCGAGCCGGATTCCCGCGAGACCGAGCTTGGAGACCGTCCGCATGACCATCAGGTTGTCGAACTCGCCGAGGCGGTCCATGAACGAGCGCCGCGCGAACACGTGGTACGCCTCGTCCAGCACGACGAGACCGGGCGTCGCGCGGATGATCTCCTCCACCGCCTCCACCGGAAACAGGTTGCCGGTGGGGTTGTTCGGATAGGCGATGAACACCAGCGCCGGGCGATGCGCCGCGATCGCATCCAGCATCCGTCCCAGGTGCAGCGTGAAATCCGCCTCGAGCGGCACGCCGACGTAGCGCATGCGATGGAACACGGCGTTCATCCGGTACATGACGAACGACGGCTCCGGCGCGAGCATGACCGCGTCGGGACAGGCGAGGGTCTGCGCGGCGAGCGCGATGATCTCGTCGGAGCCATTGCCGATGAGCAGCCCCGCCGACTCCGGGATGCCGAAGACCTGCCGCAGGCGCGCCTTCAGTGACGGCGCCGCCGGGTCGGGATAGCGGTTGATCTCCAGGCCCGCCACGAGCCGCGACACTTCGTCGCGCAGCCCTTCGGGCAGGCGGTAGGGATTCTCCATCGCGTCGAGCTTCACCATGCCGGTGGCCGGCGCGACCGGGTAGGCCTTCATCGCGAGGATTTCCTCGCGCACGAGCGTTCGGGGATCCACCTTCATGGCGCGAGCCTGTATTCGGCCGATCTGGCGTGCGCGGGCAGCCCTTCGCCGTACGCGAGCGACGCCGCAATGCGGCCGAGGGTCTGCGCGCCGTCGCGCGAGACGCGGATGATCGACGAGCGCTTCTGGAAATCGTACACGCCGAGCGGCGACGAGAAGCGCGCCGTGCGCGAGGTGGGCAGCACGTGATTGGGACCCGCGCAGTAATCGCCGAGCGATTCGGAGCTGTAGGCGCCCACGAAGATGGCACCGGCGTGACGCAGCCGCGGCAGCCAGGCATCCGGATCCTGGACCGAGAGTTCCAGGTGCTCCGGCGCGATGCGGTTGGCGAGCTCGCAGGCTTCGGCGAGATCGCGGCTGTGGATCAGTGCACCGCGATTGGCGAGCGAGGTCGCGATGACCTCGCGCCGCGGCATGTCCGCAAGCTGGCGATCGATGCTGGCCGCCACGCGGTCGAGGAACGCGCCGTCCGGCGACACCAGGATCGCCTGCGCGACCTCGTCGTGCTCGGCCTGCGAGAAGAGGTCCATCGCAATCCAGTCGGGATCGGTGGCGCCGTCGCAGATCACCAGGATCTCCGAGGGACCGGCCACCATGTCGATGCCGACCACGCCGAACACGCGCCGCTTGGCCGCGGCCACGTAGGCATTGCCCGGTCCGACGATCTTGTCCACCGCCGGGATGGTGTCCGTGCCGTACGCCAGCGCCCCGACCGCCTGCGCCCCGCCGATGGCGAACACCCGGTCCACGCCGGCGATCGCGGCCGCCGCGAGCACCAGCGCGTTGCGCTCGCCGTTCGGCGTGGGCACCACCATGATGAGCTCGCCGACGCCGGCCACCTTGGCCGGCAGCGCGTTCATCAGCACCGACGACGGATAGGCCGCCTTGCCGCCGGGGACGTAGAGACCGGCGCGGTCCAGCGGCGTGACCTGCTGCCCCAGCACGGTGCCGTCCGGCTCGGTGTAGGTCCAGGACTCGGCACGCTGGCGCGCGTGGTAGCTGCGCACGCGTTCGGCGGCGGCTTCGAGATTCGCGCGCAGCGTCGGGTCGAGCCCGTCGCGTGCCGCACGCAGCGCCGCGGCGGGAATCTCCAGGTCCGCGGCGCGCACGACCTGCACCCGGTCGAAGCGCTGGGTGTACTCGAGCAGCGCGGCGTCGCCGCGGCGTTTCACGTCGGCGAGAATGTCGGCGACCACGCGATCGACGTGCTCGTCCTGCGCGGCCTCCAGCGCGGTGAGCGCGGCGAGCGCACGATCGAAGCCCGCGTCGGTGGTGCTGAGCCGTCGGATGTCAGGCATGAGCAGTCACGGCGCCTTCGAAGGCGGCGATGATCGGCTGGACGAGATCCCGCTTCAGCTTGAGCGCCGCCTGGTTGACGATGAGCCGCGCCGAGATCGGCATGATCTCCTCGACCGCGGCCAGCGCGTTCGCACGCAGCGTGTTGCCGGTGGACACGAGGTCCACGATGGCGTCGGCGAGGCCGACCAGCGGCGCGAGCTCCATCGAGCCATACAGCTTGATCAGGTCGACGTGGACGCCCTTGGCGGCGAAGTGCTCGCGCGCGGTGCGGATGTACTTGGTGGCGACGCGCAACCGCGCGCCCGAGCGCACCGCCGCCGCGTAGTCGAAGCCTTCGCGCACCGCGACCATCATGCGGCAGCGTGCGATCCCGAGGTCGAGCGGCTGGTAAAGCCCGGCCCCGCCGTGCTCGTAGAGCACGTCCTTGCCGGCGATGCCGAGGTCGGCCGCGCCGTACTGGACGTAGGTCGGCGTGTCCGAGGCGCGCACGATGACGAGGCGCACCTCGGCGCGGGTGGTCGGAATGATGAGCTTGCGCGAGCGCTCCGGATCCTCCAGCGGCGCGATGCCGGCGGCGGCCAGGAGGGGCGCGGTGTCCGCGAAGATGCGGCCCTTCGAGAGGGCGATGGTGATGCCGGCCACGATGGCGAGAAGCGAAGCTAAATCAGGATTTTAGCGTGAAGCCCCGGTCAGTGCACGCGGCGGATCCGCGCGCCGAGCCGCGAGAGCTTCTCCTCGATCGACTCGTAGCCGCGATCCAGGTGATAGATGCGGTCGATGACGGTCTCGCCCTGCGCCACCAGGCCCGCGATGACGAGGCTGGCGGAGGCGCGCAGGTCGGTCGCCATGACGCGCGCACCCTGCAGGCCCGCCACGCCGCGAATGATCGCCGTGTTGCCGGACGTCTCGATCTCCGCGCCCAGGCGCGCGAGCTCCTGCGCGTGCATGAAGCGGTTCTCGAAGATCGTCTCGGTGATCACGCCGGTGCCGTCGGCCACCGCGTCGAGTGCCATCACCTGCGCCTGCATGTCGGTGGGGAACGCAGGATACGGCGCGGTGCGCAGGCTCACGGCCTTCGGCCTGCCGCGCATCTCGATGGTCATCGTGTCGTGACCCGACTCGATGATCGCGCCGGCTTCGCGCAGCTTCTCCACGACGGCGTCCAGCAGGCCCGCACGCGTGTGCCGCAGCACGACGCGCCCGCCGGCAGCCGCTGCAGCGCAGAGGAAGGTGCCGGTCTCGATGCGGTCCGGCATGATGTCGTGATGCGCGCCCCGCAGGGTCTCGACGCCATCGATGGTGATGACGTCGGTGCCCGCACCCGCGATGCGCGCGCCCATGGCGTTGAGGCACTCGGCGAGATCGACCACCTCCGGCTCGCGCGCGGCGTTCTCCAGCACCGTGCGGCCCTCGGCGAGCGTGGCGGCCATCATCAGGTTCTCGGTGCCGGTGACGGTGACGATGTCCATCACGTGGCGCACGCCCTTGAGGCGCTTCGCCTCCGCGAGGATGTAGCCGGCCTCGACCCTGACGTCGGCGCCCATCGCGGCCAGTCCCTTGATATGCTGGTCCACCGGTCGCGTGCCGATGGCGCAGCCGCCGGGCAGCGACACGCGCGCGCGTCCATGCCGCGCGACCAGCGGGCCGAGCACCAGGATCGACGCGCGCATGGTCTTCACCATGTCGTAGGGCGCGGTGGGATTGTCGAGGTGCGCGGCATGGAGCGTCACCCCCATCCGCTCATCCACGGCCACCTCCACGCCCATCTGCGACAGCAGCCCGAGCATGGTGGTGACGTCGCGCAGGTGCGGGACGTTGGTGAGGCGCAGCGGCTCCGCGGAAAGCAGCGCGGCGGTCAGCAGCGGTAGCGCGGCATTCTTCGCGCCGGAGATGCGCACCTCGCCTTCGAGCGGGGCGCCGCCTTCG
Organism: uncultured Enterobacteriaceae bacterium; assembly: GCA_964552535.1. Lineage (GTDB taxonomy): Bacteria > Pseudomonadota > Gammaproteobacteria > Burkholderiales > SG8-39 > CAZKHE01. Next base: position 12,326 of record CAZKHE010000070.1, on the reverse strand, counting down.
ATGGCGAGCTTGTCCATCGTCAGGCTCTCTGCCCCCACTCCTCCGGCGTCAGGGTCTTCATGCTGAGCGCGTGGATCTCCTGCTTCATGCGGTCGCCGAGCGCGCGGTACACGATCTGGTGCTGCTGCACCTTGGACTTGCCGCGGAACTCGCCGCTCACGATGACGGCCTCGAAGTGATGGCCGTCGCCGGCCACCTGCACGAAATCGCAGGGCATGCCCTGCTCGATGTAGGACTGCACGTCCTCGGGACGGACCATGGTTCCTCCTCAGTGACGGAGCCGCCAGCCCGACTTCAGGAGCGCGAGCGTCATCGCGGAGAGCGCGGCGAAGAACACCGCGACCACTGCGATCGAGAGGCCCGGCGGCGTGTCGGACACGCCGAAGAAGCCGTAGCGGAAGCCGTCGATCATGTAGAAAAAGGGATTGAGGTGCGAGACCCCCTGCCACAGCGCGGGCAGGGAGTGGATGGAGTAGAACACGCCGGCGAGGAACGTGAGCGGCACGATGACGAAGCTCTGGAACGCGGCGAGCTGGTCGAACTTCTCCGACCAGATCCCGGCGAGGACGCCCATCGCGCCGAGGATCGCGCTGCCCGCGACGGCGAATGCCACCGCCCACAGCGGGTGCGCGAGCGGCAGGCTGACGAACGGCAGCGTCGCGAGGAGAACGCCCGCGCCGACCACCAGGCCCCGCACCACCGCGGCGAGGACGTAGGCGCCGAAGAGCTCGACGTGCGACAGCGGCGGCAGCAGGACGAACACGATGTTGCCCGTGACCTTGGACTGGATGAGGCTGGACGAGCTGTTGGCGAACGCGTTCTGCAGCATCGCCATCATCACCAGCCCGGGGATGAGGAACACGGTGTAGGGCAGCTGGCCGTAGACCGTGACGCGCTCCCCCAGCACCTGCGCGAAGACCAGCAGGTACAGGAGCGTGGTGAGCACCGGCGCCGCGACGGTCTGGAAGCCCACCTTCCAGAAGCGCAGCAGCTCCTTGTAGAAGAGCGTGCGAAAGCCGATCATGCCGCCGCCCGCTCGGCCGGTGGGGCGGCAACGCCACGCATGATCTGCACGAAGACGTCTTCCAGATCGGGCTGCACCAGCTCCAGCTCGGCGATGCTGCATCCGGCGTTGCGCAGGGCTGCGAGCACGGGTTCGACGTCGCCGTACCCGTCCAGGCGGAACGTTTTCCAGTGGCCCTGCTCGTCCGCCAGGCGGGGGCGCAGGCCGGTCGGCGTCTCGCCCTCGAAGCGCGCGCGCAAGCGCAGGGCCTCGTGACGGCCGATGAGGTTCGCGGTCGTGTCGAGCGCGACGAGCCGGCCGCCCTTGAGCATCGCGATGCGGTCGCAGAGCGTCTCGGCTTCCTCGAGATAGTGCGTCGTGAGGACGATGGTGTGGCCGTCGGCGTTGAGCCGCCGCACGAACTGCCACAGGCCCTGGCGCAGCTCCACGTCCACGCCCGCGGTCGGCTCGTCCAGCACGATCACCGGCGGGCGGTGCACCAGCGCCTGCGCCACCAGCACCCGGCGCTTCATGCCGCCCGAGAGCGCGCGCATGTTGGCGTCGGCCTTCGCGGTGAGGTCGAGGTGGTGCATGACCTCGTCGATCCAGGGGTCGTTGCGGGCCAGCCCGAAATAGCCGGACTGGAGGCGCAGCGTCTCGCGCACCGTGAAGAACGGGTCGAAGACGAGTTCCTGCGGCACCACGCCGAGGAGCCGCCGCGCCTCGCGGTAGTCGCGCACGACGTCGCGGCCGAGCACGGCGGCGGTGCCGGCGTCGGCGCGGGCAAGGCCGGCGAGGATGCTGATCAGCGTGGTCTTGCCGGCGCCGTTCGGGCCGAGGAGGCCGAAGAACTCGCCCTGCCGCACGGTCAGGTCGACGCCGCCGAGGGCCTGGACCGCGCCGTAGCGCTTCGCCAGGCCGCGAATGTCGATCGCTGCGGTCATGGAACCGGAATCTTACGCTTGGCTGAGGGGCGGCGCGGCGAGCGCCGCGGATGCGGACGCGCCGTCAGGCGTGCGGCGCGAGCAGGTCGGAGACGTCGTAGAGCCGCGCGAGGTTCTGCATCGCCGGCGGCAGGTTGACGAAGGCGAGCGTCCGGCCGGCGCTGCGCGCATCGCGGAGCCACTCGAGGGCGAGCGCAATGGCGCTCGAGTCGACGTGTCCGACCGAGCCGAAATCCACGATGGACAGGCCCCGCCGCAGGTACTGGTCGCCGGCCGCGAGCAGCGACGGGACGGTGTCCGCGTTGATGTTTCCCTCCAGGACCAGCCGGTCCCCTTCGAGGCGCGTCGACAACGCTAGCTGCTCTTGGTCTCGAGCTGGCGGTTCTTGTCGGCCAGGGTCTTGATCAGGCCGTCCACGCCGGCGTTGCGGATCTCGGTGGCGAAGCTGTCGCGATAGGTGGTGACCAGCGACACGCCGGCAACGGACACGTCGTACACCTTCCAGCTCGATCCGGTCTTTTCCATCGCGTAGTCGATCGAGATCGGCTCCGCGCCGGACTGCCGCACCTCGGAGCGCACCGTCACCTCGGTGTCGTTCGGCTGCATGCGCAGCGGCCGGAACTCGATGGTCTGGTTGCGGTACTGGGTGAGGGCCGAGGAATAGGTGCGAACCAGCAGCGTGCGGAACTGGTCGACGAGCTGCTTCTGCTGCTCGGGCGTCGCCCGGCGCCAGTTCTGCCCCATGGCGAGCGCGGTCATGCGCTGGAAGTTGAAGTGCGGAAGGATCTTCTCTTCCACCAGGGCGATGGTCTTCTTCGTGCTGCCTGCCTGGATGTCCTTGTCCTGCTTCACGATGCCGATCACCTCCTGGGTGACCGACTTCACCAGGATGTCCGGCGCGTCCTGCGCGGCGGCGGCGCCGGCGAAGGCCAGAAGGAGGAACGGGAGCAGCAGCTTGCGGAGCATGGAGATCACCTTCAGCGGGCGTTGGCCACCACCGTGGGTCGACTCGCCGCAATGACGGCCTCGTAGTTGGCCGGCACCCGGGGCTCGACCACCTGCAGCCGCGGGGCGGCGTACGGCGGCAGTTGCACCCAGCTGAGAGCGGGCGGCTCACGAGTTGGTTCCGTTTCCAGCGATACCGCGGGCGTTTCCGTGCTGCCCCGACGGTCGGGCGGGGGGTTGCCGTCCCAGACCAGGTTGCGGCGCCGCTGCAGGTAGGCGTTGCGGACGAACACGTACCGGTCGAGCGCCGCCTCCTCCAGCAAGCCGGTGGTGCCCAGCAGGTTGGCGCGGATGTTGATGGTATCGAGGATGGTCAGGCCGTTGCGCCAGGCCACCCGATGGTTGAAGTCGAGCGCCTCGGGCACCCAGAACGGCGCGTACGCGTAGGCATCGGCCACCGTGCCCACGGCGTCGCGACCGGAGCTCGGGCCGAGGATCGGCAGCACGAGGTACGGGCCGTCGGCGATGCCCCAGCGGCCCAGCGTCTGGCCGAAATCCTCGTTGTGCTTCTGCATCCCCATGTCGCTCGCGATGTCGGTGAAGCCCGCAAGCCCGAACGTGGAGTTGGTGATGAAGCGGAAGAAGTCCGAGAGGCCGTCCTCGACCTTCCCCTGGAGCAGGTTGTTCACGCCGATCCAGGGGTCGCGCAGGTTCGAGAAGAAGTTGCGCACGCCCGTTCGCACGATTTCCGGCGTGACCGCGTTGTAAGCCTCCGCCGCCGGCTTGATGGCGAAGCGGTCGACCTGGTCGTTGAACTGGAAGACGGCCCGGTTCACCGGCTCGATGGGGTCGCGCGGATCCCCGCCGGTGGTGGCGCAGCCGGCGAGCGCCGCGGCGGCGCAGACGGCGGTGACGAGGCGTCGCAAGCTTCTGATGGCCATGACTATTTCTTTTCGCTCCCTTCGGACGCCTTACTGTACAGGAACTGGCTGATGAGGTTTTCCAGGACGATCGCCGACTGCGCAATCTTTAACGTGTCGCCGTTCTTGAGATCGACGGTGTCCCCGCCCGCGGACAGCCCGATGTACTGCTCGCCCAGGAGCCCGGAGGTCAGGATCTTGGCGGCGGTGTCGCGGGGGAACTTGTAACGGCTGTCGACGTTCATCGTCACCACCGCCTCGAACGTCTCGTTGTCGAACACGATGGAGCCGACCCGCCCGACCAGCACGCCGGCGCTCTTGACGGGCGCGCGCACCTTCAGGCCGCCGATGTTATCAAATCTGGCCTTTATGACATAGGAATCCCCGGCGGTGAAGGTGGCGCTGCCCGCCACCTTGAGCGCGAGGAAGGCGATCGACGCGAAGCCGATGGTCACGAAGATGCCCACCCAGATGTCGATGGTCCTGCGGTTCATCATGGTCGGTTTCCTTCCTCGCGGCCGTCAGGCGCCGCGGAACATGAACGCGGTGAGCACGAAATCGAGCGCGAGGATGGCGAGCGAGGAGCTCACCACCGTGCGCGTGGTGGCCCGGGAGACGCCCTCCGCGGTGGGGCTGGCATCGTAGCCCTCGAACACGGCGATCCAGCTCACCGCCACGCCGAAGACCACGCTCTTGATGATGCCGTTCACGACGTCCTCGTGCAGGTCCACCGAGCCGCGCATCTGCGACCAGAAGGAGCCCTCGTCCAGGCCGATCAGCACCACGCCGATGAGGTAGCCGCCGAAGATGCCCACGGCCGAGAACAGCGCCGCGAGCAGCGGCATCGAGATCACGCCGCCCCAGAACCGCGGCGCCACCACGCGGGCGATCGGATCGACCGCCATCATCTCCATCGCGGCGAGCTGCTCGGTGGTCTTCATGAGGCCGATCGCGGCGGTGATCGCGGAGCCGGCGCGGCTCGCGAAGAGCAGCGCCGACACCACCGGCCCGAGCTCGCGCACCAGCGACAGGGCCACCAGGACGCCGAGCGCCTCGGCGGAGCCGTAGCGCACCAGGGTGTCGTAGCCCTGCAGCCCGAGCACCATGCCGACGAAGAGCCCGGACACGACGATGATGATGAGCGAGAGCACCCCGGCGAACCAGATCTCGCGCATCGTCAGGCCGAAGCGACGGAAGCTCGTGCCCGACGCCTTCAGGACGATCCAGAAGAAGCGGCTGGCGTAGCCCAGGCGCACGATTCCCTGGTTCACCCGCCCGCCGATCAGCGCGAAGAGGTTGAGCACGGCGTTCATCGTGGCGGCCGCATTCAGGGCAGGAGGTCCGCGCGGTAGTCCGGCGCGGGATAGTGGAAGGGCACCGGCCCGTCGGTCTCGCCGTGGACGAACTGGCGCACGAACGGCATCGGGCTGTCGCGCACCTCGTCGGGCGTGCCGTCGGCGACGATGCGCCCCTCCGACACGAAGAAGACGTGGTCAACGATCAGCAGCGACTCGTGCACGTCGTGGGTGACGATGATCGAGGTGCCCCCGAGCGCGTCGTTCAGGTCGCGGATCAGCTTGCCGATGACCGCGAGCGAGATCGGATCCAGCCCGGTGAAAGGCTCGTCGTACATCATCAGAGCCGGGTCCAGGGCGATGGCGCGCGCGAGCGCCACGCGCCGCGCCATGCCGCCCGAGAGCTGCTGCGGCATGAGGCTCGCGGCGCCGCGCAGGCCCACCGCGTGCAGCTTCATGAGCACCAGGTCGCGGATGATCCGCTCGGGCAGCCCGGTGCGTTCGCGCATGGGGAACGCCACGTTCTCGAACACCGAGAGGTCGGTGAAGAGCGCACCGAACTGGAACAGCATGCCCATGCGGCGTCGGAGCTCGAACAGCTGGGCGGTGCGCATGTCCCGCATCGACTGCCCGAACACCCGCACGTCCCCGCCGGTCGGCTTCAGCATGCCGCCGATGAGCCGCAGCAGCGTGGTCTTGCCCGAGCCGCTGCCGCCCATGATGGCCACGACGCTGCCGCGGGGAATGCGCAGCGAGATGCCGGTGAGGACGGGCCGCCGGACGTCGTACGCAAACGACGCGTCCTGCGCTTCCACCACACATTCGGTCGAAGCCCGATCCGACAAGCGCTCCCCTGTTCGCAATGGAAAAACGGGCGATTGTATCGACTTCCCCCGCGTCCGGCGCGCCTTAGTGCACGGGGACGCGGGGTGGCCTCCGCTAAGATGGCGGCCGTGTCCGACGCCCCCCATACCGCCGTTCCGGCGCTGCGCTTCGCCGGCCTGACCAAGCGCTACGGCCGCGCCGAGGTCCTGCGCGGGTTGACGCTCGACGTTCCCGCGGGCTCCGCCTTTGGTCTGGCCGGCGTCAACGGCGCGGGCAAGACAACGCTGTTGAAGTGCATGCTCGACCTCGCCGCGGTAGACGGCGGAACCATCGAGATCTTCGGCACGTCGCATCGCCTGCCGTCCGCGCGGGCACGCATCGGCTTCCTTCCCGAGCGGTTCGTGCCGCCCTGGTATCTCACCGGGCGCGACTTCCTGCGCTTCATGCAGGAGCTGGACGGGCGGCGCCATTCCGAGGACGAGGTGCGCGCGATGCTGGAGGCGCTCGACCTCGACGCATCGGCGCTGTCGCGCCCCGCGCGCGCTTACTCGAAGGGCATGACGCAGAAGCTCGGGCTCGCCGCGTGCTTCCTCGCGCGCCCCGACCTGTACGTGCTCGACGAGCCCATGAGCGGCCTCGACCCGCGGGCCCGCGCCTGCCTGAAGGACCTGCTCGCCGCCGAGCGCGCGCGCGGCGCGACGCTCTTCTTCACCACGCATGCCCTCGCGGACATCGAATCGGTGTGCGACCGCCTCGCCGTCCTGCACCGGGGTGTGCCGTATTTCTCAGGAGCGCCCAAGGCCCTGTGCGACCATTACGCGGAGCGTACGCTGGAGCGCGCCTTCCTGCGTTGCATTGAGGCCCCGTCGCCATGCCCGACAACAACAAGCCCACACTGCTGATCGTCGACGACGACCCGTTGATCTCGGACACGCTGTCCTATGCCCTCGGCAAGGACTTCGAGGTCATGGTCAGCGATTCGCGCAGCCATGCCGTCAGCCTGCTGCGGCAGATGGACGAGGCGCCGCAGCTCGCGCTCGTGGACCTCGGGCTGCCGCCGACCCCGCACCGGCCCGACGAAGGCTTCCAGCTCATCTCCGATCTGCTCGCCCATTCGCCGGCGATGAAGATCCTCGTGCTCTCCGGCCAGAACGACGCCGCCAACGCCCGCCACGCGCGCGCGCTTGGCGCCGCCGAGTTCGTTGCGAAGCCGTGCGATCCGGAGAACCTGAAGCGCGTGCTCATGCACGCGCTGCAGTTCCGCAACGCCGAGATCACCGGTGGTCCGGCCGCCGAGGGCGACATGCTGGTCGGGCGCAGCCCGGCGATGCAGAAGCTCCGCAGCCAGATCTCCCAGTACGCCGACAGCCCGTTCCCGGCGCTCATCGAGGGCGAGTCGGGCAGCGGCAAGGAGATGGTGGCCAACGCCCTGCACCTGCTCTCCTCGCGCAAGGACAAGCCCTGCCTCGCGCTGAACTGCGCGGCAATCGCGCCCACGCTGGTGGAGCCGACCCTCTTCGGCTACGTGAAGGGCGCGTTCACCGGCGCCCTCACCAACAAGTCGGGCTATTTCGAGGACGCGGCCGACGGCACGCTCTTCCTGGACGAGATCGGCGAGCTGCCCCTCGAGCTGCAGGCGAAGCTGCTCCGCGTGCTGGAGAACGGCGAGTACCAGCGCGTCGGCGAGACGCAGCGCCGCTTCTCCCGGGCACGCGTGATCGCGGCGACCAACCGCGACCTGCGCCAGGAGATCAAGAAGGGCCACTTCCGCGCCGACCTCTATCACCGGCTGTCGGTGTTCACCATCAACGTTCCGCCTCTGCGGGAGATGGAGGACGACAAGCAGCTCCTGCTGCAGCACTTCAGCCGGTTCTACTCGGACCAGGCGAAGCTGCCGCCGTTCACGCTGGACGAGTCGGCGCTCAAGCTCTGGCGCGACTACCACTTCCCCGGGAACGTGCGCGAGTTGCGCAACATCGTCATCCGGCTCACCACAAAGTACGCGGGCCAGCGGCTGTCCGCGCTCGAACTCGAGCCCGAGCTCGACATCGAGGGCGCGCCGCAGCAGCAGCCGGATCTCGCGCTGCCCAACGATCCGGAAACGCTCGTCGAGCAGGCGCAGGCGCACCTGCAACGCGAACGCGGCTTCAACCTGGACCACATGCTGAAGGCCTGGGAGCAGGGCTACATCGAGGCGGCGATGAAGCTGACGCGCGGCAACGTCAGCCAGGCGGCAAAGCTGCTGGGGATCAACCGCACGACGCTTTACAGCCGGATGGAGTCGCTGCAGAAGCAGTGACCCGTCGGGCTGGGGTGCGGCGTTTCCCACGCGCGCGCACCGTCCCCCTCCCCTTCGTCCGCGCGCGCGTTTAGACTCCCGGCGTCGAATCAGGGGGGCGCGGTCGCTTCATGTATCTCAGCCACTTCGGGCTCACCGAGCCGCCGTTCCGCATCACGCCGCACACCGAGTTCTTCTTCTCGGGTGCGAACCGCGGCGCGACGCTGGAGGCGCTGCTCTACGCCATCACCCACGACGAAGGCATCGTCAAGGTCACCGGCGAGGTCGGCAGCGGCAAGACGATGCTCTGCCGGGTGCTGGTGGAGCGCCTTCCGGCCAACGTCGAGACCATCTATCTCGCCAATCCCTCGCTGTCCCGGGACGAGATCCTGCACGTGCTCGCGGCCGATCTGCAGGTCGAGAGCCGCGGCGAGCGCGTGACCATCCTGCTGCGCGCGCTCCAGGAGAAGCTGATCAAGCTGTACGCCGCGGGCCGCCGGGTGGTCGTCCTGATCGACGAGGCGCACGCGATGCCGATGGAGACGCTGGAGGAAGTGCGCCTGCTCTCCAATCTCGAGTCGAATCGGGCGAAGCTGCTGCAGATCGTGCTGTTCGGCCAGCCGGAGCTCGACGATCACCTCGGGCTGCCGAACATGCGCCAGCTGCGCGAGCGCATCACCCACAGCTTCAAGCTGGAGCCGCTGGTGCGCTCCGACATCGACAGCTACATCGACTTCCGCATGCGCGCCGCGGGCTACAAGGGCCCCAACGTGTTCGCGCCGCAGGCGCTGCGGGCCATCGCCCAGGCGTCCGAAGGCCTCACCCGGCGCATCAACATCCTCGCGGACAAGTCGCTGCTCGCCGCGTTCGCGGACAGCTCGCACCAGGTCACCGCGAAGCACGCGGAGGCGGCGGTACGCGACTCCGGCTTCAAGCGCTCCGCCCTGCGCATGAGCGGCAAGTGGGCGCTGCTGGGCGCCGGCGCCGCGGCGGGGCTCGCCGTGGGTGTCGGCTGGCACTTGTACCGGGAGGCCGTTGCGCCCGGGAAGCCCGCTGCAGCGCCCGTTGCCGCGGTCAGCCCGCAAGCGCCCCCGGCGACGGCCGCCCCTGCCTCAGTCACCGCCGGTCCCCCGGCGACGCCCGCGCCAGCCCCTGCCATGCCGGCGGCCGCCGCCGCCGTTACCGCAGCACCAGCGGGTGCGAGCGCCGGAGCGGCTTCTCCCGTTGCGCCCGGTTCCGCAACTCAGCCGGTGCCCCCCGGCAGCGTTGCCGCGGCGCCGCCGTCGGTCCAGACGCAAGCGCCTGGGAGCGCCGCGCCGGCAAGTGCGGCCGCAGGGGGCTCGGACGCGTCCGCCCAGACGCCGGCCCCGCCGCAGTCGCCGGTGTCCGGCACCCTCGCGACGGCGACGGGCACGGCGGCGGCCAGTCCCGCGGTCCGCGCGCCCGCGGCACCGAACGGGGGCAAGCTGTCGCAGGAGCGCTTCGCCGCGACGCAGTCCTGGCTCGCGTCCGCTCCGGGCAGCCACTACTCGATCCAACTCGCCACGATGAGCCAGGCCGAGGTCGCCGACCTCGAGCGCCTCCTCCGCCAGGCGGCGGAGCTGGTGAACCCCAACGAGCTCTACGTCTACGGGGTCAAGATCAACGGCCAGCAGTACTACCGCGCCGCCTATGGACAGTTTCCCTCCGCGGAGGCGGCCGGCAAGGCGATCGAGGACCTGCCGGCGACGCTGCGGTCCCGACGTCCCTACCAGCGCAGCGTGGAGGCCATGCGCGCCCAGAACCTGCAATAGTTCCGCTCCTTCCGCGGCATTTGCGCACGGGGATAGGGCCAGTAAAACAATTTGTTGCAGTTGTCTTGTTATACTGCATGTTGAATAAGGGGGGCTCCCCCCACGCACAACAAACCATCGGGCCGATATGCCGCGACACCTGCTCGTCCTGGTTCTTGCCGCTGCGCTGACCGCGTGCAGCCAGCCCATGCGCAAGTCCGAGGGCCACATCTCCGAGCAGTCGGCGCCGCCCCCCGGAAACATCCCGCCGCCGGTCCAGGCCCTTCCCGTCCTGCCCAAGCCCAAGCCCATGGCGCGGCAGGAGACCTACAGCGTGGTGGTCAACAACGTGCGCGTGCAGGAGCTGCTGTTCGCGCTGGCGCGCGACGCGAAGGTGAACGTGGACATCCATCCCGGCATCACCGGGCTGGTGACCCTCAACGCGATCGACCAGACCCTGCCGCAGCTCCTGTCGCGCATCGCCAAGCAGGTGGACATGCGCTATGAGCTCGACGGCCCGAATCTCGTGGTCATGCCGGACTCGCCATACCTGCGGGTCTACAAGATCGACTATGTGAACATGAAGCGGGAAACCACCGGCACGGTGGCCGTTTCGGGGCAGATCGCCGGGCAGACCGCAGGCACCGGCGGCGCCGGCGGCGGCGCGGGCGGCACGTCAGGTTCGCAGAACACGTCCACGGTGCGCGTGCAGAACACTGCCACGAACGCGTTCTGGGACACGCTGGTGGACAACATCAAGGACATCCTCCGCGAGACCGACAAGGTGATTCCCGTCGGCACGCAGGCCGCCGTCCCTCCGCCGGTGCAGGCGCCCGCCGCAGCCCCGGGCGCATCCGGCGTGCCGGGCGCCGGCGGCGCGCCTTCGACGTCGCCCGCGGCTCCCGTGGCAGCGACGCAGAACGTCTCGTTCCGCGAGGCCGCGTCGGTCATCTCCAATCCGGAAGCGGGCGTGCTGACCATTCGCGCCACCGCACGCCAGCACGAGCGCATCCAGGAGTTCCTCGACCAGGTGCTGGTGAACGCGCGCCGACAGGTGCTCATCGAAGCGACCATCGTCGAGGTGCGGCTCTCCAGCGTCTACCAGCAGGGCATCGACTGGAACCTCCTGACGAGCGGCAGCGGCTCCAGCAGCCCGACCTCGTTCATCCGCGTGAACCCCGTCGGGAGCCCGGCCGGTACCCCGAACCAGTCCCTGTTCACGATGAACCTGTTCTCGGAGCGCTGGAACTTCAGCGCGACGATCAAGCTGCTCGAGACGTTCGGGAACGTGCGCGTGCTCTCCAGCCCGCGGATCACGGCGCTCAACAACCAGACCGCGGTGCTGCGCGTCGTCGACAACCGCGTGTACTTCACCATTACTGCCAACACGACGCAGAACCAGACGTCCTCCCTGACGACGTTCACCACTACGCCGAACGTGGTGCCGGTCGGGTTCGTCATGAACATCACGCCGCAGATCAGCGAGACGGACAACGTGGTGCTCAATGTGAAGCCGTCGATCAGCCGCATCGTGGGCTTCGTGAACGACCCGAACCCGGTGCTCGCGGCGCTCAATCCGCCGGTCATCAGCCGGGTGCCGGAGATCCAGACCCGCGAGATGGAATCGATTCTCAAGCTGACCAGCGGCCAGGTTGCGGTGATGGGCGGGCTGATCCAGGACAGCCTCGAGGGCGCCCAGGACACGATTCCGGGGGTGAACCGGATCCCGCTGATCGGCCAGATGTTCTCCAACGAGAACACCACGAACACGAAGACCGAGCTCGTGATCTTCATGCGTCCGCTGGTCGTGAAGGACGCAAGCCTCGACGGCGACTTCCGTGGCTACCGCACCTTCCTCCCGGGTGAAGACTTCATGAACAAGCCGCACCCGGCGCGGCGCCTGTGCCAGTGGCCCGACGTCGAGGGCTGCCCGAAATGAGCCTGCTGCTGGAGGCGCTGAAGCGCGCGGAAGCCGCGAAGCAACAGGGCGGGCAGGACGCCGCGGCACCCCCGTCCGGACTCACGCTGGAGCCGCCGTCCGCCGGCGAGGCGCCGCCGCAGCCGGTGATGACGCGGGACCGCCTGCCCGATATCACCCAGCCGCTCGAGATCCTTTCCGATGACCTGCCGTCGTCGGCGCCGTCCGCGAAGGCCGAGACTCCCGCCGCGACGCCGATCGGACGCGGCGTAGGAAGCCCCGGCCGCACCCTGCGCATCGAGGCCGACCCGCCCCCCCAGACCGGGATGCCCGGCCCGCAGGGGGCCAAGGCGAGCGGTGAGAAGGAAGCCGTCCGGCAACTCTTCGAGGCGAAAGGCGTGGACTACGACCCCTACCGCTTCATCA
>CAZKHE010000069.1:0-23129 GCA_964552535.1 uncultured Enterobacteriaceae bacterium | reverse complement strand
TCGAAAACGGACTTTACAAACTTCCCCGTGGTCGCGTTTTACGGGAGCAGGTCACTTAAACAACACGAGCAAGGGCCAGTGCGTGACGCCTGAATCGGCGATGATCGCATCAGCGCGCCACCGTCTGGCGGTCCTTAGCAAACTCAGTCCGTGCCGGATCTGAGAATAGTGATACCGCAAGGGCCCGCGCCCTTCCACCTTGGGTCTGTTCTCGACAGAGAGCGTGCCGTGGCGGCTCAATGCCCTTCTCGGGTTTGACGATACTGCATAACCCGCGTGGCCGTTCCGCCTGCAGAACTCGAAGAATTGCGAGGAATAGGTCTGCGCGGTCTCCGACAGCAGGTCTTCGTCCGCCTTCCAGGAGAGGTGACTGCTGACGATGTCGCCGGGTCCTTCGGCGTACATGATCCGAAGAGGTCGACGGCCGAAGCGGGGCGACTGGTTCGTGCGAGGGGCGCCGTGCTGATTGGCTCGCGGAGGCTTTGTGCCACCCGCCAAGACGGCGGAAACAGCGCTATGGCGAGCAGCATGCATCTTGCGGTGTGTATGCTGACTCGCGTATTGCAGCGCCGCCAAGCTGGCCTCAGCCAACAATTCTCGATTGGCCGCCAGCATGTTTAGCCGTTCTGAAAGTGCGACTGCGTTGCCTGCCGGAAACAACCAGCCCGTACGGTTGTGCTGTACGCATTCGCGGTTGCCAGCCGTGTCGCTTGCAATCACCGGGAGCCCCCGCGCAAACGCATCGTAGATCACTCGTGGCTGTTCATCAGAGACCGTCGGAACGACCAGGCAATCGCCGGAATCGAGCACCTCGAGGAACGGTGGGCCGTAGGGAACTGGCGACAGGAGCTTGAATCGTTGAGGCGCTTGTTCCGCGAGCGCGGCCAACGCTGACGTGAGGGCACCGCTGCCGATGAACGTGAACTCGATCGATGTTGAACGGCGGAGCAGCTCAGCAGCATCGATGAGGGTCCGTAGGCCTTTCTCATTGCTCAGTCGGCCTGCATACAGTACTCGCAGGACCGGTTGGGTCTTCCGCTCGTCAGCGCGCTTCTCAAGCCTGGTGCGATCGATCAAGAAGTCCTCATCGATCCAGGACGCCTGGACCACGTATAGGGCTCTCGGCCCCGGCTGCTCTAGCTTCAGAAGTTGATCTCTATAGCCGGAGTGCGTGAAGAAGCCCATGTCCGACGATTGTGCCTCTCGCCTCGCAAGGTGCTCGAACAACCAACGCGTTGGACGTTTCACTCCTGCGGCGCTGCGCCACGGCGCCGATTCGACGACCAGTACTGTTGGCTTGCCGTGACGACGAGCGAGGGGGCCGGCAATCCAGCCGAGGGGAAGGGGCCAGCCAGCGACGTTCGTCTGCACCACATCTGCAGTGCGAATGGCCGGTTCGAGCGCGCGCCGGAGCCGTGCCCGATGAAGCCAAGCCTCAAACAAAGAAGAGAAACGCGGTACCGGGACGAAGGCAATGGGCGCGCGCGGCGCGTCGGCGCGCTGCGCCGGGACGGCAACCCAGTCCGGATTTGGCGCCCCGGTGGCCAAGGGGGCCGCCACCACCAACTCGCCGACGTGCTCGGCGTGGCGCTCGAGGTCTTTCGCCCACAGCGGATCGGTGTATGCGATCCCGTCCCGCCCGACAGCGTATGGGATGTTGATCGTGACGAGATACTTCACGGGATCGCAGGCTATGGCTGAAGCAGCATCTTGGTCATGAACCGCGCGTCGCGCTCACTTGTATTCGATCAGTCGGGCCGATCGTCGCCGGTAGCGGGAAAGATGGAATCGCAATGCCCCGGAGGCTTCGGCAAATTTTCCCAGCACCGTGTAGGTCGCAAGCTGCAGCCGCTGGTCGAATGAACCGGACTCACGGAAAGCAAGGCGCAGCACTTGCGCAGGGTAGAGGGATGCAAGCGCCAATGCGCGTGGGCCAGCGAGCGAGACGGCGACGAGGATGGCGACCGGAAATCCCAGGCCCCAGACCAACGCCCTTCGAGACTCTTTCACCCAGTGCCTTTCGGGCGCTCCGCCGTGCAGGCGTGCGCCCTCGGCGAATGCATAGCCCGCCCGCGTGCTTCGCTTCCACCACTGGGAGAAACGCGTCATCGCCGCATCGTGTACGGTCATCTCCTCGTCCAGGCGGTAGATCTTCCATCCGGCCGCCCGAAGCCGGACACACAGCTCCGGCTCTTCTCCGGCGATAAGTGCGTCCCGGTATCCACCCGCTGCGCGAAAGGCAGCGACTCGAAACATCGCATCGCCACCGCAAGCCCTTGCTTCGCCAACCGGGGTATCCCATTCGCGGTCGCACATCAGGTTGTAGATGGACGCCTCCGGATACCGCTCCCTGCGGCGGCCGCAGGCGACTGCCACGTCGTCGCGAGCTTCCAGGAAGGCGACGGCTCGCGCTATCCAGGAGCCGACCACTTCGCAGTCTCCATCGACGAACTGGACATACCGGAGGTCCGGGTGGTGTTGCAGCAGGGCTTGGAAGCCGACATTGCGGGCCCGGGCAGCAGTGAAGGGAACACCGAGGTCGAGTTGGAGGGTGTGCGCCCCAAGGCGGCGTGCGTTCTCGATGGATGTGTCTGTGGAGCCGGAGTCCACATAGATCACCGGTCCGCCGGTTCCAGCGAGCGATTCGAGGCAACGCACCAGACGTTCGCCTTCGTTGCGCCCGATGACAACGACTCCGAAGGCCGCGCTTCCTCTCATTCCGGTGGCGCCCTGAGGGGGCGCACAACCGGTTTGGGCAATGTGACAATGCTTCCCGGCGGCACGTCTTCAGCGATGACGACATTGGCGCCGATCACGCAGTCATCGCCGATCGTAATGCCTCCAACGATGACCGCTCCGACTCCGATATCGCATCGGCTGCCGATGGACGGTCTCAGCCACCGGGGATCGCCCCGACGCCGCACGCCCATGGTCGTGTTCTGGCGCAGGTGCGTGTCGTCACCGATACGTATGGCGCTCAAAGTCATGCCGCCGCGATGCCAGATGCGCACCCTTCGGCCCAGTTGGACGGTGTAGTGCAACTCGATGCCGCAATATAGGTGCACCAGCTTCTGGAGCAGGTGATAGACGGCGCTGAATGGCGCACGCAGCAGCCTTGGTCGGATGGACATCCGCCAGTTCCCGTACCGATGGACGGCCAGTGCAAGAAAGCCCTCGCTCATCCACTCTCCGTCGTGAGTGGTCAGGTCTTCCCTGATGAGTTCGAGCAACGAGCGCCCGGGTGGGTTCATGTTGCGGCGGCCGAGATCGATGTCCGATTGCGGACGTTCGTCCGGATCCAAAACCGGGGTCATGATCGACGCCCCAGATAACCGTGCCGGAGGAGATCCCACCAGAGATACGGCGGATCGCGCCGGGGTTTCCGCCTTATCCAACGGACCAGCGTGCCTAACGGATAGATCGCGCACCAGGCAAAGTTGACGAGGTGCCAATAGAAGGCGCCGAAATTCTTCCGGTAGTAGCGCTCACGGGACGCAAACCAGTACTGCGGCCGCCGTCGCGCGTGCGCCTGGTCTCCGGTGACGCCGGAGGCCTTCCCGAGCAGGTGGACCACTCGGCTGGATGGAACCTGCCAACATTCAATCCCCGCGCGTGCCGCTGCGAGGCAGTAGTCGGTCTCTTCGTAATACATGAAGTAACCATCGTCCAGGAAACCGAGTTTCCTGATGACGTCCGCTCGCACCAGGAAGCTCGCTCCGCTGACCCATTCGACCCGCCGCGGCTCCGTGGCAGGAGGGTAAAGGGCGGTGCGTCGCTTGATCAGGCGCGTGAAGGGCCCGAATGCAAGGGCATGGTCCACCTCCGACCATATGGTCGGAAAGTGGAAGCCGCTCATCCAGACCGAGCCGTCCTCGTTCTCAATGGTCGTGCCCGCTATGCCGACCTGTACATTGCCGTCCAGGAACTCCACCGCTTGCGCTACCGCACCAGGCCGTACGTATGTATCCGGGTTGAGGAGCCAAACATAGTCCGGTGCAATCCGCCCGAGGGGTGTGCTACCAGTTGTAGCCGCCTCCAGGGCCAGGTTGTTGCCCGCAGCAAAGCCGCCATTGCGCGGCGAACGCACGAGAGCGCTCCAGGTCGCCATGCCTTCCGCCGCAATACCGCGCTCGATCGCGTCAGCCGAGCCGTCCTGTGAGTCGTTGTCCACCACCACCACGCGCACGTCGGAATGGTGAGCCACTTCCCGTTGCAGCGAACGCAAGCAATCGAGCGTCAGCGCAGGCGTGCGGTAGTTGACGATCAGGACCAGCAGCATGTCTTGCGGTGTGGAGGCCGGCCGTGGTGCACACCTCGGCCGGCGAGCGCATCGCGCCTATGACTTTTGACGCGGAAATTATAGGTTCCCGCGCCGCGAGACGACTCGTTCCGCAGTGAATTCTTGATAGTCTTGTGAACTCCTTCCGACGCACGGACGCTGCCGGTGACCCGGGTCGCCTATCTCGTCAATCAATACCCGAAGGTCAGCCACAGCTTCATCCGCCGCGAGATCCTGGCGCTAGAGCGCCAGGGCGTGGAAGTGCTGCGCTTCGCGCTGCGGGGCTGGGGGGCGGAGCTCGCGGATGCGGAGGATGTGGCCGAGCGCGATCGCACCCGGTACGTGCTTCGCGGTGGGTTGCTGCCGCTTCTTGGCGTCCTCGTGACGGCTGTACTTACGTCCCCGGCGAGATTCTTCCATGCCCTGGCCCTCGCTTTTCGCCTGTCGCGGGGCGCGGTCCGGTCGTTTCCCTATCACCTGGGCTACCTCGCGGAGGCTTGCAGGCTGCTGCAGTGGCTGCGGCAATCGGACGCGGAGCACTTGCACGCGCACTTCGGCACGAATTCCGCCGAGATCGCCTTGCTCTGCCACACCCTCGGCGGGCCGCCGTACAGCTTCACGGTGCATGGTCCCGAGGAGTTCGACCGGCCCGAGGCGCTGCATCTTCGAGACAAGGTGGCGGGTGCCGCGTTCGTCGTCGCCGTCAGCTCGTATGGCCGCGCGCAGCTCATGCGCTGGAGCGCGGCCGGGGATTGGCCGCGGATCAAGGTGGTCCACTGCGGCATCGATGCCGGGTTTCGCGAAGCACCTGTGTCGCGGGTGCCCGATGTGCCGCGGCTGGTGTGCGTGGGGCGGCTCTGCGAGCAGAAGGGCCAGGTGCTGCTCGTCGAAGCCGTGGCTCAGTTGGCGGCGCGGGGCGTGCCGTGCGAGCTGGTCCTGGCGGGGGATGGCGAGATGCGGCCGGACGTGGAGGCGGCCGTCGCGAGACACCGGTTGGGGGATCGGGTTCGCATCACCGGCTGGGTGGACGGCGTCCGCGTGCGGGCGGAGATCCTCGGTGCACGAGCCCTGGTCCTCCCCAGCTTCGCCGAGGGGCTGCCGGTGGTCATCATGGAGGCCCTGGCGCTCAGACGGCCGGTGCTGACGACCTTCGTGGCGGGCATACCGGAGCTGGTCCGCGACGGCGAGAACGGGTGGCTGGTGCCCGCGGGAGACTTGCAGGCGCTCGCTCGGGCTGTGGCCGATGTTCTGGCGTGCCCACCGGAAACGCTGACGCGTATGGGCGAATGCGGACGCGCGCGCGTCATGGAACGGCACGCCATCGATACCGAGGCAGCCAAGCTCGCCGAGCATTTCCGGCAGGTTGCCATCGCCAGCGGGCCTGCGCGCGCGCTTGGCCGCGCGGCCGCATGAGCACCCTGTCAGTCCTGTTGCTTGTGGTGGCGGCCGTGCTCGCCGTGCCGGCCGCGGTACTGTTCGTGCAGGTTCTGCTCGCGCTTCCCGGCGTGACGCCGGCGCCGGGGCCGCGAGGCGTGCGCCCCCGCATCGCGGTGCTCGTCCCCGCTCACGACGAGGCGGAGGTGATCGAGCCCACGCTCGCCGGGATCAAGGCGCAGCTTGCACCTGGCGACCGTCTCGTGGTGGTCGCGGACAACTGCACCGACGACACGGCCGCGATCGCCGAGCGATGTGGTGCGGAGGTGTTGGTGCGCGAGAACCTGCGGCTGCGCGGCAAGGGCTATGCCTTGGACTATGGCGTGCAGGCGCTGCGGGCCGACCCCCCGGAGGTGCTCGTGGTCGTGGACGCCGACTGCCAGCTCGCGACGCATGCGCTTGCGCACCTGGCGGGCACCGCTGGTGACTCGGGTAGGCCCGTGCAGGCGCTTTATCTGATGCGCTCGCCGCCGGGAGCAGGCGTCGGTCGCAAGCTGAGCGAACTCGCGTGGCTGGTGAAGAACTTCGTGAGGCCGCTCGGGGGGAGTCGGATGGGCATGCCGTGTCAGCTCATGGGCAGCGGTATGGCGTTTCCTTGGGCGAGTCTTGGGCGAGTCGGGCTCGCAACCGGCCATATCGCGGAAGACGTGCTTTTCGGGCTCGAACTTGCAAAGGCTGGAACGCCGCCGATCTTCTGCGTCTCAGCACTCGTCGATAGCCGTTTCCCCGTGTCGGAGGAGGGGGCAGAAACGCAGCGCAGGCGCTGGATTCACGGCAATCTGACCCTGCTGAGTGCCGAGGTGCCCAAACTGATCTGGAGGGGCGTGCGCACGGCCGACCTTCGGCTGATTGGTATGGCCCTGGACCTCGCCGTCCCGCCCTTGGCGCTGCTCGTCCTGGCCGCCTTCGCGGTTGCGGGCGCAACGGGCGCCGCGGGGCTCCTCGGTGGCGGATGGACTGCGTTTGGACTTGCCATCTGCGTGTTTGCCGTCGCAAACCTCGCCGTACTGACGGCGTGGTGGCGTTATGGACGGCACATTGTTTCGGGCTGGCAGCTCATATCGGCACCGGTCTATGCCCTGAAGAAACTGCCGCTTTACGTATCGTTCCTTACCAGTCGGGAGACGGCTTGGGTGCGGACGCGGCGCGACGGCTGACTCGTGGAGCAAAGCTGCACATGGGGCTAATGGCCAGAAAGCTCGAGGGCTTGAGGGCGCGGGTCATGCCGTTTCTCCTGGATTGGCGGCGAGTCGGCAAGTATTACAGCCAGTTCGATCAGGATCGTTGGGTGATCCGGGATGTCTTTGGCGGCAAGCGGAACGGTTACTTCGTCGAGGCGGCCGCTGCAGGTGGGATCATCACCAGCAACACCTATGTCCTTGAGAAGTACTTCGGGTGGAATGGCATCTGTGTCGAGGCGAACGACGAGTTCTTCGCTGAGTTGGTGCGGAACAGGGGCTGTGTGCGGGAGCACTATTGCCTGGCGGATGGGCCTGGCTCGGTATGGTTCTTCAAGCAAGGCTATACCAGCGGGATCGCTGGGCTGCACGAGGGAGGCCCGACCAAGGACCAACTTGTGGAGCAAGGATTCGAACTAATCGAGGTTCCGACGATCTCACTCGCCGACCTGCTGGAGAAGCATTCGGCTCCCTCACGCATCGACTACCTGAGCCTCGACATTGAGGGCTCGGAAGAACTCGTGCTGCGTAAGTTCCCCTTCGAGCGATACGTCTTCAACGTCATTACGATAGAACGGCCCAACGACTTCTTGACGGGTCTGCTGGCGAAAGAGGGATACATCTTCACGCGCGCCGCCGGTGTGGACGCTTGCTATATCCACCAATCCTTCTTGTCGGCCACCGGGGGGCGCCCCTTAGCACGGACGCGGTGAGTAGGGAAAGAAGGGCCCTGTGCGGCAGTCGCTCCGTCACCAAACGTTACAACCCCGTGAAAAGTCACGGATCCTCGCGGCTTGCTCCCCTGTTTCGACTAACCGAGACCGGTCTTTGTAATATTCTCTCCCTAGTCTTCCCGTTTCCCCGGGCGCAGCTCGTTCCCCGCGTCCGGATATCAAGCGACAGCCACTGAAGAATCCCTGCATGCGACACGACGCCGCGCAGCCCGCCCCCGTCGTCTGGGCCTTTCCCCACGCCATGTGGGGGCTTCTGGCCGCCTCGGCCTTCTGTCTGGGTGTCTTCTTCTATCCGGCACTGACCCGCCTCTGGCACGTCTGGATGACCTCGGACGAGTACAGCTATGGGGTGATGATTCCATTCATCGCCGCGTTCATGCTCTGGCAGCGGCGCGATCGCCTCGCTGCGGTGCAGTTCCAGCCCAGTTGGCTGGGGCTGGCGATCCTCGTCTTCGCGCTCGCACTCGGCGCGATCGCGCACATCGCCACGTCGTTCACCATCTCGCTCTATGCGTTCTGGCTCTGCCTCGCCGGGCTGGCCTATGCCTTCCTTGGCTGGCGCGGCTTCATGGTGGTGGCGGCGCCGCTGGCGATGCTGTTCCTGATGTTCCCGCTGCCGGATTTCCTGTTCCGCGGGCTCTCGCAGACCCTGCAGCTCTGGTCCTCGCAGATCGGCGTCGGCATCCTGCGGGCGATCGGGGTCAGCGTCTATCTCGACGGCAACGTCATCGACTTGGGAACGATGAAGCTGCAGGTGGTCGAGGCCTGCAGCGGATTGCGCTACCTCTTCTCCCTGGTCACCCTCGGTATCGTGGCGGCGTATTTCTTCCGGGCGCCTCTGTGGCAGAAGCTGTGGCTCGTTGCCTCGACCGTTCCGATCACGGTGCTGATGAACAGCGTGCGGATCGCGCTGGTCGGGGTGACCGTCGAGCACTTCGGCATTCAGGCGGCGGAAGGCGTCTTGCACGATTTCGAGGGTCTAGTGGTCTTCGCCGGGTGCATGGTCATCCTGATCGCGCAGATCTGGCTGTTCGCGCGACTCTCGGGCCGCAAGCTGCAGGATGCGTTCGTGATCACGCTGGACTCCCCCAAGCCGGCGGGCGTTCAGGCGCGGACGCGCGCAGTGCCGGCCACGCTCGGCGTGGCGCTGGCCGTGCTCGCGGGCGCAGCGGTGGCCAACACACTGGTACCCCTGCCGGAACCCGTGACGCCGAAGCGGATCGACTTCACGCATTTTCCGCAGCAGGTGGGGGAGTGGAGCGGCAAGCCGATCCCGCTGGAGAAGCAGTTCGCCGACGTGCTGCAGCTCGACGACTACCTGTTGGCCAACTACGTGGACAAGGGCGGGCGCGTGGTGAACGCCTACGTTGCCTACTACGCCTCCCAGACGCAGCGCCTGCACGACCACTCGCCGCGGCAGTGCATGCCCGGCGGCGGCTGGGAGATCCGGGAGCTGAAGCCATACGTGCTGCCCGGCCTGTCCTTCTACGGCAAGCCCATGCAGGTCAACCGCGTGATCATCCAGAAGGGTGAGGAGCGCCAACTCGTCTACTACTGGTTCAAGCAACGCGACCGGATCCTCGACAAGGAATCGCAGGTCAAGTTCTACATGGTGTGGGACACGCTGACGCGCCAGCGCAGCGACGGTGCGCTGGTGCGCCTGGTCACGCCGCTCGCCCGGGGCGAGCAGCTCGCGGCCGGCGACGAGCGCCTCACCGCATTCGCGGCCGAGCTGGTGCCGCGGCTGCCCGAGCACGTGCCGCAGTGAGCGGCGGTCTCGCACCCCACTTTCGGAGTACGCCATGACACTTCGCCGCACACTCGCCTGCGTTGCCATCGCCGCCGCCCTCGTCGGATGCAGCAGCAAGGAGGACCGCATCGCCGAGCACCTCGCCAAGGGCAAGGCCTTCCTGGAGCAGGGTGAGCTCGACAAGGCGAGCGTGGAGATCCGCAACGTCGTTCAGCTCGATCCCAAGCACGCCGAGGCCTTCATCGTCTCCGGGAAGATCGAGGAGGCGCGCCGCGACGTCCGGCGGGCCTACAGCAGCTACATGAAGACGATCGAGCTCGACGCGGCCAACCTGGAAGCGAAGCGCCGGCTCGCGCGCATCTACCTGTTCGCGCGCGCCCTCGACAAGGCGGAGGAGACGGCCGATCAGGTGCTTGCCGTGGTGCCGGACGACTCCGACGCGCTCGCCATCAAGGCCGCCCTGCTAGTGCTCAAGGGCGACAGCGATGCGGCCGTGAAGCAGGCGGCGGAAGTGCTGAAGAAGACGCCGGGCCAGGCCGATGCCGCGATGCTGCTGGCGGGCGTGTACTCCCAGAAGGAGAACCCGAAGGCGGCCGGGGAAGTGCTGGAGAAGGCGATCAAGGCCGATCCGAAGAACCCGGCGCTCCGGCAGGCCAACGCGGCGCTCGCGCTGCGGCAATCGCAGTTCGACGTGGCCGAGCGCGAGTACATCGAGCTGGTGAAGATCACGCCGAAGTCGTTCGACCCGCGCCTGACGCTCGCGACGTTCTACACCCAGCGGGGCGACATTGCCAAGGCCGAGGCCGTGCTGCGCGAGGCGATCGCCGCCGACAAGGGCGACGAGAAGCGCCAGTTCGCCCTGGTCGACCTGCTCGTCGCGCGCAAGGGGCAGGACGCCGCCGAGGCGGAGCTTCGCAAGATGATCGAGGATCGGCCGAAGGCCTATCCGCTGCGCTTCCGGCTGGCGCAGTTGCAGGAGGCCGCGGGCAAGCGCGACGAGGCGGAGAAGACGTATGCCGGGATCGCCGAGGTGGACAAGGAAGGCGCGCAGGCCCTGCAGGGCAAGGTGCAGATCGCGCGGCTGAAGATTCTCGACGGCAAGACCGACGAGGGGTCGAAGCTGCTCGACGAGGTGATCAAGCAGAACCCGCGCGACAACACGGCGCTGCTGCTCCGGGCTTCCCTGCTGCTCAGCAAGAAGGACGCGCAGAACGCGATCATCGACCTGCGCACGGTGCTCCGCGACCAGCCGACTTCGCCCCAGGTGCTGGCGCTGCTCGCGGCAGCCCACCGGATGAACAACGAGGCTGCGCTCGGCACGGACGTGATCGGCTCCGCGATCCGCAGCGAACCCAACAACGTGCAGCTTCGCCAGCTGATGGTCGAGCACCTGATCGCGACGAACGATCGCACCGGTGCGATCCGCGAGCTGGACGGCGCGATCAAGGCCAATCCGAAGAACGTGCGCGCCTACGAGCTCAAGGCCGACCTCGAGCAGCAGTCCGGTGACGCAGCCGCCGCAGCGCGCACCATCGAGGCGCTGAAGAAGGAGCTTCCCGACCAGGGCATAGGCTACTTCCGCGCCGGGCAGCTCGCCGTCGCGCAGAAGAAGCCCGACGTCGCGATCAAGGAGCTGCAGCAGGCCATCCAGAAGGCGCCGCAGGCCATCGAGCCGCGCGTGGCCCTCGTCGGCCTGTACGCCAGCCAGAACCGGCTGGACGACGCCTCTCGCGTCGCCGAGGAGTTCGTGAAGGCCGCGCCGCGCAATCTCTTGGCCTACCAGGCCTTGGGCGAGGTCCGCTTGGCGCAGAAGCGTCTGCCCGAAGCCGAGGCGCAGTTCCGGAAGATGATCGAGATCGATCCGAAGGCGGCGCGCGGGTATCTCAATCTCGCGCGGCTCCAGGCGGCGAATGGCGGCATCGACGTCGCGATGAAGACCTTGCAGCAGGGCTTGGCCGCCGACCCGGCCGATGCGCAGATCGCCGTGGCGCTCGCCGAAGCGCAGCGGAGTCGCGGCAACGTGGATGCGGCGATCGGGACGTACGAAGGGGTGCTGAAGGCGAGCCCCACCAACCCGGTGGTCGCGAACAACCTTGCCTATGTGCTGCTCGAGCACAAGACCGACAAGGCGAGCCACGAGCGCGCGCTGCAGCTCGCGCTGCCGCTCGAGGCGACGCGCAATCCGGCTTTCCTCGATACGCTGGGCTGGGCGTACTACAAGGTGGGCAAGTACGACGATGCTTCACGCGTGCTCCAGCGCGTGATCGCCGCGGCCCCGAACGAGCCGATGTTCCAGTACCACCTCGGCATGGCGCTCTTCAGGGCGGGCAAGGCCGAGGACGGGAAGGCGCTGCTCAAGAAGGCGCTTGAGCGCAATGCGAACTTCCCGGGGGCGGACGAGGCGAAGAAGATCGTCGGCGCGGGTTGAGGTTCGGCGGGGCACGGCAACGCCACCGGACGCACCCCGCCGAACGTAAGCGCGGTCTACTGTAGCAGCAGTGAATGGATGTCCTGAGTCAGGTCACGTGGCGGCCCGGGATCGGCGACCCGACGGTCATGGGTTGGCTGACCGTCGCGGCTTATGCAGCTGCGGCGGCTCTGGCGTTCGCCGCTGCGCGAAGCGCGCCTGAGCGACTGGGCGCACGCGGGGGCGAGCATGCAGCGTGGCTGCTAGTGGCCATGGTGATGCTCTTGCTGTGCGTCAACAAGCAACTGGACCTGCAATCCCTCCTGACCGATCTGGGGCGGATCGCTGCGCGGCGCCAGGGCTGGTACTGGAACCGCAGGGAGGTGCTCGGCTGGGCGGCCTACGGTATCGGCAGCACCTTTCTGGTGGGTGCCACCGTGCTCGCCGTCCTGTTTCCTCGGTTCTGGCGACGACACATCCTGCTCGGCGTGGGGCTGGTCTTCCTGCTTGGCTTCATCGCCATCCGTGCGCTTTCGCTGCACCAGTTCGATGCCGTCATCAATCATTCCGTCTACGGCATCAGGGCGAACGCGCTGCTTGAACTGAGCGGGATCACGCTCGTGGCGCTGGCCGCGCTGAACGCACGGGCCCGTTCCCACCTCAGGCCGCGTCCTCACTACTAGTCCGCCCCGAGCACCGCTGTAACGAGCCCTTCCGATCATTCCCTGCCGCAGCGTCTTCGCTGATCCGATCGGCTCGGGAGCGGTAATCCTCGCCGATTGCGCGGTCCGAAAGGATCAGCCCACAATGGCCAGGAGTTGACAATGTTTGACAATCTGATCAATGGCGTCCGCAAAGCGATAGCCGCGGCCGTGCTCGCCGCGTGTCCGCTCGCCGCTTCCGCGGCTACGGCAGACATCTTCGGAGCCACGTTCGGTAGCGGTTCCTCGAAGTCCTTCACCGGGCTGCTTGGCGGCATCGATGCCACCTTCATGGCCAACGGCGGCAACTTCGAGACGAAGTCGGTGCGCGGCTGGACCGGCGTAGGCGTCTCGGGCAAGACCGGCGGCGAGATCGATATCGGCGAGAGCATCGTCGGGACGTTCTCCACCGCCGTGTACGTGCCCTACCTGACGCTCGCGTTCCTGTTTGACGGGCCGGAGTTCGGTGACGTGCAGGAGAAGGCGGCGATCAGCGCGGTGCTCGCGGATGGCCGCACCATCACGCATACCCTCACCGCGCTCTTCCGCGGCGATTACGACTACTCGGGCCCGTCGTTCGTGGACAACCTCTCGCGTCCCACGCGGAACCACGCGGGCGTCTGGGATATCGAGGATCCGTTCGACGGCATGTCGATTACCGAGATCCGGTTCTCTGCGCTTCCGGGCTTGTGCGGCAGGGGATCCTGCACCAACCAGTCCGATTTCGCCTTCTACGCCTTGGGCATCGAGCGGTCAGGCGGATCGAGCGAGACGCTGCTGCCGCCGGACACCATGCCCGAGGAGCCAGGCCAGATCGTTGCCACACCCGAGCCCGGAACCGTGGCGCTGCTCCTTGCCGGAATGGCGATGCTTTCGGTATTGGTGCGCCGACGAACCACCCTGGTCGTCTGAGGGCTCGGGTCTACGCCTTCCCCGCCACGTTCTCCACGTACCACGCGTACGCCTTCCGGAACCCGTCCTCCAGGGGCGTACGCGCGCTCCAGCCCAGCGCCCGGAGCTTGGCCACGTCCATGACCTTGCGGGGCGTGCCGTCGGGCTTGCTGCGGTCGTAGACGAACTCGCCTTCCCAGCCGGCCACCCGGCCCACCAGCTCGGCCAGTTCGCGGATGGTGATCTCCTCGCCCGTGCCCACGTTCAGGAAGCCCTCGCCGGAGTAGTTCTTCATCATGAAGACCAGGGCGTCGGCCAGGTCGTCCACGTACATGAACTCGCGCTTCGGCGTGCCGGTGCCCCAGATCTCCAGGGTCTTCGCGCCGGTGCGGACGGCGTTGTGCACCTTCACCTGCATCGCGGCGGCGACGTGGCCGACCTGCAGGTCGTAGTTGTCGCCGGGGCCGTACAGGTTGGTCGGCATGGCGCTGATGAAGTCGCAGCCGTACTGGCGCCGGTAGGCCTCGCACAGCTTGATGCCGGCGATCTTGGCCACCGCGTACCACTCGTTGGTCGGCTCCAGCGGCCCCGTCAGCAGGGCCTCCTCCACCAGCGGCTGGGGGGCGAGCTTGGGGTAGATGCAGCTCGAACCGAGGAAGAGGAGCTTCTCGACCCCGTTTGTGAACGCTGCATGAATGACATTGGCCTCGATGGCGAGGTTGTCGTATAGGAACTCGGCCGGGTAGGTGCTGTTGGCGAGGATGCCCCCGACCTTCGCCGCGCAGAGGAAGACGGCGTGCGGCTTGTTGGCCGCGACCCAGCGCTCGACGGCATCCTGCCGGCGCAGGTCCAGGTCCTTGCTGCCCGCGGTCAGGATCTCGCAGCCCTCGGACGCCAGCCGTCGCACCACCGACGAGCCCGCCATGCCGCGATGGCCGGCCACCCAGACGCGCTTGCCGCGCAGGCCGTAGTCACTCCTGGTGGTCATGGCGGCGGTACTCCCGCTCGACGGCGACGAGGTCGGACTCGACCATCTCCTTCACCAGGTCGCGGAACTCGGTGCGGTGCCGCCAGCCGAGCTTCGCGCGCGCCTTGCTCGGGTCGCCGAGCAGGAGATCCACCTCGGTGGGACGGAAGTAGCGCGGATCCACCTCGACCAGGGTCTCGCCGGTCTTCGCGTCGCGGCCCTTCTCGTCCACGCCGCTGCCGGACCAGGCGATCTCGCGGCCGGCGTACCCGAAGGCGAGCTCGATGAACTCGCGCACGCTGTGCATCTCGCCGGTGGCCAGCACGTAGTCGTCGGCCTGCGGCTGCTGCAGCATGAGCCACATGCCTTCCACGTAGTCGCGGGCGTGGCCCCAGTCGCGCTTGGCGTCCAGGTTGCCGATGTAGAGCTTCTGCTGGCGCTCGAGCGTGATGGCCGCCACCGCGCGGGTGATCTTGCGGGTGACGAAGGTCTCGCCGCGCGTCGGGCCCTCGTGGTTGAAGAGGATGCCGTTGGAGGCGTGGAAGCCGTACGCCTCGCGATAGTTCACCGTGATCCAGTAGGCGTACAGCTTGGCGGCGGCGTAGGGCGAGCGCGGGTAGAAGGGCGTGGTTTCCTTCTGCGGCGTCTCCTGCACCTTGCCGTAGAGCTCGGAGGTGGAAGCCTGGTAGAAGCGGGTGCGGTCCTTGAGGCCGAGGATGCGGATCGCCTCGAGCAGCCGCAGGGTGCCGATCGCGTCGGCGTTGGCGGTGTACTCGGGGGTTTCGAACGAGACCTGCACGTGGCTCTGTGCCGCGAGGTTGTAGATCTCGTCGGGCTGCACCTCCTGCACGATGCGGATCAGGTTGGTCGCATCGGTGAGGTCGCCGTAGTGCATGAAGAAGCGGACGTCCCGCTCGTGCGGATCGTGGTACAGGTGGTCGATCCGCCCGGTGTTGAAGGACGAGGAGCGGCGCTTCACGCCGTGGACGACGTAGCCCTTGGCGAGCAGCAGCTCGGCGAGGTAGGCGCCGTCCTGGCCGGTGATGCCGGTGATGAGTGCGGTCTTGGACATGGCAGGGCAGGGGCCGGAGCGCCGCGCAGGGGCGCTCCACGGATGGGGAACTCCAATGTTAAGCCATGTCCCATGCCGCCGCCCCGTCGGGCGGACGAAGCGGCTCCGGAAGCGAAACGGGCGCGCCGCAGCGCGCCCGGCGGGGGGGACGACCCGCTAGCCGTTGAGGCGCCGGCGCGCCACCGCCCCGAGCAGCACGAGGCCGCTCAGCATCAGCGCGTAGGTGCCGGGCTCCGGGACTTCGGCGGGGGTGAGCGGACCGGCGTTCGCCACCTTGAAGCTGCTGCCGCAGAGCTGCGTGCCGGCCGCATTGGACACGCACAGGTCGCCCGCGTCGAAGGCGCCGATGTGCGTGTAGAAGGCGTACTTGCCGCCCGGCGAGTACAGCGCGCTGAAGGGCAGCGAGTTCGGGCCGTAGGCGATGGCGCTCGAGGTGATGTCGAACGAGACGCTCTTGACGGCGCGCCCCTGCGGATCCGCGGTGAAGAAGTATTCGAACGCGCCGTATACCCCCGCCGGCGAGGGCGACGCGCCTTTCTCGACGACATAGGAGACGTCCTTCGTCGTGCCGGGAACGTCGACGAAGATGGAGGAGGTCACCACCTCCCCGGTGCCGGCGAAGTTGAAGCCGAAGTCGAACAGCTTGGCGCCCACCAGGTTCTCGATCTTGAAGGTCCACAGGCTGGACGTGCCCGCATTCGCCGGGTCGTTGGCCGTGATGGTCACGCGCGCGAGATCGGTGGTCGACACGAGGTTCTCGTTCGCGATGAAGTCGAGGTCGAAGGTCCAGACGTAGGAGGCGGAAGCCGACATCGGGAGCGAGGCGATGGCTGCAGCGGCGGCCAGCTTGCGAAGGAGGGTTCTCATGGTGTCCTGTTGATCCGGGGTGCGGCCGCAAAGCCACTCCGGGGATGTCGGACTGTGGCGCAGCACGTGCTCCGAATATATCGAGGCCGCCCCGGGATGCGCGGGAGTTGACCAATGTTCACATTCGCGCCGACGGTACAATGCCGCGGGCATGGACATCGCACTGCTTCTCAAGGCCTTCATCCTCGGCGTCGTCGAGGGCCTCACCGAGTTCCTCCCCATCTCCTCCACCGGCCATCTCATCCTGGCCGCGGACCTGCTCGGGTTCAATGACGAAAAGGGCAAGGTGTTCGAGGTGGTCATCCAGACGGGCGCGATGCTCGCCGTGGTGTGGCACTACCGCGCGCGCTTCGCCGCGGTGGCCGCCGGCCTGTTCTCGGACGCGAAGGCGCAGCGCTTCGCGCTCAACGTGATCATCGCGTTCATCCCGGCCGCGCTGCTCGGACTCCTCTTCGGCAAGTACATCAAGGCGGCGCTGTTCAAGCCGGTGCCGGTGGCGATCGCGTTCATCGTCGGCGGCCTGGTCATCCTGTGGGCCGAGCGGCGGCGGCACACCGTGCGCGTGCAGGAAGTGGACGACATGACCTGGCTCGACGCGCTGAAGGTGGGGTTCGCGCAGTCGTTCGCGCTGATCCCGGGCACGTCGCGGTCGGGCGCCACGATCATCGGCGGCCTGCTGTTCGGCCTCTCGCGCAAGGCGGCGACGGAGTTCTCGTTCTTCCTCGCCGTGCCGACGCTGGTCGCAGCCGGCGCCTACGATCTGTACCGGAATCGCGGCCTGCTGGACGTGCACGACGCCGGCATTTTCGGCGTGGGGCTGGTCACGTCCTTCGTCGCGGCCTTCGTGTGCATCCGCTGGCTCCTGCGCTACATCGCGAGCCACGATTTCACGATTTTTGCTTGGTATCGGATCGTGTTCGGCCTGGTGGTGCTGGCGACGGCGTATTTCGGCTGGGTCGACTGGACGATGGGGTGAGCATGAGCGAGCGGACGCACGTCGAGGTGGTCCACAACGAGGCGGCGCAACGGTTCGAGGCCACGGTCGAGGGCCAACTCTCGGTCGCGAACTACCGGCTGGACGGCGGCGTGATGCGCATGGTGCACACCGAGGTGCCGCGGGCCCAGGAGGGCCGCGGCATCGCCGCCGCCATGGTGAAGCACGCGATCGAGTACGCGCGGGAGCATCAGTTCAAGGTGGCGCCGATGTGCTCGTACGTGCGGACGTACATGCGGAGGCATCCGGAGACGCGGGACGTGCTCGACGCCGGGTATCCGCTGTAACGTCGCTTTCCAGCGCGGAAAAGAAAAACGGCGGGCACTGCCCGCCGTTTCTGTAAGCGCAACGGCTGATCGGATCAGGACTTCGCCGCGCTCATCCGGCGCCGCATGATCGCGAACGCGCCCAGCCCGAGCGCCATCAGCGCGAACGAGCCCGGCTCCGGCACCGGCACGACCTCGAACGACACGATCATGTCGTTGTAGTCCTTGTCCGCGTTGCCCAGCGGCAGATCTTCCACGCCGAGCCAGAACTGCGCGGGCAGAACGTTGGCGGCTGCGGCGCTGCGCGCGAACAGGGCGAAGTGCTGGTTCCCCGCGGAGTCGCCGCTCTGCAGGCCGGTGTTGGTGAGGAAGCGGATGTTGGAGACGCTCAACGTCGGGCCGGTGACGTACGCCATCCAGAAACCGAAGTTCGTCGTCGGCGTGAACGTCGTGGAGGCCCCGGTGGTGGCCGCGCCGTTGAAGATGACGCCCCAATTGCTCGAGTTGAGCTGGCTGAGGTCCGTGATGCTCGCGTCGTACCACCCGAGCCAGTTGCGCGAGGCGTTGCCGGCGACTTCGGCCAGCATCGTCACCGGCTGGCTCGCCGATCCGGCGGGGCCGGCGCTCAGCGAAAAGTTGCCGAAGGCCGACCCGTTGTTGTTGCCGAGATAGACCGGATTGAAGAGCGCGGGGCTGTTGGCGTTGGACGAGAAGCCCCCCGTCTTGGTCACGAAGCAGCCGATGTTCAGGCAGCTGCTGCCATCCGCGGTGCTGTTGTTCCAGAACGCCGAGGCGGTGGCGTTGGTGTTGACGGAGCTCGTGATCACTTCGCCGCCGATGGTGACCGGCGTGTTGACCTGCTGCCACGTGTTGGGCGTGACAGTCGCAGCGTGAGCGGCAGTGCCGAAAAGCGCCGCAGCGGCCAGCGAGGAAGTCAGCAGTCGGAGTCGCATGTTGTAGTCCGCCAGATTGTTCGAGGTGGACGCACTATATCGATTGGCTTAGGCCGTGGATCGTTCTGCACAACATTTGACAGTCGTGCGCGCAATGACGTGGATGACGACGTGCAATCGACGGCACCGGCGCGCCGCCGGGTGTCGCATTTCCGTGCGTGTGACAGTGTTTGACGATTGCGCTATCGCGCAGCGCGGATCAGAACCCCGCCACCGCTCCGTCGCTGCGCGGATCGGTCCCGCCTTCGAACACGCCGTTGGTGTGCCGGACGATCGCGCCGGCGTGGCCCATGGTCTCGTCGAAGGCCTGCAGCACCTCGACGTCGTGGCCGCGGCGCGCGAGCTCCGCGACCACCTCGGGCGCGAAACGCGACTCGAGCTTGAGCGTCTCGCTAGTCTGGCCCCACGTGCGGCCGAGCAGCCAGCGCGGCGCGGTGATCGCGGCCTGCGGGTGCATGCCGTAGAGCACGGTGCGCGTGAAGACCGCGCTCTGGCTCTGCGGCTGGCCGTCGCCGCCCATGTTGCCGTACACCATCGTGCGGCCGTCCTTGAGCAGCGCCATCGCCGGGTTGAGCGTGTGGAAGGGCTTCTTGCCGGGCGCGAGCACGTTGATGTGCTTCGGGTCGAGCGAGAAGCTGCAGCCGCGGTTCTGCCAGTTGACGCCGGTCGAGCCGAGCACCACGCCCGAGCCGAACTCGTGATAGATCGACTGGATGAAGCTCACGGCGCGCCCCTCGCCGTCGATCACGCCCATCCAGACCGTGTCCGCCGGGCCCTTGCCCTTGCCCCACGGGATCGCCTTGTCCTTCGCGATGCCGTGGGCGAGTTCGTCCAGCTTGGACGCGGCGAGCAGCGATTGCGCATCGACCTTCATGTGCGCGGGATCGGTGACGTGCGGATCGCGGAGGTGGCGGAAGGCCTGCTTGGTTGCCTCGACGCAGTAGTGCACGTAGTCCGCGCCCAGCGGATCGAGCCCGGCGAGCGGCAGGCGGTCGAGCAGCCCGAGGATCGCGAGCGAGATGACGCCCTGCGTGGGCGGCACCATGTTGTAGCAGCGGCCCTGCGAGTGCTCGAGCACCAGCGGCTTGACCCACTTCGCCTGATGCGCTTCGAGGTCCGCGAGCACGATCGGCGAGCCGGCCCTGGCGAGGTCGGCGGCGTTGGCGCGCGCGAGCTCGCCGCGATAGTAGTCGTCGGTGCCGGCGGCGGCGATGCGCTCCAGCGTCGCGGCCATCTTCGGCTGCACGAACACGCTGCCCGCGGGAGGCACCACGCCGCAGGGGAGGAATGTGTCGGAGAAGCCCGGCTGCGGCTCGAGCTCCGCCCGCTTGGCGGTGGTGGCGTTGAACTGGCTGGTGGTGACCGGGATGCCGTGCTTCGCGTAGTGGATGGCATCGGCCAGCAGGCGCGAGAGCGGCAGCCTGCCGCCGAGCTGCTTCGCGCGCGCGTAGGCCGCGCCCCAGCCGGAGATGGTCCCGGCGACGGTGTTCGCCGCGACGCCGCCGCGGAAAGGGATCGCGGTGGTGATGCCGCGTTCGCGGTACCAGTCGAGCGTCGCCGCCTGCGCATTGGCGCCGGACGCGTCGATGCCGGAGACGTCCTGCCCGGGCGCGTGCACCAGCCAGAACGAGTCGCCGCCGATCGAGTTCATGTGGGGATACACGATGGCGATGGTGCCGGCGGCGGCGATCATCGCCTCGAGGGCATTGCCGCCTTCGCGCAGGACGGCGAGGGCGGACTGGGCGGCGAGGGCGTGCGGCGCGGTGGCCATGCCGCGGGTGCCGCGGATCGAGTTCTGCATGGGTACTCCCTATCGTCTTGGGATCATCAATCGTCGAGGTGCTCGATGCCGCGCACGGCCGGCTTGAGCCGCAGCAGCGCATCCCTTCCCTGGATGGCGCGCTTGCTCCACCCCGGTCCGCGGGTCATCGCATCGCGCCAGGCAAGCGCGAGATCGTCGCTCTGCTGGTCGGCGAGGAACTCGATCAAGGCGGCAGCCTGAAGGAGGTCCTTGTTGGCCTTCGTGCGGAAGCTGCCGCCCCGCTCGCCGTGAACGATGAGCTTATGCACCGCAAAGCGGGCGGGCGCCGGGACGTTCACGACGACCGCGCCTTCTTCCGCGAGGAGCGCAGCCTGGTCGATGTTCTCCAGCGCGAATTCCATGAACTTGAGCGGCTGCAGGGCGATGTTGAGGTTCTCGATGCGTACCACCTTGTCCGACGCGCGCGTCATGGGCGTCACGAAGTCGAGCCTGAGCTCCGGGTCCGCGGGGTTGAGGTACGTACCGCCCTCGCCTCCCTGAAGCTCGGTGATCGGCAGGAACCCCATCTCCAGCGAGTCGATCGCCTTGTGCACGTCCACTTTCAGGTTGGCGGGAAGCGCGACCGAGATGTTGCCCCCTGCGTGCGCGAAGTCCACGTCGAGCGTGGCCGCTCCGTCGGCGAAGCGAATGCCCAGCATGTTCCCGAGGGACACGAAAGCGTGGGTGCCGATGAGGACGCCGCCCGCGCGGAAGAACCCGTACTCGGCCAGACGCCGGACGATGCGGAACTGCCTGGGCACCGCCGCGGCGCAGCCCAGCGCCACGGCCGCCTTCGCCATCGGGCCGAGTGGGCGCGGGGTCTGCTCGCGGAAGCGGGCAATCAGGGCACGCACCCGTTCGTCGTCGGGACCGACGTAGAGTTGCCGCACGGAGCCATCGATGTCACGGTAGGCGAAGTACCAGTATGCGCGCCCCTTCACCGACTTCGATGCAAAGCTGCCGTTGAGCTGCGCGACGGAGCGTTGCAGCTCCGCGGCGCGTACCTGCTCGAACAATTCGGCGTACGCCGTCTGGGCGGAGAGAGAAAGCTCGGCGTAGCGTGCGGCAGGAGCCATGCCGCGGTTATACAACAGAATCGCCGCTTGTTGTATAGCCGTTATACAACGCGAGGGCGCCGCGTTGTATAACCAACCGGGTACGCGTGGGTCCGGAAACACCCCACTTGGCGAAGCGACCGTGGCCGGCCGTCGCCCCGGCGCCCCGCCGCAACCGCTAACGCCGCTGCAGCAGCAGCTTCTCCCCGATCTGTCTCGAGCTGAATTGGGGCTCGCTGCACGCCGACCGGACGGCACGGTCGGCCGTCTCCCCGTGGATCTCCACCAGGATCGCGTCCACCCGGTGCAGCCACTGCTCCGTGTTGCGGGAGAAGAGCTCCGCCTCGCCGCCTTCGATGTCGAGCGTCAGGAGATCGCAGCGGGCCTCGCCGGACCGGTCGAGCACGTCGGCCATCGAGTAGGCCTGGAACGCTCCGGGCTCGCCCCTCGCGGCTGGGCTCGCACCAGAACGACCAGGAGCGGGCGCCCGCGTTGGCGAGGCGCAGCCAGCCGGTGTGGGACCACAGTCCGCCCTCGAGCAGCCTCACGTTCCCGAACGCCGCGGTGTTGCGGACGAACGCCGCACAGTTGCCGGGATCGGGCTCGATGGCGATGACCTTGGCGTCGGGATAGCGCTTGGCGTAGTACGCGGTACTCAGGCCCACATTCGCGCCGGCGTCCACGATGAGCTTCGGACGCCTGGGCAGCAGCACGTCGAGACCCCCGCGGCGACCCGCGATCCGGGCCATGCCGCCGCCCGCAGTCGCCGTGCCGAGTGTTCAGCAGGGTAGTCTACGCCGTTGCGCCCTCCGCATCACCGCCTACCACCCGATCGCCTTCGGCAGCCACAGCGCGATCTGCGGATACATGAACACCAGCACCACCGTGAGCACCTGCATCGCGATGAACGGGATGACGCCGAGGTAGATGTCGCGCGTCGTGATCTCCGGCGGCGCCACGCCGCGCAGGAAGAAGAGCGCCCACCCGAACGGCGGCGTGAGGAACGAGGTCTGCAGGTTGACGCAGAT
This sequence comes from uncultured Enterobacteriaceae bacterium, assembly GCA_964552535.1. Lineage (GTDB taxonomy): Bacteria > Pseudomonadota > Gammaproteobacteria > Burkholderiales > SG8-39 > CAZKHE01. Next base: position 752 of record CAZKHE010000069.1, on the reverse strand, counting down.
GAGCATCGCGAGCCACACCGGGTCCACGCCCTGCGCCGCGAACACCGGCAGGAACAGCGGCACCGCGATGTAGCTGATCTCGATCCACTCGAGGAAGAACCCGAGCACGAAGATCAGCAGCATCAGGAACCAGATGTCGGCATTCACGCCGCCGGGCAGGAAGGCGAACATGTCGGTGATCAGGTCCTCGCCCTTCAGGCCGCGGAAGGCGAGGGCGAACACCTGCGCGCAGATGAGGATGAACATCATCATCGCGGTGATCTTGGTGGTGGACTGGACGACCTCGCGCAGCACCTTCATGGAGAAGCGGCCGGCGAAGGCGGTGACCAGGATCGAGCCGAGCGCGCCCATCGACGCGGCCTCGGTCGGCGCGGCGATGCCGCCGATGATCGACCCGAGCACCGCGATCACCAGGAGCACCGGCGGCACGACCACCTTGAGGAACCGCGTCCAGAGCTCGCGCCGGGAGACGGCGTCGCGCTCCTCGACGGGAATCGGCGGCACCCACTCGGGCTTCACCATGCCGACGATGACGATGTACACGCAGTAGATCGCCGCGAGCAGCAGCCCGGGCATCACCGCCGCGGCGAACAGGGTGCCGACGGAAAGCTGCATGATGTCGGCGAGCAGGATCAGGATCAGGCTCGGCGGGATGATCTGGCCGAGCGTCCCGGAGGCGCAGATGGCGCCGCAGGCGATGCCGGGGTGGTAGCCGCGCTTGAGCAGCGTCGGCAGCGTCAGCAGGCCGAGCG